>CAMJOE010000144.1:0-6477 GCA_946407485.1 uncultured Prevotellaceae bacterium | reverse complement strand
CAACGACCCCATGATTAACAGTCATGTGCTCTAACCAACTGAGCTACTGAAGCAGATTTCTTGCTTTCTCTCGCAATTGCGGTGCAAAGGTACAACAAAAAGTGAAAAGTGAAAAAGGAAACGTGAAAAATTTTTGTTTAAATCGCTTTTTTTTCTCTTTTACCCTTATCTTTAATCCTTAATCTTTATTCTTTAATCAATATTTCATACCTTTGCAGAAAAATTTGCACAATATGGAGAAAATAATTGGAATCGGCAACGCCCTCGTTGACATTCTTGCGCGTTTGAAAGACGACACGCTGCTCGAGCAGACAGGATTGCCGAGGGGAGGCATGACGTTGATCGACGAAGCCAGACAGCGTGAGCTCCGCGCACGGATGGAAGGGCTTCCCTTAGAGCAGGCCACCGGCGGCAGCGCGGGTAACACAATTCTTGCAATGGCTCGGATGGGCGCCAGTGTCGGCTTCGTCGGCAAGATAGGACGCGACGAACTCGGCAGGTTCTATCAAGAAAACTGCAAGATGACAGGTATCGAGGCGCGTCTCTTGCAATGCGACTTGCCGACGGGTGTCGCCAACACGTTCATCACGCCCGATGGCGAGCGCACCTTCGGCACGTTTCTCGGGGCCGCTGCCACACTTCAGCCGGGCGACATAACGCCAACCCTCTTCGAAGGCGTCACGATGGCACACATCGAGGGATACCTCGTGCAGAACCACGACTTGATGGAGGCCATCTGCCAGACGGCGATGGAGATGAGCGTCCAACTCAGTCTCGACCTCGCCAGCTACAATGTCGTCGCCGCAGACCGCCCGTTCTTCCAACATCTCGTACAAGACTACATCGACATCGTCTTTGCCAACGAGGAGGAGGCGAACGCCTTCACGGGCAAGACGGATCCCGTGGAGGCCTTGCGCGAGATAGCAGCCTACAAGTGTCTCTCTGTCGTGAAGCTTGGCGGCAAAGGTTCCATCGCAAGGCTTGGCGAGGAAGAGGTAATGGTGCCTGCCAGGAAGGTTCCCGTCGTCGATACCACCGCAGCAGGCGATTTCTTTGCCGGCGGCTTCCTTTTTGCCTTGAATAAAGGATATTCTTTAGAGGATTGCCTCAGGTTTGGCACACTTCTTGCAGGGAACATCATAGGGGTGGTCGGCACAAGGCTGCCCGAAGAGGTATGGAAGCAAATAAAGGACCAATGCTCAAAGTTCAATAGGCAATGAAGAAGGCTTATATATATATAATAATGTGTATGCTGCCGCTCGCCCTGGCAGCACAGAAGAAGGAGAACGCCAACTCGGCCATCAGCCGCAACCTCGAGCTCTTCAACGATATCTACAAACAGCTCGACCTCTTCTACGTCGACTCTCTCAACGCGGACACCGTCATAGGATGGGGCATCCGCTCTATGCTGCAGCAGGTTGACCCCTTCACCGACTACTATCCCGACGAGGACGAGGATCTCCGCCAGATGGCAACGGGAAAATACGCCGGCATTGGCAGCGTGATACGTTATCACAAGAAGGAACAGCGCGCGGTAATCAGCGAGCCATACGAGGGCACACCAAGCCAGTTGGCTGGCGTGCAGGCCGGCGACGTCATCCTTTCCATCGACGGAAAAGACGTGAAGGGAATGCTGACGCCCAAAGTGAGCAGCATGCTCAGAGGCGAAGCAGGCACGACGTTCGAGCTAAGAGTTCGCCGGGGGGAAGACGAGAAGTCGTTCCTCATCACGCGACAGACGATACAGCTTCCGCAAGTGCCTTACGCCGGCATGCTCGCCGACGGGCAGACGGGCTACATTTATCTGACGGGATTCACCGAGGGCGCATGCCGGGAGGTTCGTGAGGCGCTGGACGAGGTGCGCCGTCAGGGAGCAAAGCGCCTCGTGTTTGATTTGCGCGGCAATCCCGGCGGCGCAGTAAACGAGGCCGTCGACATCGCAAACCTCTTCCTGCCGAAAGGCAAGAAAGTGGTCTACACGAAGGGCAAGATGACGCGAACTAACCGAGAGTACTACACTGCCACAGAGCCCGTGGACAGCTTGATGCCGCTCGTCGTTCTCGTCGACGGGGGCTCGGCCTCCGCTTCAGAAATAGTGGCTGGCTCCTTGCAGGACTTCGACCGCGCCGTCATCATGGGTGTGCGAACCTATGGTAAAGGGTTGGTTCAGATGATACGTGAGGTGCCTTATCACGGCAGTCTCAAGCTCACGACCAGCCGCTACTATATCCCCAGCGGACGTTGCATCCAGGCTTACGACTACCGTCACCTCAATGCCGACGGCTCGGCGGGAACGGTCCCCGATAGCCTGACGAAGGTGTTCCGCACGGCAGGCGGCCGCGAAGTTCGCGACGGCGGTGGCATAAAACCTGACATCGAGGTGAAGCCCGACAGCTTACCGACGATGATCAACGAGCTGTTGAACAGCGACGAGTTTTTCGATTACGCCACGCATTTCTGCAGAACGCATCCGACGATCCCGCCGGTGGGTCAGTTCAAGCTTAGCGATGAGGACTATGCCGCCTTTGCCGACAGCATCAGCACCAGCGGCTTCGAGGCCGGAAAGCCTGCCAAGGAATTGTTGAAGGTCTTGCGGGACGTCATCAAGCGCGAAGGCTACCAGGAGGCGACGCAAGCTGAGCTGGACGCCCTCGAATCCAAATTGACCTACGACGTCAAGGCCGACCTGCTGCGCTTCCGCAAGCAAGTGGAGCCTTACCTCTGCGACGAGATTGTCATCCGCTACTACTATCAGAAGGGCGGCGCTCAGCAGCAGCTTATCGATGACCCTTGCATAGACCGCGCCCTTCAGGTGTTGTCGGATGAAAGCGAATACAATAAAATACTTGGGAAATGAGAAAGCTAAGCGTCTTCCTACTGCTATGTCTATGCCTTAGCGTCCGCGCTCAGGTGGACAGCCTTTTGCAGGACAGCATCGTCCGCGTGCTTGCCATCGGCAACAGCTTCTCGCAGGACGCCGTCGAGCAATACCTCTGGGAGCTGGCCAACGAGGCAGGCATCAAGATGGTCATCGGCAATGCCTATCGCGGCGGACAGGGGTTCCAGTCGCATTGGATTGATGTGACGGAGGCGAACAACACCTTCGAGTACCGCAAGGTCGTGGATGGCAGACGCAGCAACAGGCCTCGCACGGCCCTCGCCGACATCATAAAAGACGAACCCTGGCAGTATATCACCTTCCAGCAAGTCAGTCAGGAGTCGGGTCTCACCGCAACCTTCGAGCCTTATCTCACTTATCTTATAGAATACACACAAGGGCTGCAGACCAACCCGAATGCAGCCTTTGGCTACCACCAGACGTGGGCTTACTCGCACGATAGCACGCACGGCGGCTTTGCCAACTATGGCAACCGGCAAGACGTGATGTACGACAGCATCTGCCAGGCCGTGCAATATGCCTTGCAGACGCATCCCGAGTTCAAATTCGTCGTGCCGAGCGGCACAGCGATTCAGAATGCGAGGACCACTTATTTAGGCGACAACATGAATCGCGACGGCTATCACCTCGACCTCAAAATGGGCAGGTACACGGCGGCTTGCGCATGGTTCGAGACCATCACAGGCATCTCGCCCGTGGGCCTCAGCTATCATCCCGACGGCATGGACTTCATAGCTGCCCACACCTGCCAGGTGGCAGCGCACGAGGCCGTGGCAAAGCCTTTCGAGCGCACCGTCCTGGACCGTGAGGGCCTTCCCGCCATCAACGACATCGTGCCGACAGGCCTGGTGAAGCTCAACTTCGGAGCCGACCACACGAGCGACCCCGCATGGAACGACATCATGCCCGGCCAGCGGACATACCTCAGCATCGTGGACAGCAACATGAACCCGACAGGCATCCTCGTCACATTTACAGGCGAGTTCGGCGGCTCGAACAAGAACGGCGCGGCCTATACGACGACCCGGATGCTGATGCCTGCCGACGTCTCGCAGTCCGCGTTGTGGGGCTATGCGGCAGGTAAGTTCGGCGGCAGCGGCCCGCGTCAGAGCGCCACCCTTCGCCTGAGCCATCTCAATCCCGAACTTGAGTACGAATTCACGATATTCTCATCGCGCGACAAGAGCCAGGACTTGCGGCAGACAAGCTTTATCCTGCAGGGCGAGGACACCTGGGCAGACGCCCTCCAGTCCGCCAACAATGCCTCGGAGACGGTCACTCTAAAGGACGTCCGCCCTACAGCAGACGGACAGCTGACCCTCACCGTGATGCCCGGCTCGTCAAACAACAGCCCGAACCTCTTCTACTATCTCAACGCAATAACCATTAAATCACATAAATAACATTAAGCAATGGCACAACAACAGAAACAGATTCAGATTCAGTTCCGCTTGATGGACGTCAAGCAACTTCAGTTCGTCAACCTCGCCAACGAATGGCCTGACGGCGAAATGCAAATCAACAACCAGCTGCAGTTCAACTGCGAGACCGACAAGCGCATCGTGCGCTGCAACGCCAATTTCGAGTACAAGAAGAACGACATCACGCAGCTCATCCTCAGCGTGCAGACCGTATTCGAGTTCACGCGCGACAGCTGGAGCTCGCTCTACCAGCTCAACGAAGACCAGTGGGTATTGCCGGCCGGCCTCGTTCAGCACATGGCCGACATCACCATCGGTAGTGCTCGCGGCATCCTGGCCGTGCGTAGCGAAGAGGCAGGCATCCCGAAGCAAATCCTGCCGCTCGTCAACCCCGGGCAGATGCTTCGCAACAACATCGCTTTCAAGCGCGTACAGAACCAGCCGGCCGGCACGATTCCCATGGACGGCACACTTGGCAACGCGTAAGGCATAACACCACTGCTTCCGCTTCTTCTGCTTTTGCGAGAAGCGACAGGCGACGATGGGAAGGGCGTATCGACGCATGGAGTCAGTCCATGTCTCGGTACGCCCTTTTGCATTCTTGCCGCAGCGGAGGCCGGACTTGACAGAGGCATCTGCTGACAAAAAGAAAGACGTTTGCGCATTCCTCTTGCAATATGTCACTTTCAAAAACGAGGGGAATGGCGACGAAATAGGTAGGATTTGGGCCTCCAAGGTGAGGGGAAAGTGGATGCCACGTGTGGCGAGAGCACTTCCCACGTGTAGCGAAGGCCTTTCCCACGTGTAGCGTTTGGGGTTCCGACAGCAGGGAAAGGGCGTTTTCCAGGGTCGAAAAAGGCGTTTTTTGCGATGAAATGGGAGTTTTTTTTAGTTCATAGTGCATAGTTCATAGTGCATAGTTATGGGATGCGCGTTGTAAATCAGGCAGTTCCGAGCTGACGGCGATTCGTGCGATTTCTTTCGAAAAATTGGCCCTGACCATAGCCGAGAGGATTTCAAGCGATTCTCGCGGGCTTTCCGAAAATCAGATAGTAAGCAATATGGCAGGAAACGGTTGCAAATTGTCAGAAACGGAGGTGGAGCCGCGAGGCGGCGCATTTCTGCTTGTTCCGACACCCGTTAGCATCGGCTCCAAGAAATAATTCTTCATTCTTCTTTCTTATTTCTTAATTTCTTCGTATCTTTGCACGCAAATTATACAGTTATGTCGAATATTGTAGCTATTGTAGGGCGCCCGAACGTGGGCAAGAGCACGCTTTTCAACCGCTTGACGCAGACCCGCCATGCCATCGTGAGCGAGGAGGCGGGCACGACGCGCGACCGCCAGTACGGCAAGTGCGAGTGGGGGCAGCGCGAGTTCTCCGTCATCGACACTGGCGGCTGGGTCGTCGGCAGCGACGACATCTTCGAGGAGGAAATACGTAAGCAGGTGGCACTCGCCACGGACGAAGCCGACGTCATACTCTTTCTCGTTGACATCCAGAACGGTATCACCGACCTCGACGAGGCAGTGGCCAGCATCCTGCGCCGCTCGAAAAAGCCCGTCCTGCTCGTCTGCAACAAGATGGACAACAATGAGACTTACCTTGCCGCCGAGTTCTATGCGCTCGGGCTTGGCGAGCCGCAGTGCATCTCGGCAGCGACGGGCAGCGGCACCGGCGACTTGCTCGACCTCGTCGTAAGCAAGTTCCCGAAGGAGGGCGACGCATTGCCCGACGAAGACATCCCGCGGTTTGCCGTCGTGGGTCGTCCCAACGCCGGCAAGTCGAGCCTTATCAACGCCTTCATCGGCGAGGAGCGGAACATCGTGACAGACATCGCAGGCACCACTCGCGACAGCATCTACACCCGCTACGACAAGTTCGGCTTCGACTTCTATCTCGTTGACACTGCGGGTATTCGGCGCAAGAACAGGGTGAGCGAAGACCTGGAGTTCTACAGCGTGATGCGTAGCATCCGCGCCATCGAGAACAGCGACGTCTGCATCCTTATGATAGATGCCACCAGGGGCATCGAGTCGCAAGACCTCAACATATTCCAAATCATACAGAAGAATCAGAAAAGCCTCGTGGTGGTCGTCAACAAGTGGGACCTCGTGCCCGACAAGGACACGAAGGTGATGAAGACGATGGAGGA
>CAMJOE010000143.1:0-6499 GCA_946407485.1 uncultured Prevotellaceae bacterium | reverse complement strand
CAACTCAGCGGCGGTCAGCAGCAGCGCGTCGCCATCGCCCGCGCCGTCGTCTCGCGTCCGAAGCTCATCCTTGCCGACGAACCTACGGGCAACCTCGACTCGAAGAACGGCCGCGAGGTGATGGACCTGCTCAGCCAGCTCCACGACGAAGGCGCTACCATCGTCATGGTGACGCACTCGCAGCGCGATGCCAGCTACGCCCAGCGCATCGTCAACCTTAGCGACGGACGCATCGTCACAGAAGTGGAGATGTAGAACGACACGTTAGTAAATTGCAAACGACACGTTAGTAGTTTGCTATGTCCGTGCTGAGCGTGTTGTCGTTGCCCTGCATTTTATTGGTTTTGACAAAGGATATCGTCGGTCGGGACCTTTTGCCAGTCGAACAGCGGCAAGAGGTCCTGCGGCTTTGCAGGTGCCGGTGCGGGGATTATGCCGGCAAGGCAGGCAAGAAAACCAACGATTTCATCGGAATTTTTATGCTTTTCGCGAAGGATGGACAGGTCGAGCGACTTGTCTCGCTTGCAGAGGCGTTGGCCGTTTTCGTTTATGAGAAGAGGATGATGATAATAGGAGAGACCCTCTCTAACTCCCCCTTTAGGGGGAGAACTTAGGGAGGCGAGGGTGCGATGGAGATGAATCTGCTGGGGCGTGCTCAGGAGGAGGTCGCGTCCGCGGACAATTTCCGTGACGCCCATCAAAGCATCATCGACCACGACGGCCAGCTGATAAGCCCACGCTCCATCCTTGCGCCGCAGGATGTAGTCACCGCAATGCTTCGCCAGGTTCACCTCTTGCCTGCCATAGTGCCCGTCGGTGAAAGCGATGACCTCATCCGGGACAAGGAGGCGAATGGCAGCAGGGGAGTTTCTAGAAGAACTAGATAGACTAGAAGGACTAGATAGACTAGATAAACTAGAAAGACTAGAAGGTCTAGAAAGACTAGAAAGTCTAGAAAGTCTAGAAGATCTAGAAAGTCTAGAAAGATTCTTAGGGCGGCAGGTGCCGGCATAGACGATGCGGCCGTCCGTTTCGTGCGGAGCCTGCGTCGCCATGATGTCGGCTCGCGTGCAGTAGCAGGGGTAGGTGAGGCCCGCGTCGTCCAGCAACTTCAGGTAGTGCCCGTAGATATCCGAGCGCTGGCTCTGCCACACCACCTCGCCGTCCCAGGGCAGGCCGAGCCATTGCAAGTCGTCCATCAACTGCAAGGCAAAGTCGCGGCGCGAGCGGTCTGGGTCGATGTCCTCGATGCGCAGTCGCCACGCTCCGCCCTTGCTCTTCGCAGAAAGCCACGAGAGCAGAGCGCAGAACACGTTGCCAAGGTGCATGCGTCCCGTCGGCGACGGTGCAAAACGGCCTGTTGTCTCCTTCATTCTTTGCAAAGCAATGACATTTCTTGCCGCAAAGTTACACTTATTTTCTGATTTTGTTGGAAAAGTGCGCTTTTTTGTTTAGTTTTGCATCACGAAAGCACAACTTTTTAACCTTATCCACTATGAACAAGAAAGCAATCGAAACAAATCAGAAAGAGAAGAAGTCAATGTCGCGCAGGCAGTTCTTGGCCGCTGCCGGCACAGGTTTGGCAGGTTTCATGATACTGCCCAGCTTCACCATCGACGGCGTGCGCGTTGCCCCGAGCGACAGAGTGGTGCTCGGCTTTGTAGGGCTGGGCCAGCAGGGTTGCAGCGACTTCCGCAGCTTCGCAGCATGTCCGGGCGTCGAGGTCGCAGCCTGTTGCGACGTGGACAGCATCAAGCGCGAACGCTTCCGCCGCTATGTGACGAAGTGGCAGAAAGAGAAGGGAATGGCCGAACGCTGCGACATGTACGAGCGCTACGAGAAGTTGCTCAAGCGCAAGGATATCGATGCCATAGAGATAGCGACGCCCGACCACTGGCACGCCCTCGTGGCCATCCATTCGTTGCAGGCCGGGAAGGACGTCTATGTGCAGAAGCCCTTGGCATACACCATCACGGAGGGACTGGCCGTGCAGCGTGCTGTGCGGGCCAACAACCGCATCTTGCAGATGGGTAGCCAGCAGCGCAGCAGCTCGGAGTTTCAGACGGCCATCGCACTTGTCCGCAATGGTGGCATCGGCGACATCAAGGAGATTCACGTCCGTGTGGGCGAGCCTCCCAAGCCTTTCGACCTGCCCGAGATGCCCGTCCCCGAGAACCTGAACTTCGACCTCTGGCTCGGTCCGCTCAACAATCCTAAGATACACTATCATCCCGACATCTGCCCCGTCGTCACGCTCGACCCCGAGAAGAACGAGACGCTGTGGGGAGCATGGCGCTGGTACGAGGAGACCGGCAACGGCTATCCTGCCGACTGGGGCGCCCACATGTACGACATCGCGCAAGCTGCCATCGGCATGGACGGCTTGGGACCCGTTGAGTTTATCCCGAAAGGTTATAATGGTGCCGAATATGCTACGATGAAGTACGCCAACGGCATTGTCATGCAGGAGCGTCCGTTCACCGACGACAAGGAGGCGAAAGGTATCAGGTTCATCGGCGACAACGGCTGGCTGAAGGTGACACGCGGCTACATCGAGTGCTCCGACAGCAACAAGCTGAAGAAGCAGCAGGAGACCATTGCCGCCGGACAATACGAAGTCAGCGCGCCACACATGCAGAACTTCATCGACGCCATCCGCGGACACAAGGACCCGATAGCACCCGTCGAGTACGGATGCAGCACAAACACGCTCTGCTGCCTGTTCAACATTGCCCGCGAGCTGAAGCGTCCCGTGCATTGGAACCCGGCAACGCTGACCTTCGACGGCGACAAGGAAGCCTTCGCACACCGCCTCTACTACTACGACTACCGCCGTCCGTACACTCTCCCGTATTTGGAAAGACGCGGGTAAAAAAAAGAAATCAGAAGACGCGCTCCGCTACAAAGGAGGCGAGGAGATGCAGGGATTCGGTCACGGCAGCGTCGCGCGTGTCGTCGATAAGTCCGTCGGCCATGCCCTGCATGTCTTTCATGTGCCACTGCGCATACTCCAGTCCGCCGCCGCTTATCGAGTAATCTATGAGTTTCTGAATCTCGTCGGCAGAGGCTTCGCGACGGCGCACCTTCATGGCCAGCTCGCGCATCGACGCGTCTTCGCCATACTTGACGGCATAGATGGCAGGTAGCGTGAGCTTGCCCTCCCTCATATCGTTGCCAAGCGGCTTGCCCACCTCGGTCGTGCCGTAATCGAACACATCGTCGCGAAGCTGGAAGCAAATGCCGATCAGCTTGCCGAACTGCGCCAGGCGCTCCGCTTCTGCATCGCTGCCGCCTGCTGCCAAAGCACCCAGGCGGGCACAGACAGAGAACAGGCTGGCCGTCTTGCGGCTGATGACATCGAAGTAAGCGGCCTCGGACAGCACGTCGGAATCCTTGCTGTCAAGCTGCAGCAGTTCGCCGTCGGCAAGCGCCTGCCCGACCTGCGATATGTAGTGAACCACCCGCACATCCTGCGTCCGGGCAGCACACTCAAGGGCCTTGCTGAGGATGAAGTCACCGGCAAGAACGGCCACTTGGTTGCTGAGGAAAGCGTTCAGAGAAGGCAGCCCGCGCCGGCGGTCGCTTTCGTCCACCACATCGTCGTGCACGAGCGAGGCCGTGTGCAGCATCTCCATCGCCAAAGCAACCTGAATGACCTTGTCGCTCACCTTGCCCACCATGCGCGCCGACAGCAGGACCAGCAGCGGACGAATCTGCTTGCCGGGACCTTTGAGCAAATGTTCTACGGCCTTCTCGAGTAATGGGTTGTCGCTGAAGAGCGTTTTGCGGAAAGCCTCGCCAAATTGTTCCAATTCTGCCGCAACAGGTGCCTTTATCTTATCGAGTACGTCCATTTATCTCATCTTTAGAGTGCAAAGGTACAAAGAAAAGTTGAAAAGTTGAAAAGTTAAAGGGTTAAAATGAAAGAAGAATTGAGAATTATTTCGTAACTTTGCACTGACAACCTTTTTAATTTTTCAACTTTTCAACTTTTCAACATATATTGATTGATGCAGAAACTCTATTTACTTGATGCTTACGCACTGATTTATCGTGCTTATTATGCCTTTATAAAGAACCCGCGCATAAACTCGAAGGGCGAAAACACGTCGGCCATCCTCGGCTTTGTCAACACGCTGGAGGAGGTCATCAGCAAGGGCGGTCCGACGCACCTGGGCGTTGCCTTCGACCCGCACGGCGGTACATTCCGCCACGAAGCCTTCCCCGAGTACAAGGCGCAGCGCGAGGAGACGCCCGAGGCCATCAGGTTTGCCGTGCCCATCATCAAGGAGATTCTGGCAGCCTATCACATCCCCGTGCTCGAAGTGCCTGGTTATGAGGCGGACGACGTCATCGGAACCCTCGCGCATCAGGCTGACCTGAAAGGCATCAAGACCTTTATGATGACGCCCGACAAGGACTTCGGACAGCTCGTCACGGAGCGCGTCAGGATGTATCGTCCGCCGATGGGGAAGAACAGCGAGGCCGAGATACTGGGCCCGGAGGAGGTAAAGAGGAAGTGGGGACTCGAGTCGCCCCTGCAAGTCATCGACATGCTGGGACTGATGGGCGATGCCGTCGATAACATTCCCGGCTGTCCCGGAGTGGGGGAGAAGACGGCGCAGAAGCTCATCGAGGAGTTCGGAAGCATCGAGAATCTGCTGGCATCGACGGACAAACTGAAGGGCGCGCTGAAGGAAAAGATTGAGGCGAACGTCGAGAAAATCAAGCAGAGCAAGTGGCTGGCGACTATCAATCAAGCCGTCCCCATCAGCCTCGACATGGACCTTCTGCAGCTTCGCGAGCCCGACAGAGACAAGCTGCAGGAGCTCTTCCGCAGGCTCGAGTTCCGCCAACTGCTGAATAAAAGAAGCCCCCTCCCAACCTCCCCCGAGGAGGAGGAGAGCCAACCTGCCAAGAACAACGACGGCTCCTTGCAACTTGACCTGTTCGCGTCGGCTCCAAAACCTAAGAAAAAAGAGGAGCAACCTCAGCAGCTCGACCTTTTCAGCCTGGATAGTCAAACTAGTAAAACTAGTGAAACTAGTAAAACTAGCCAGCCCGAGCCGTTTGTCGTGAAGGATGGCGCCGTCATCGGCCACAACCTCAAAGCGCATTGGCAGGAGCTCAAGGCACAGCATCTGACGGAACTTCCCATGTTCGACACCGAGATAGCTCACTACCTGCTGCACCCCGAAATGCGTCACTATCTGGACTATCTGCTGTCCATCTATGCCTGCAAGGACGTCTGCGAGCTCATGCCTCGCCTTGAGGAAGAGCTTCGGAAAGAGGATCTGTGGAGCCTCTTCACGGACATCGAAATGCCGCTTATGCCTGTACTCGCCGAGATGGAAGAGGCAGGCGTGATGATTGATACCGAGGGGCTTAAGGAGACAAGCAAGCTCTTCACAGAACAGATGCTGGCTCTCGAACAGGAGATACACAGCCTGGCCGGACTGAACTTCAATATAAGCAGTCCGAAGCAGGTGGGCGAGGTGCTGTTCGACACGCTCAAGCTCGACTCAAAAGCCAAGAAGACCAAGACGGGACAATACGTCACGAACGAGGAGGTGCTTGAGGGGCTGAGGCGGAAGCACCCGATTGTAGGCAAGATACTCGACTACAGGGGACTGAAGAAGCTGCTGGGCACCTACATCGACGCCCTGCCGCAGCTCATCAATCCTAAGACGGGACACATACATACGTCGTTCAATCAGACCGTTACAGCCACGGGGCGACTCTCGTCGTCGAACCCCAACCTGCAGAACATCCCGGTTCGCGACGCCCAGGGGAAAGAGGTGCGCAAGGCCTTCATCCCTTATCCGGGACAGCTTTTCTTCAGCGCCGACTACAGCCAAATCGAGCTGCGCATCATGGCGCACCTCAGCAAGGACGAGAACCTCATTGAGGCCTTCCTGCAGGGAAACGACATTCATCAGGCGACGGCGGCAAAGATATTCAAGAAGCCGCTTGAGGACGTCACGCCAGACGAAAGGCGAAAAGCCAAGACGGCCAACTTCGGCATCATCTACGGTATCAGCGCCTTCGGCCTCGCCGAAAGGATGGGCGTGTCGAGGACTGAGGCGAAACAGCTCATCGACGAGTATTTCCAGACCTATCCCGGTGTTCGGGAATATATGGACAAGAGCATCGCGATGGCTCGCGAGAAAGGCTATACCGAGACCATCTTCAAGCGTCGTTGCCAGTTGCCGGACATCAACTCGGGCAACGCCGTAGTTCGCGGTTACGCTGAAAGGAACGCCATCAACGCCCCCATTCAGGGCTCGGCAGCCGACATCATCAAGATAGCCATGATTCGCGTCAGCAGGCGCATGAAGGCAGAGGGTTTGAAGTCGAAGATGATACTGCAGGTGCACGACGAACTCAACTTCTCGGTCCTGCCCGAAGAGAAGGAAAAGTTGCAAGCCTTAGTGATAGAAGAGATGCAAGGCGCCGCGTCGCTCAGCGTCCCCCTCATCGCCGACTGCGGCTGGGGCAC
>CAMJOE010000142.1:0-6691 GCA_946407485.1 uncultured Prevotellaceae bacterium | reverse complement strand
GCTACTTCGGCATGCAGGACCACGGCGACGAGGTTTGGTACCGCAACATCCGCGTCAAGGTGCTTAAGTAAACCTATACATTATATAATATATAAAGGACATTCAAGTTTCGGGAGTTAAAGAAGTAAAAGAAGTTAATGAAGTTAAAGGACGACACCTTTGGATGCGGCGTGCATTTAGCCAAGGATTTGGCTGCAAAAGCTATTGTCCTTTAACTTCCCCAAGCGAGCATAGCGAGCTAACTTCTCTAACTTCTTTAACTTCCATAAAACACAACAACCGAAACTTAAATAAGGACACAAGATGAAAAGGATTCTTATATTCATCTGCCTTGCTGCCACCTTCCTGGGCTGCGGCATGAATGCAGATGCGAAGAAGAAAGACATCGCCTTCCAGATGTATTCTGTCCGCGAGCTCATCGGCAACCCCGAGAAGTTTGCGCAGAACCACAAGGAGGTGCTTGCAAAGCTCGCTGCCATGGGCTACACCGCCACCGAGGCTGCCAACTACGACAACGGCAAGCTCTACGGCCTTTCGCCCGAGGAGTACAAGGCAGAGATTGAGGCAGCCGGCCTGAAGGTGCTCTCGAGCCACGTCGGTCACAACCTGAGCGACAACGAGCTGAAGTCGGGCAACTTCGACGGCGCCCTGCAATGGTGGGCACAGTGCATCGACGCACACAAGCGTGCCGGCATGCAGTACATCGTGAACCCCGGCGTCAACTATCCCAAGACGCTTGCCGAGGCCGACGTCATCTGCAGGTACCTCAACAAGGTGGGCGAGATGGTGAATGCTGCCGGCATGAAGTTCGGCTACCACAACCACTCGCACGAGTTCGGCAAGGTGGAGAACAAGGTGTGGTACGACTACATGGTCGAGCACACCGATGCCGACAAGGTCTTCTTTGAGATGGACGTGTATTGGGCAATCCGCGGTCAGGTCAGTCCCGTCGAGTACTTCAAGAAGTACCCGGGCCGCTTCACCCTGCTCCACATCAAGGACCACAGAGAGTTTGGCGAGAGCGGCATGGTAGGCTTCGATGCCATCTTCAACAATGCCGACGTGGCAGGCCTGAAGCATCTGATTGTCGAGCTGGAAGGCAGCAACAGACCCAACATCATGGACGGCATGAAGGTCTGCGCCGACTACCTCAAGGCAGCCAAGTTCGTCAAGGCAAGCTATAGCAAGTAAACTAAGAATGAAGAATGAAGAATGAAGAATTTGCTACCGCCCTGTCAGCATCCGCCCCTATCTGTTCGGTAGAAAATTCTTCATTCTTCATTCTTCATTCTTCATTTTAACAGACATGGAGTTAGAAGACAAAAGCAAGACAGAACAGATAGAAGAGGAAGAGGCTCAAGAGGGCGCGATGTCCTTCTGGGATCATCTTGAGGTGCTGCGATGGGCATTGTTCCGCAGCGCCTGTGTGCTTATGGTCATCATGGTAGGCACGTTCATCGCCATGCCCTACATCTTCGACCGCTTCATCCTCGCTCCCACAAACAACGACTTCTTCACCTACCGCTGGCTCAATGCCATTGGCAGAGGCATAGTGAAGTTGTCGCCCGACTTCGACGTGCAGATCATCAACATCAACGTCGCAAGCCAGTTCATGACCCACATCTCCACCTCCATCTCCCTGGCAGCCGTCATTGCCTTTCCCTATTTTATCTGGGAGATATGGAGGTTCATCGAGCCAGCCCTCTTCGAGGACGAGATCAAGCATCTGCGGCCGGCCTTCCTGGGAGGCACCCTGATGTTCTACATCGGCTGCGCCATCGGCTACACACTGGTCTTCCCCTTCACCTTCCGCTTCCTCGTGGAGTACAACCTGAGCCCGAACATCACCAACCAAATCAACCTGCAGAGCTACATCGACAACTTCACGATGCTCATCCTCGTCATGGGCATCGTCTTCGAGATGCCACTGCTCGCCTGGCTGCTCAGCCTGTTCGGCATCCTCAAGAAGAGCTTCCTGCGCGAGTACAAGAAGCATGCCGTCGTCGTGCTTCTCATCGCAGCCGCCATCATCACCCCCAGCGGCGACCCATTCACCCTCATGCTCGTTTTCGTCCCGCTTTATGTGCTCTATGAATTGTCAATTATTGTTGTAAGAGACAAAGCAAAAAAAGAACCCGAATAGCTTTATTAGCCGATATTTGGGCTCTATTTTTAGCACACAAACGCAAAAAGTGTGCACGTTTGAGGCTTTTAATGCAAAAAATTTCACTTTTTCTTGCAAGGAACTAAATAAAGTCGTAACTTTGCGGCAACTAAAAGCGTGTAAAATAACCTTTTGAAAGAGAAAAAGTACAAAAATAATTAATCAATTTTAAGAACATGAAAAAGATTACTCTCGTTATTGCTATGTTTGCAATGGCAATGGCAGCCAGCGCACAGAATGCTGGCCAAAAGTTTTTCGACAACTGGTCAATTGGTGCTGAAGGTGGCGTAAGCACAAACCTTCATGATTGGGACACTCCCAACGGCGCAGTTGCAGGCATCAACCTGACCAAGGGCGTTACTCCCGTACTGAGCTTGGAATTCCAGCTGCAGGGCGGCTTCAACAACAACGCCAACTGGAACATGGGACATAGCGCAAACGTTTTCGACAATGCTACGCTCATGGGTAACACCAAGATCAACCTCATGAACTGGTTCGGTGGTTACAAGGGCACACGTCGCCTCTTCGAGATTCAGGCTCGCGGCGGTCTCGGCTACATGCGTCACTTCTATCGCGACTACAAGGGCAATCCCACAAAGAGCGGCAACGACCTGAACAGGGCCGTCTTCAAGTTCGGTCTTGACTTCGACTTCAACCTGGGCGAAGCTAAGGCTTGGACCATCAGCCTGCGTCCCGCCATCGTCCTCAAGACCGGTAAGGAGACATCTCGTATGTTCCTCGGTTGCGACAACGGCACATGCAGAGCCTATGGCCACAATGCAGTAGGTCAGCTCACAGCCGCTGTGACTTACCACTTCAAGTGCAGCAACGGCGAGCACCAGAACTTCACATACGTTGCTCCTTCCGCAGTGACCAACGTTGTTGAGAAGGTTGTCGAGAAGCCCGTCGAGAAGGTTGTCGAGAAGGTTGTCGAGAAGGTTGTCACCAAGAACATTGGCAACGGCGTTACCGTTGAGTTCGCTCAGAACAAGGCTGTCCTCACTAACACCGCCAAGGCTAAGCTGAACACCATCGACAAGAGCGCTACCGTTGTTATCGACGGCTATGCTTCTCCCGAAGGCACGAAGGCTTACAACCTGAAGCTCTCACAGCGTCGTTGCGATGCAGTGAAGGCATATCTCCAGGATCGTGGCGTGAAGGTTGCTGACGTCAACGCTCACGGCGCAGAAGGTCCCGAGTCTCAGCGTATCGTTTACGTTACTATCAAGTAAGTAATAAGAACTCAAGAACATATCGAGAAGAGGGCTTGTCACTCGAGTGACAAGCCCTCTTCTTTATCCGGTTTCGCCTCTCAATAAACTAACAGACAAACGCCTATGCCAAGGAAGACATATACGACCTTGCCAGCGGACTATACCGTCTGCCAGCACGAGGACTGCCCGATGGCAGCAACCTGCTTGCATCAGATAGCCTATGCCAAGCTGCAGGAAAGCGAGACATACCTCTGGCTCATCAATCCACGGAAATGTACGAAAAGCGATAATTGCGCATTCTATCGCGACGCAAAGCCCGTCGTGTATGCTCGTGGGTTCACGGGTTTCCAGAAGAGGATGTTCCCGGGGCAGTATCAAACCTTCATGAGGACGCTGATTATGGAGTTTGGCCGCAGCAACTACTTCGAGCTTCGTAGCGGCCGACTACCCCTCTCGCCCAAAGAGCAGGAAATCGTTCTCGCAGCCCTCCACAAGGCAGGCATCACGGAAGATTTGCCATTCGACCATTACGAAGAGCAAGTCAACTACTGCGACTAAGCCAGTCCTACCACGGGAGGACTACAGTCCCACCATGCAGAAACTCCAGTCCACCCGTGGGAGGACTGGAGTTTCCTTGTATTAACACGATTGCTGCACCGTGTTAATTGTATTTTTTCGCGAGGCGTTTTCTGTCTTTTCTGTCTTTTCGGAGCGGCTTTCTATTGCCGCTCCTTCTTGACAGAACAGACAAAAAACGCTTTTTCTTTTTGAAGGAAAGATACTATAGGGCAAGGCGCAGGCCGAGGTTGCTGCTCGTGCTCGCCGGGTTGCCGTTGCCCCGGTTCGCTACACGGCAGCTCGCAGCGTTGCCGCCCCAACCGCCACCACGTTCCACGCGGTAAGAGCCCGAAGACGGCCCAGTGGGATTCGTCTGGCTGCCGCTGCCGTAGTTACCATACCAGTCCTGGCACCATTCCCAGACATTACCCAGCATATCGTACAATCCATAGGCATTGGGTTGTTTTAGTCCAACAGGATGTGTGCCACCCATACTGTCATTGTACTGTTTTTCGCTCCATCCGGATATATCATATCCATTCGTCACATCACATCCTGCACTTGTTGTATAGTTCTGTCCGCAATTACCACCATACCATGCCAATACATCAAGATTGGGTGAATTGTTTATTCCATTGATTATAATATTCTCTCCATTATACAAGGATGTGCTCGTGCCACCGCGAGCTGCGAACTCCCACTCAGCCTCTGTAGGCAGACGGAACGTCTGGCCCGTTAATTGGTTCAGCTTCGTGATGAACGTCTGGCAGTCGTTCCAACTGACTTTTTCTACAGGAAGCTTGCTGCCCTTGAAGTAGCTCGGGTTCGTCCCCATCACGGCTTCCCACAGCTCCTGCGTCACCTCCGTCTCGCCGATGCTGAAACTACTGAGCGTCACCTGATGACGTGGCTTCTCCCAATCATACACATCGCTGTCATCATCACTGCTGCCCATCTGGAACGTGCCCCCTGCCACGGGAATCATCTTGAACGTCACGCCATTGACGGTATAGGTCTGCTCTGCTGCGCCCACCGTCACCTGACACTCAGCCTTCACACCGCTGCCGTCAGTAGCAGAACAAGTGATGGTGCAAGTGCCGTCTGCATTGGCCGTTACCCTGCCGCTGCTGTTCACTTCTGCCACTGCATCATCGCTGCTCTCCCACGTCACGGCGGGATTGTCGGCATCGGCAGGCTCAACGGTTGCCGTGAGACGCTTCGACTCGTCCGGCTGAAGGGTGATTGCCGTCTCGCTCAGCGTGATGCCCGTCACAAGCTGCACAGGCTGCGTGCTGCTCCAGACACTTAGATTACTTCCATCGGGCGAACTGACTATCATCTTCCCTGCTGTCACCTCATACACTTTAAGGATGTTAATCGGTGCATCAGATGCATTGAAGAAAACGATGTTTCCCTGATAGGGGAAGAACTTGTAGGTGGCTCCAGCCATGTAGTCCGTCGTGCCGTCCTCGTTGAAGGTAACCGTCTCGCTCTTCGACTGATACCATGTGCCTACGATTGGTTGGTTGACGGGTGTGAAGGGCCCGAAGTCCTCGTCCGAGCCAATGCCGTCGTAGAACACGATGCTGTCCGTTCGCAGGCTGAACTGCGCGATTGTTCCGTCACTCTTGTACACGCGGAAGCCTTGCCCCCAAGCCGTCTGCAAGCCTGCCACCAAGAGCAGCAAAGCTGCAAGAAGATTCTTCTTTCTCATTTTGTCTGTATGTTAAGGGATTGAGGGTTTCGATATAATATAATTCAAGTTCCGGGAGTTAAAGAAGTTAAAGAAGTTAAAGAAGTTAAAGGACGATACCTTTGAATGCTGTGCGCATTCAGCCCAGGACTTAACGGCAAAAGCTATTGTCCTTTAACTTCCCCAAGCACGCATAGCGTGCTAACTTCTTTAACTTCTTTAACTTCCTCTAAAATTATAACATCCGTAACTTATATTATATAATGTACGTCGATAGGGATTTCTCGTTGATGACTTGCTTCGTACGCTCGGTGTCGGACGTGCGGAACACGAGGATGCCCTTGCCCGAAAGGAGGAAGGAGTACATGTAGGCAATGCTGATGTCGGCCTCGGCAAAGAGTGCCAGCACGCGAGCCGCTTCGCCCGGCTTGTCCTCGAGCTGGATGGCGAAGACATCGGTGAGCGTCGCCGTGATGCCCTGCTCTTTCAGCACGATGAAGGCACGCTCGGGGTCGTCGCAGATGATGCGGTAGATGCCGAAGTCCTGCGTGTCGGATATGGTGGAGGCGATTATCTGGATGCCTGCTCCCTTAAGCACGTTCAGCACGGTGAGCAGCGTGCCGCGCTTGTTCTCGATAAAGATAGACAGTTGTTTCATTATTTGTGATTTTAAGGGAGTTAAAGAAGTTAAAGAAGTTAAAGGAGTTAAAGGACGATAGTCTTTCAACTTGAATGAACACGGCATCCTAAATGTATTGTCCTTTAACTTCCCTGCGAGCGTAGCGAGCTAACTTCCTTTAACTTCTTTAACTTCCAATTATTCTGTTTATTGATACACTTTTCTCTTGTCCACCACGCGGACGGCCTTGCCTTCGCTGACGGGCAGCGTGCCCTTGGGCACCAGCTTCACGATGGGCGTGAGCAGTATCTCGTCCTTCAAGGCGCGCATGACGTTCTTGGTCAGCGACTGCAGGCGTGCGTAGTCGTCGGTAAACATCTCCGCCAGCTCGACCTCGACCGTCATGTTGTCGTTGTCGTCGTCCGTGGTGAGCGTGATGAGGT
>CAMJOE010000141.1:0-6699 GCA_946407485.1 uncultured Prevotellaceae bacterium | reverse complement strand
ATAATATTAAAAATAATGGTCAAAATATTTGGAATTTAACATAGAAAGCGAATTGCCATGTAATATCCATATAATTCAAGTTTCGGAAGTTATGTTTCGCGGGGCAGCATTAACCAAGGGTCAACGGCGGAAGAGAAAGCGGATTTTCTCAAATAAATTTGGAAAATCGCTCACTTATTTGTACCTTTGCACCTCAAAGAGGTGACCGAAATGAATTACAAACTGATAGCTGAGCGAACGGGGCTCAAGGAGAAGTATGTGCAGCAGGTCGTGGATTTGCTGCAGGATGGGGCTACAGTGCCCTTCATCAGCCGCTACCGCAAGGAGGCGACGGGCGGCATGACGGATGTCGAGGTGGCCCAAGTGGCTGCAGAACTCGACAGCGTGAACGAGCTGGAACACCGCAAAGAGTTCATTCTCACGACCATAGAGGCGCAGGGAAAGCTCACGCCCGAACTGCGAAGCCGTATTGAGGAATGCTGGGACGCGACCACTCTGGAAGACATCTACCTTCCATACAAGCAGAAACGCAGGACGCGTGCTCAGGTTGCCCGAGAAGCGGGACTGGAGCCGCTTGCCGACGCCATCCTTCGACAACCCTCAACCCCATTAAAGGTGTTAATTAAAAATGAACAATTAAAAATTGGAAATGACAAGGTGGGAGCCAAACTCAGCGAGGAAGAGGCTCTTCAGGGGGCAAAGGACATCATAGCCGAACGCGTGAGCGAGGACGAACGAGCCCGCCAGACTCTGCGAACGACCTTCTCGATTCATGCTCAGATTCAGAGCAAAGTCGTCAAGGGCAAAGATGCAGAAGGGCAGAATTATCGCGACTACTTCGACTGGCAAGAACCCTTGAAGCGCTGCTCCAGCCATCGCCTGCTGGCTATGCGGCGAGGTGAGACAGAAGGCATCCTGCGTGTCTCGATTTGTGTTGACGATGAGCCGGCCATGGAACGAATCGCCCGCCAGTTCGTCAGAGGCAATAACGAGTGCAGTCAGGCTGTCAGGGAAGCCGTCGAGGACGGTTACAAGCGACTCCTCGAACCCAGCATCTCGAATGAGTTTGGTGCTTCGTCCAAGCAGAAAGCCGACGAGGAAGCCATCCGAGTCTTCGTTAGCAATCTGGAGCAACTGCTCATGGCTTCTCCCCTCGGACAAAAGCGTGTTTTGGCGATTGACCCGGGTTTCCGGACAGGTTGCAAGGTGGTCTGCCTCGATGCGGAAGGCAACCTCCTGCATCATGATGTCATCTTCCCCCACCCTCCTCGTGCTGAGCGCGTTAAGGCGATGCTGACCGTCCAGAACCTCGTCGAGAAGTATGGCGTGCAAGCCATCAGTATCGGCAACGGAACGGCTGGTCGTGAGACGGAGGATTTCGTGCGCCACCTCGACCTACCCGAGGGTGTGGAGGTTTATAGCGTGAGTGAGGACGGCGCCAGCATCTATAGTGCCAGCGAGATTGCCCGCGAGGAGTTTCCTGGCGAGGATGTGACCGTCCGCGGAGCCGTCAGCATAGGGCGTCGCCTGATGGACCCTCTGGCGGAACTCGTCAAGATAGACCCCTCGAGCATCGGCGTGGGTCAGTATCAGAAAGATGTCAATCAGACGGCCCTAAGGAAGAGTCTCGAGGAGACCGTCGTCAACTGCGTGAACAGAGTCGGCGTGAACCTCAATACGGCTTCGCAATGGCTCCTGACTTATGTGAGCGGCCTCGGACCTTCGCTTGCCCAGAATATCGTTCGCTATCGACGTGAGAACGGGCCTTTCCGCTCTCGAAAGGAGTTGATGAAAGTGCCGCGACTCGGCGCCAAAGCCTTCGAGCAATCAGCAGGTTTCCTTCGCATAAAAGGCGGAACAGAGCCGCTGGACAACAGCGCAGTTCACCCCGAGAGATACGAGTTGGTGGAGCGAATGGCGCGCGACCAAAAGTGTTCCGTGGCAGAACTGATGTCTGATAAAGCATTGAGAGACAAGATAAACATCGAACAATATGTAAGTAATGATGTAGGACTGCCTACGTTGAAGGACATCATGTCCGAGCTCGACAAGCCAGGTCTCGACCCTCGCCAGCCCTTGCAAGCCTTTGCCTTCGACCCGACGGTTCATGAGATAGGCGACCTTCGCGAGGGAATGGTGTTGCCAGGCATCGTGACGAACATCACGAACTTTGGCGCTTTCGTCGATATCGGCGTGCATGTCAAGGGCTTGGTGCATGTCTCGCAACTTGCCGACCACTATGTGAAAGACCCTACAACCGTGGTGAAAGTGCAGCAGCAAGTCATGGTTCGGGTCGTCGGAGTGGACTTGCAGAGGGAAAGGATATCGTTGAGCATGAAAGCCCCCTCCCCGACCCTCCCCCGAGGAGGAGGGAGATAAATAGTAAATGGTAAATGATTAAATCGTAAATAGTCAAGGTGGCAAAAGATAAGACGGTATATGTCTGCGACTATTGCGGGCAAGAGAGCGTGAAGTGGATGGGCAAATGCCCTGCTTGCAATCGCTGGGGCACGATGAAAGAGATGAAGGTTGCGGCCCCATCTGCAAAGTCTGCAGCATCGAAAGCACTCCCCAAAAGAGGGAGCGGAGAGGGGGCTGTCCCTCTACACGAGATTGAAGCCGGTGCTGAGCCTCGCATCGACATGAACGATGGCGAACTGAACCGCGTGCTTGGCGGAGGCCTCGTGCCGGGAAGCCTCGTTCTGCTTGGCGGCGAACCGGGCATCGGAAAGAGTACACTCACCCTGCAAACAGTCCTTCAACTGCAGGGACGGCGCATCCTCTATGTGAGTGGCGAGGAAAGTGCCAGGCAGATTAAGCTGAGAGCAGACAGATTAGGACCAAAGAACGAGGGGCTCTATGTCCTTTGCGAGACCTCGCTCGAAACCATCTTCCAGCATATCGAGGAGATGCAGCCCGACCTCGTTGTCATCGACTCCATACAAACCATACAGACAGAAACCGTAGAGTCATCGGCAGGCTCGCTTTCCCAGATTAGGGAATGTGCTGCGGCTCTGCTCAGATATGCCAAGGCAGGCGGCACTTCCATCCTGCTCATCGGTCATATTAACAAGGAGGGCTCGCTGGCGGGACCAAAGGTCTTGGAGCATATCGTGGATGTCGTCTTGCAGTTCGAAGGCGACCAGCACCACCTCTATCGCATCTTGCGAAGCATGAAGAACCGCTTCGGAAGCACAAGTGAGTTAGGCATTTATGAAATGCGACACGACGGGCTTCGGCAGGTAAGCAACCCAAGCGAACTGCTCCTCACGGACAATCGCGAAGGGCTCTCGGGCGTTGCCATCTCCTGCTCCATAGAAGGTGTGCGGCCTTTCCTGATAGAGACGCAGGCTTTGGTCAGCACGGCAGCCTACGGAACCGCTCAGAGAAGCACGACTGGCTTCGATGGCCGTCGCTTGAACATGCTCCTGGCAGTACTGGAAAAGCGGGTCGGCTTCAAGTTGGCGCAGAAGGATGTCTTCCTGAACATAGCCGGCGGACTGCGTGTCACCGACCCCGCCATCGACCTCAGCGTGATAGCCGCTGTGCTTTCCAGCAACGGCGACATGCCCATCGAGGGTGACGTCTGCATGGCTGGAGAAGTCGGATTGAGCGGAGAGATAAGGCCTGTCTCACGAATCGAGCAAAGGATTACGGAGGCACAGAAGCTCGGCTTCAAACGCATCCTCATCCCCTCGCACAACATGAACGGGCTCAACCCGAAGCAGTATGACATCGAACTCGTGCCAGTCCGCAGAGTAGTGGAAGCAGTAAGAGAGTTGTTTGGGTAATAATAATTCATAATTCACAATTCTTAATTCATAATTGCTGCCGCCCTGTAAATAGTTAAATAACTAAATCGTAAATAAATCGTAAATCGTAAATCGTAAATCGTAAATTACTTAAATCGTAAATTACTGTGTCTTTTAGTATAGTATTCGTAGCCTTTTGCTTGGTGTTCATGTTATGGGCACTCATAGCAGACCGATTGAAGCCGGGACTGATTCTGTTCACTTGCGTCGTCATGATGCTTTGTGCAGGCATCCTTCAGCCAAAGGAGTGCCTTGAAGGCTTCTCGAACAAGGGCATGATAACCGTTGCCTTGCTCTTCCTCGTCAGCGAGGGTGTGCGTAGGAGCGGCATCCTGGAGCGCATCATACTCGGTCTTCTGCCCAACAAACAGACGACAGCCACCAAAGCCAATGCTCGCCTCCTGCCCACAATAGCAGCACTCTCGGCATTCCTCAACAACACCCCTGTCGTGGTCATCTTCGCCCCCATCATCAAGAACTGGGCAAGGAAGGTCGGCCTGTCGCACACGAAGTTCCTCATCCCCTTGAGCTACGCCACCGTGCTTGGCGGCATCTGCACCTTGATAGGTACAAGCACGAACCTCGTGGTGGACGGCCTGATTCAAGACTCCGGCAGAGAAGGCATGTCGATGTTCGAGCTGGGCAAGGTGGGCGTCATCATCTGCATCGTCGGCCTCGCGTACCTTATATTTTATAGTCACTACCTCTTGCCCGATGTTCGCGAGACGGAGCACGACGAAGAAGAATACAAGGCTGCTGGAGTGCATCTGGTCGAGATTGTGCTCAGAAGCCGTTTCCCCGGCTTGGGGCAGA
The DNA here is from genome assembly GCA_946407485.1 of uncultured Prevotellaceae bacterium. Lineage (GTDB taxonomy): Bacteria > Bacteroidota > Bacteroidia > Bacteroidales > Bacteroidaceae > Physcousia. The sequence continues at coordinate 2,074 of CAMJOE010000141.1, read as the reverse complement.
GCTTAAGAGAGTTCGACTTCTATCGCCACTATGGAGCACACGTCCACTCCATTCACCGCGGAGGCGTCCTGCTTAGCGGCGACTGGCAGAACATGCCTCTGCAGAACCACGACACCCTGCTGCTCGCCACCGACGAGAAGTTCGTCGACACCTATCGCGAGACCACATCTTTCCTCATTTCCAGCTACGATGCCGACAATCAGCCGCTCGACCACAGGAAGCGCTACCTCGCCCTCATCCTGCTTCTTTTCATGATAGTGGGAGCGACGGTTGGCGAACTGCCATTCGTCCGCGAAGCTGTGCCGGGCTTCAAGTTCGACATGTTCTTCTTCGTCTGCCTGACCACCGTCATCATGGCATGGGCAAAGATATTCAATCCGAAGAGGTACAGCAAGTACATCAGTTGGGACGTGCTGGTGACGATAGCCTGCGCCTTTGCCATCTCGAAGGGCATGCAGAACTCAGGCTTTGCCGACCAGATAGCCGACGGCATCATCGCCTGTGCAGAAGTCATCGGGCAGACGGAGCACGGTCCCTATGCCATGCTTGCCATCCTGTTCCTCATCACAAACCTCTTCACTGAGCTCATCACGAACAATGCCGCCGCAGCCCTCGCCTTCCCATTGGCATTGGCTGTGGCAGAGAAGCTTGGCGTCGACCCGATGCCCTTCTTCATCTGCATTTGCATAGCAGCCAGCGCCGCCTTCTCGACTCCCATCGGTTACCAGACCAACCTCCTCGTGCAAAGCATCGGCGGCTATCGATTCACAGATTATGTGAAAGTCGGACTGCCCCTCAACATCATCGTATTCATCATAAGCGTATTCGTAATTCCAATAATATGGCCGATAAGATGAATTATAGTTAAAAGTTGATAGTTTAGAGTTGAAAGACAGTTGAACAAGTTAATAGTACCGCCTTAGCGGAGTTCTCCATAACTTATAAACTCTAAACTATTTGCGAAGCATACTGACTCTAAACCCTAAACTATGAACTCTGAACTTAATACTATCTACCCTATTTTCGACAAGATGCTCTCCCGTAAGGACAAAGAACAGTTGCTCCGTCAGCGAGGCATCATGATATGGATGACAGGCTTGAGTGGTAGTGGCAAGAGTACCGTAGCCATCGGCGTGGAGCGAGAACTTCATAAGCGGGGCATCCTTTGCCGCATCCTCGATGGCGACAACATCCGAGCCGGCATCAACAGCAATCTCGGCTTCTCCGAAGAGGACCGACGCGAGAACATCCGTCGCATTGCAGAGATAGGCAAGCTCTTCGTCGATACTGGCATCGTCACGATAGCCTGCTTTGTCTCCCCCACCCTCGAACTTCGCCAGATGGCTCGCGAGATAATCGGCGAGAAGGACTTCCGCGAGGTCTATATAGCCACACCCTTAGAGGAATGCGAGCGCCGCGATGTGAAAGGCCTCTATGCACGTGCCCGCCGAGGAGAAGTGAAGGACTTCACCGGCATCAGCGCTCCCTTCGAGCCCCCCGCAGCTCCCGACCTCAGCCTCGACACCAGCCGGATGACACTCGAAGAGGAAGTGAAGGCTGTCGTAGGACTGATTGTTAACAATTAGACTTTCGAGAAGATTCTGTTGGCAACTCTAAAGAAAAAAGAAATTTCTCAATACGACAGGCTTATATATCGCGACTTTTATGTAACTTTGCACCCAAATTAACAGAATACAATAAATGGAAGAATATCGTTTGAGTCACTTACAGGAGCTCGAGGCAGAGTCGATTCACATCATCCGAGAGGTGGCGGCAGAGTTCGAGAATCCCGTCATGCTCTACAGTATCGGCAAGGACAGCAGCGTGATGGTTCGCCTCGCCGAAAAGGCTTTTGCGCCTGGCAAGGTGCCTTTCCCCTTGATGCACATCGACTCGAAATGGAAGTTCCGCGAGATGATTGAGTTTCGCGACCACTATGCCAAAGAGCACGGCTGGAACCTGATTGTCGAGAGCAACATGGAGGCTTTTCGCGCTGGTGTTGGGCCATTCACACACGGTAGCAAGGTGCATACCGACCTGATGAAGACAAAGGCCCTGCTCGATGCCTTGAACA
>CAMJOE010000140.1:0-6699 GCA_946407485.1 uncultured Prevotellaceae bacterium | reverse complement strand
GTTCCGCCTTTCAGGTTGAATTCTTTGCTGCATGGCGACGAAGCAATTGCTGCATCGCGACAAAGCAATTGCTGCATGGCGATGCAGCAATCAATTACTACTGGAAAATCTGTTCGTCAGACATTATAACTCAGGCGTCGGCAAGTGCCGCGTCGGGCCAGTTGACGAGATAGACCTGCTCGGTGGCGCGGGTGATGGCGGTGTAGAGCCAGCGGAAATAGTCGGGCGAGAGCATTTCCTCGGTGATGTACCCCTGGTCGATATAGACGTGCTCCCATTGCCCGCCCTGAGCCTTGTGGCAGGTGACGGCGTACGCATACTTGATTTGCAGGGCGTTGTAATAGGGGTCCTGGCGCAGTCTCTTCATGCGGTCGCGCCGGTTCGTCAGTTCGGGATAGTCGTCCCAAACGCCTTGGAAGAGCGCCTCCTGCTGCTCTCGGGTCAGGGCCGGCGCTTCGCTCTGCAGCGTGTCGAGCAGGACGGTGACGTCCATCTCCGTATTGTCGTAGTCGGGGAACTGCAAGGTGGCGTCGGCAAAGCGGAAGCCGTAGAAGCTCCTCTCGTTGCGCAGCCGCCGCACCACCGCGACGTCGCCGTTGGCGATAAAGGAAGACCCCTCTGAATCTCCCCTTAAAGGGGAGACTTGCGAAGTTGAGTCCTCCCCCTCTAAGGGGGAGTTAGAGGGGGTCTGGAGGTGGGTTGGGGACTGGGCTGTTTCTGTCCAATAGTAATTGTTCTTCGCCACCATCACCAGGTCGCCGCTTGAAAGCTCCTCCTCGTGGTCGAGGATGCGGGCGCGGATGCCGTTGTTGAAGATGTTGGCCCGCTTGTTGCTGCGCGTCACGACTATCGTCCCGTCGGTTCCGTAGTTGCGGTAGCTCTGCTCGAGCGCCTCGATGAGTTCGTCGCCCGGCAGCACGCGGACGTCCGGGAAGGTCTTGCCCCGGAGCTTCGGGAAAGCATACATCTCGTCGTTCTGGATGAGGCCGCGGAGCATCGTGGCGTTCCAAAGGATGCCGGACTCCTCGAGCTGGCGCACGACTTCGGTCAGCTGAAGCTCCGTCACCACCATTCCGCAGCCCTCGAGCATCGTGCGGCACAAGGCCGGGCTTTCCTCCTCGCCGACCGGCGGAAGCTGTGCCGTGTCGCCCACCAGCACGAGGCGGCAGCCCTCGCAGGAATAGACGTACTGCAACAGGTCGTCGAGCAGGCGCCCGCTTCCAAAGATGGTGCGCTCGTGGGAATCGTTCGCTATCATCGACGCCTCGTCCACAATGAACAAAGTGTCCTGCTTGAGGTTGACGTCGTTCTGAAAGACATCCATCTCCGTGATGGATTTCTGCCGGTATATCTTCCTATGAATAGTGTATGCGGGCACGCCCGCGTAGGACGACAGGACCTTTGCCGCGCGGCCCGTCGGCGCGAGCAGCATGACCCTCTGCTGCAGCTGCCCAAGCGTCTGAACTAAGGCCGCCAGGAGCGACGTCTTTCCCGTCCCGGCATACCCTTTCAGCAGGAAAAGGGCATCACGCTCTCGTGAAAGCAGAAAGTCAGCAAGCAAAAAGATTGCTTTTTCCTGCTCTTTTGTCGGTTTATGCTTGAAGTTCGCCCTAATAAGAGCACCTAAATCATCACTTATTGCCATTCTTTGATAAAAAAAAGACCTTTTTTGTGGTTATGTGAATAATTCTTTTTACTTTTGCGATGCGAATATACAAAATAAATCACATATAACGTATGAAAAAGGTAATAAATGTTATTTTAGGTATCTGTGTTGTCGGTTTGCTCTACATTTGCTGGCGCAGCATTAAGGATACCGAGGACTTCGACGCAACAGTCGCAGCCAGAGAGAATGTTGTTAAGGCGCGTCTCATGGAGATTCGCAGTGCAGAGGAAGCCTGGAAGGCTCAGCACGACGGAGTGTATTGCTCCGACTGGTCCGAGCTCATCAAGTTCGTGAAGGAAGGCAAGCTGCCCGTCGTCATGAAGCAAGGTGTGCTGACGGAGGACCAAATGAACAAGGGCCTGACCGAAAGCAAGGCAGCAGCCATCGTCAACAGCGGCGACCAGGCTGCCATCGCGGCTAACGGCCTGCAGAACTTCAAGCGCGATACCATCTGGGTTTCGCTGCAGGACTCACTCTACAACTACGAAGGCTTCGTGGCAGACTCAATGTGCTACATCCCCTTCTCTCAGGGCGACACCTTCGAAATTATTGCCTGTCCCAACACCACTCGCTCGGGTACCATCATCCAGGTGATGGAGTGCAACGCCCCCGACAGCTGCTTCCTTAAGGGAATGGGCAAGGCTGGCAGCCGCCTCATCTACAATCGTAACGAAGAGGCAAACGCCAAGGGCGCTTATCCTGGCTTGAAGATTGGCGACGCCGGCAACAACTGGAACAACAATGCTGGCAACTGGGAGTAATTCACTTGCTGGCTATAGACTATCCATCCGCTTCGGTGCGGATGGATTTTCTTTTTCTGTACTCGGCACTCTCGACGGCTCTGTCGTGCAGACAGACCGCTATCCCGTGCCGACGCCGACGGCTGTGGCGGACGTGCTGAGGCAGGCGCTGAGGAAACCTTACCTGATGGATTATCGCTTCCAAAGCGTCGAGTTTGCCGTCGAGACGCAGACCACCATCGTCCCCCTCGAGCACTTCAACAAGAGCGACATGCTCGCGTTCTATCGCCTATGCTTTCCGACTCGGCAATCAAGCGTGGCAGACATGCAGTACCAGATACTGTCGTCGCTCGAAGCCGTCATGATATTCTGCCTCGACAGCGACGTCCTTCAGGTCGTCAGGGAGTGTTACCCCGATGTCAAGGTCTGCTGCACGGACGCCTTGCTGCTGGAGCGTTTTGCCGCTCAACAGGAGAAACGTCCCGCTCCGGAGGATGCCGAGGGGCAAGATGTTTATGTCAGTTTCGCCGACAAACATTTCTTCGTTGCCGTCTTCCGTCGGGGCAAGCTGCAGTACGCCGCGTCGCAGGAGGCCTCGAACGACAACGACCGCGCCTACTTGCTGCTCGGCATCTGGAAAGCCCTCGAGCTGCGAGCACAACGCGACGCCTGCCATCTGGAAGGCGCATCGAAGGAATTGAAGAAAACGTTAGCGGAGTATATCCTAAATATTGAGTGAAGAGTGAAGAACGAAGAGTGAAGAATAAAAGTAACTAAACAGCGGCGAAAGTAACTCTAATTCTTCACTCTTCGTTCTTCACTCTTCGCTTACGAAGACATGAGAATCATCACAGGCAAATACAAAGGCAGGCATTTCGATGTGCCGCGCAGCTTCTCGGCACGCCCGACGACGGACTTCGCGAAGGAAAACCTCTTCAACGTCCTGCAGGGCTATCTCGACTTCAGCGAGGGGCCGACGGCTCTCGACCTCTTTTCCGGGACGGGCAGCATCACGCTGGAGCTCGTGAGCCGAGGTTGCAGCCGCGTCATCAGCATTGAGCTCGACGTGCGCCACCACCGCCTCATCCGCCAGTTCCTCGATAAGCTGCAGGATACGGAGGCTCTTCCCGTCCGCGGCGACGTCTTCCAGTACCTCGCAAAGTGTCGCGAACAGTTCGACTTCATCTTTGCCGACCCGCCCTACGCCCTGCCGCAGCTGCCCGAGCTGCCCGACATCATCCTCTCTCGCCCATTGCTCAAGCCCGACGGCCTCTTTGTCCTCGAGCACGGCAAGACAAACGACTTCTCGCAGCACCCGCGCTTCGTCGAGCACCGCGCCTACGGCAGCGTCAACTTCTCCTTCTTCCAGTAAGAAGACTTGCCTCGCGTACGCGCGTATTTATCTATAATGTAATATAAAAGAGGATGTGCCTATTTTGACACACCCTCTGTGTTTTTACAGCTTCGGACCTGCGGCGACGAGTTCTCTGTTTAGAGTTCGTTGCCTTTCGGTCTTATTGCTTTACAGCTTCGGACCTGCGGCGACGAGTTCTCTTTTTAGAGCTCGTTGCCTTTCGGTCTTGTTGCCTTACAGCTTCGGACCTGCGGCGACGAGAGCCTTGCCAGCCTCGTTGGTTGTGTACTTGCCGAAGTTCTTGATGAAACGTGCGGCGAGGTCCTTTGCCTTCTCTTCCCAGATGCTTGCGTCAGCGTAGGTGTCGCGAGGATCGAGGATGGCGGGATTGACGTTGGGCAGAGATGTGGGCACTTCGAAGTCGAAGAAAGGAATCTTCTTTGTCTCAGCCTTCAGGATGCTGCCGTCGAGGATGGCGTCAATGATACCGCGTGTGTCGGGGATAGAGATGCGCTTGCCTGTGCCGTTCCAACCTGTGTTGACGAGGTAAGCCTTTGCACCGCTCTTCTCCATCTTCTTGACGAGCTCCTCAGCATACTTTGTGGGATGCAGCTCGAGGAATGCCTGTCCGAAGCAAGCCGAGAAGGTGGGAGTGGGCTCTGTGATGCCGCGCTCTGTGCCGGCCAGCTTTGCTGTGAAGCCGGAGAGGAAGTAGTACTTCGTCTGCTCGGGAGTCAGGATGCTGACGGGAGGCAGTACGCCAAATGCGTCGGCGCTGAGGAAGATGACGTTCTTTGCGTCGGGACCAGCGCTCTTGCCGTTGACCTTCTTCACGATCTTCTCGATGTGCTCGATGGGATAGCTTACGCGGGTGTTCTCGGTCACGCTCTTGTCGGCGAAGTCGATCTTGCCGTCCTTGTCCACGGTCACGTTCTCGAGGAGTGCGTCGCGCTTGATAGCGCCGTAGATGTCGGGTTCGTTCTCCTTAGAGAGGTTGATAACCTTGGCGTAGCAGCCGCCTTCGAGGTTGAAGACGCCCTCGTCGTCCCAACCGTGCTCGTCGTCACCGATGAGGAGACGCTTCGGGTCGGTGGAGAGAGTGGTCTTGCCGGTGCCGCTGAGGCCGAAGAAGATAGCGGTGTTCTTGCCCTGCATGTCGGTGTTGGCGGAGCAGTGCATAGAAGCGATGCCCTGCAGGGGCAGGTAGTAGTTCTGCATGGAGAACATACCCTTCTTCATCTCGCCGCCGTACCAGGTGTTGATGATGACCTGCTGACGAGCCTTGGTGTTGAAGGCTACGCAAGTATCGGAGTTCAGGCCGAGCTCCTTGTAGTTGTCCACCTTAGCCTTGCTGGCGTTGAAGATGACGAAGTTGGGCTGGAACTCTGCCAGCTCCTTCTCGGTGGGCTGAATGAACATGTTCTTGATGAAGTGAGCCTGCCAAGCCACCTCCACGATGAAGCGAACAGCCAGGCGTGTAGCTTCGTTGGCGCCGCAGAAAGCGTCCACAACGTAAAGCTTCTTGCCGCAGAGCTCCTTGATGGCGATGTCCTTTACCTTTGCCCATACCTCTTCGCTCATGGGGTGGTTGTCGTTCTTGTATGCCTCGGAGGTCCACCATACGTTGTTGTGGCTTTCGTCGTTATCCACGATGTACTTGTCCTTAGGCGAACGACCTGTGAAGACGCCTGTCATCACGTTCACTGCGCCGAGTTCTGTCACCTGTCCTACCTCGTAGCCTGTGAGGGCGGGGTCAATCTCAGCTTTGTAGAGCTCCTCGTAAGAGGGGTTGTGGCCAATCACGGTGCTACCGGTGATGCCGTACTGTTCCAAATTTACTGTTGCCATTGTTTTTTGTTGTTGATAATATGATTAATACTGTTTCTTTGTCTCTTAAGCGGGTGCAAAGTTACAATTTTCTTCTGATTTAGTGAAGCGTGTCACACTTTTTTTGCAGGGGACGCACGTTTTATTTCTCTTTGTGTGCTTTTTTGCAAAGCTTACTTTGCATTTATAATGCGATTTTGTATCTTTGCAGGCAGGAATAATTAAACAAAGAGAGCATGAAAGTTATCAATATGAGCGAGACGCCGAGCGTCATCAACCAGTACGTGAGTGAACTTCGAGATGTCAATGTGCAGCAAGACCGCATGCGTTTCCGCCGCAATTTGGAGCGCATCGGGGAAATGATGGCATTCGAAATAAGTAAAGACCTCAGTTATAAGGAGACGACGGTGCAGACGCCGTTGGCCGAGTGCAAGTGCCAGCGCCTCTCGGAGGAAATTGTGCTGGCCACCATCTTTCGTGCCGGACTGCCCTTCCATCAGGGCTTCCTCAATGTCTTCGACAAGGCGGAGAACGGTTTCGTGAGTGCCTTCCGCTACTATAAGGACAAGGAATGCAGCAAGGTGGGCGTGAATGTGGAGTACATGGCGTCGCCCGACTTGACCGACAAGACGCTCATCATCGTCGATCCTATGCTGGCCAAGGGTTACAGCTTGGAGTTGGGCCTGGTTGCTTTCCTCAAGAATGGCAGGCCGCGTCGGGCTATCCTGGTGAGCGTCATTGCCAGCGAGGAAGGCGTTGCACACATAGAGCAGAGCTTTGGCGAGTACGAAGAAGTGGAGCTGTGGTGCGCTGCCATCGACCCCGTTTTGAACGAGCGCAGCTACATTGTGCCGGGGCTTGGCGACGCGGGCGATTTGGCGTTCGGTGACAAGCTATAAGTGAAACGCCGCAGACGGAGCTTTTCTCTCCGCTTGCGGCGTTTGCATGTTTCGCCTGTGACGTCTTTTATCGTCGCAGGAGTTCCTTGATGAGATTGCCTGCTTTTCCCCATTTGTCCATGACGAAGAGCATGTAGCGCACATCGACGCCGATGCAGCGCTGCAGGTTGCTGTCGAACGAGATGTCGCCCGACATGGCGTCCCAGTTGCCGT
>CAMJOE010000139.1:0-6728 GCA_946407485.1 uncultured Prevotellaceae bacterium | reverse complement strand
AGTTCCTGAGCATCATGGGGCCTTCAGGCTGTGGCAAATCCACGCTCCTCAACATTATGGGACTCCTTGACGAGCCCACGAGCGGCACCATCGAACTTTGCGGCACCCTTATCGACCCGAAGCTGCCGGACAATAAACTTGCTGAGCTGAGGAACAAGACACTTGGCTTCGTGTTCCAGAGCTTCCATCTCATCTCGACGCTCAACGTACTGGACAACGTGCAGATACCGCTCATCTATCGCGGCGTGCGCAGCAGCGAGCGCATCCGTCTGGCCAAGGAAGTCATCGAGCGCGTCGGCCTCAGCCACCGCATGAAGCACCGCCCCACGCAGCTCTCAGGTGGTCAGTGCCAGCGTGTCGCGATAGCCAGGGCCGTGATAGGCAATCCCGAGATTCTTTTGGCTGATGAACCGACCGGCAACCTCGACTCGAAAATGGGTGCCGAGATTATGGAACTGCTCCATCAACTCAATAAAGAAGACGGCAGAACGATTGTGATGGTCACGCACAACGAGAAGCAAGCCGAGCAGACCGACCGCATCATCAAGTTCCTCGACGGACGACAGATTGGTTAAGACATGAGTAAATTCTTTCTATTTCTGCGTCATGCGATAGCTTTGGTGCGTGACGACAAGCTGTTCTCCACTATCTACATCGCCGGAACAGCTGTCGCCATCGCCTCCGCAATGGTTGTCGCCATCGTGCTGAACATCATGCTGGCGGACATCAGGCCAGAGGTGAACCGCAGCCGGACGCTCTACGTCACCAACACGTTCAAGAAGGCATCGCAAGAAGAGGAGCATATAGAATACAGCTCAACCCTTGCCATCGATTCTTGCTTCAAGAAGCTGAAGTGTGTGGAAGCGGTGGCAGGAATCGCAGATGCTTATACCGTAGTCGGCATCAGAGCATACGACACGAGTTTTCAGCAGTCGGTGCCTATCACGCTTCTCGACGTCAACCCCGACTTCTTCCGTCTCTACGAGTTCAGCTTCACGAGTGGCCGTCCCTTTTCAGAGAAAGAGTTCCGCGACGGCGACAATGTCTGCGTCATTTCAGATAAGGTGGCGAAGGCGCTCTTAAACGGAGAAGACTTAGGAGAGGAAGCATCTTCCATCTTCATCAATGGCTTCACCTATCGTGTCGTGGGCATTATGAAGCGGGTCAGCTTCGCGATGGACGGGGCAGCAGCAGACGTCTATATTCCCTACACATCGAAAGAGATGTCGAACCATCCCGAGTCGCGCGACCCGATGGCACTGGACTTCTCCTACGCCGGAAGCCTTTCCGTTCGCATCCTTCTCAAGAAGGGTTACACGAAGCAAGACTTCCTCAGCGAGTTCGAGCCGCTTCGCAAGCAGTACGAAGCCGTGACAAGCACCCAGTTAGGAGAGCAGGTGCAATGGATAACGATGGTGTACAGTCACTTTGCCAAGAAGATAACGTTTGTTCCGAATGACATGAGAGACAGTAGCACAGCCATGAAAGCGGTGAACCTCTTGCCGCCGGCACTGCTGATGCTTCTCTTCCTCTTCTTGCCCGCCATCAATCTCAGCGGACTTGTCAGCAATAGGATGGAGGCCCGCCGTGCTGAGATGGGCATCCGCAAAGCTTTCGGAGCGAAACGCAGGACGCTTCTCGGCGAAGTCCTCTTCGAGAACCTTGTCCTCACGCTACTTGGCGGACTTGTGGGTTGGCTGCTTTCGTGGGGCTTCATCAGCTTGATGCGAGGCAATATCATCCTCCAGTTGATATTAGGAGGATTCAATAAAGATGGCTTCGACTTCAGCCTCGACTACCAGATGTTCATCACGCCAACGCTCTTCCTTGTCTGCTTCATCTGCTGCGCCATACTTAATCTCATGGCTGCCCTCATTCCATCGTGGCACTCGCTACGCAAGCCAATCGTTGAATCGTTGAATCAAAAGAGATAATACGCAACATGACACTCAAATCTTTTTGGGCACACCGCAAGCAAAACGGCTGGTTGCTCGTTGAAATAGCACTCGTCACAGTCCTCAGCTTCTACTTTATCGACCACTGCGTCGTCGTGGGTTACGACACCTACATCTGCCGTGCTTCGGGCGATTTCGAAAAGAAGCATCTGGTGACGGGATTTGTGGGAAGCCTCCCGGGTGCACCTGCTTTGACCGATTCCGCCTCGATGTTCGGCCCGCTCTATGCTCTTCGCGACCATATCCGCAAACTGCCCGAAGTGCAATCCGTCTGCATGACCAACAGCTTTATAGGCGACCACAGCCAGGACTGGACCACGATGGAACTGTATGCCGAAGCAGATACGATGCGCAGAGGCAAGGCATATCTGCATCAATTCCTCGTGGGTGAACACTACTTCGAAACGCACGGCTTGACGGCTGCAACAGGAAGCCCAGCCATTGAAACGCTGTCGGAAGAATGTCCCGAAGACGGCGTCATCATCACCCGCAGCCTTGCCCACGCCATCTTCGACACAGATCAGGCGGTGGGCAGACGCATCGTGCTCGTCACTTACAACCCGAGAAGCAATTCGATGGACGAGGAGGAGACGAGGCATCGAAAGGTATTTGGCGTCGTCGAGGACGTGAAGGCCATGCCAAGGCAACGCTACTTCTACAGCATCTTCACACCAACAACGCTCTGGGACAACTCGCCGCAGATGCTCATCCGTCTGAAGCCTGATGCCAACGCGAAAGCGTTCATTGCAAAGAACAGCACGAAAGAAGGATTCATTCAAGAAGGCTATAAGGCTCTCGTACAACTGAAGACCTACAAGGAATATCAGAACGAACACCCCAACTTCACAAGTCAGTACATCCTGCTGAACATCACCGGGCTGTTCCTCGGACTCTTCCTCGTGAACGTCGTCATTGGTACGCTCGGCACCTACTGGCTGCAGATACGCAAGCGGACAGAGGACTTCGGCATCATGCGAAGCTTTGGCGCCAAGCGCCGCAACATTTTCGGAATGGTTTGGAAAGAGGTCGCGCTGCTCACCTTGATAGCTTGCATCATCGGTCAAGTCCTTTGGCTGCAGTTCGCGCTTCGTGTCGGCTTTGCCAACGGATTGAATGAAATCAAGACCGGACAAGAGTCGGATTGGGTGACGAGTTTCTGGCCGCACTTCTTCGTCGTTTGTGGCGTGCAGTATCTCGTGCTTCTCGCCATCGTCACGCTTGGTATAATAGTACCTTCTTTAATAGCAATGTACACCAAACCCGTCAATGCACTGAGGCATGAGTGAGCCGAGCTCACTCGAAGTGAAAAGTGAAAAGTGAAGAGTGAAAAGTGAAAAAAGAAAGTTAGCATATATGAATTATGAATAAAGTAATCGTCCGTAAGTCCTACCATACACAGAAATGTAGTCGCTGTTTTATATTGAGAGCGATGGTACTTCTTATTTTTCACTTTTCACTTTTCACTTTTCACTTACAAGGTCAGACGCGTCTGACCTTGGACGACTGCATCGCGATGGCGCGGCGGCAAAGCGTGGATGCGGCTGTGGCCTTGGGCGAGCTGAAGTCGGCCTACTGGCAGTGGCGCAGCTACAAGGCTGACCTGCTGCCGGAGGTGTCGCTTTCGACGAGCGGCAGCTACAACAAGCGCTACACGAGCTATCAGCAGGCCGACGGCGGCGTCTCGTATGTCCGCAACGACTACCTCGGCGCGGACGGCTCGCTCCATGTCACGCAGAAGATATGGCCGACGGGCGGTACCGTCTCCGTCGAGTCGTCGCTCGACTTCCTGCATCAGTCGGGAAGTGGCGGTGGCAACCAGTTCATGTCGCTCCCCGTTGCCGTCACGCTCTCGCAGCCCCTCTTCGGCGTGAACCACCTGAAGTGGAGCCGTCGCATCGAGCCACTGCGGTACCGCGAGGCACAGGCACGTTTCCTCACCGAGACGGAGCAGGTGGCGATGGAGGCGGTAAGCCTCTTCTTCAGCCTCCTGATAGCAGGCGAGCAGGTGGGCATTGCGGAGCAGAACCTGCAGACGGCTGAGAAGCTCTACGAGGTGGCACAGGCCAAGCGCGAGATGGGCACCATCAGCGAGAACGACGTACTGCAGATGCGGCTCAACGTCCTAACTGCCCGCAGCAATCTCACCAGCGCGGAATCAAGCAGGCAGGCCGCTCAGTTCGCCCTTCGCTCGTTTCTCGACGTCGAGGAAGACATCGAGCCGGTCGTGCCGGATGATGTTCCGCAGCTTCACCTTATCTACGACGACGTCCTGGCCCATGCCTTGCAGAACAATGCCCTTGCCACCACGATGCGCCGCCGCCAGCTTGAGGCGGACTACGCTGTCGCCTCGGCCAAGGCGAACCGACGCAGCGTCACACTCTACGCTCAGCTTGGCTACACGGGGATGGACGAGAGCATCGGCGGCGCCTATCGCGACCTGCTGAGCAAGGAGGTGGTACAGGTGGGCTTCTCCCTGCCGCTCCTCGACTGGGGCAAACGTAAAGGACAGCGCAAGATGGCTGAATCGAACCGCGAGATAGTGCAGGGACAACTCCGCCAGCAGGCGCAGGACTTCCGTCAGAACCTCTTTGTCCTGACCGAACAGTTCAACAACCAGGCTGAGCAGCTGCGCATCGCGTGCGAGGCTGACACCATAGCCCGCAAGCGTTACCACACGAACATCGAGACGTTCAAAATCGGCACCATCTCCACTTTGGAACTTTCCGACGCGCAGGCCTCCAAGGACGCAGCGCGGCAAAACCGCATTGCGCAGCTCTACAACTACTGGCGCTACTACTACCAGCTCCGCTCGATTGCCCTCTGGGACTTCGTGGAGGACCACGACATCACGGCTGACATAGAGAAATTGATTAAATGAAAGAAACAGCTCCAAAAAGAGGCGTCAGTTTTTCCCACACGTGGGAACCGTAGTCCCTTCACGTGGGGACTGGAGTTTCTTCACGTGGGGACTAGAGTCCCTTCACGTGGGGATTGAAGTTCCTTCACGTGGGATAGTCAGACGCCATCAGAAGCATAATTGGAAACAACATGAAGAACGACAATCAGACAATGGACAGGCAGATACCTGTCAGCGTTCAGCGCAAGCGCAAGATGAAGAAGGCGGCGGCATGGACAGGCGGCTTCCTCGCCGTGCTGGGCATCGCGGCATGGCTCGGCACGCAGATGATTCCGACGTTGGACAAGAAGGCCCTCGTCATCTCGGACGTGGACCGCGGCACGATAGACGTCAGCGTCTCGGCTACAGGCAAGGTGGTGCCGGCCTTCGAAGAGGTCATCGTCTCGCCCATCAGTTCGCGCATCCTCGAGGTCTATGCCCACAGCGGCGACAGCGTGGACGTGGGCACGCCACTGTGCCGACTGGATCTCCAGTCGGCCGAGACGGACTACGCCAAGGCCCTCGACGAGCGCGAGATACGCCAACAGCAGATGGCGCAGCTCCGGGCGAATACCGAGACGCAGCTCTCCGACCGGCAGATGCAGATTGAGGTGGAGGAGATGAAGGTCTCGCAGCTCGAGGCTCAGCTCCGCAACGAGCTTTACCTCGACAGCCTCGGCTCCGGCACGCGCGACCGCGTGCGGCAGGCAGAGACTGCCCTGCGCACGGCACAGCTACAGCTCTCGCAGCTACGCCAGCAGTACGCCAACGAGAAGAAGGTGAAGCAGGCCGACCTGCGCATGCAGCAACTGCAAAACGGCATCTTCGAGAAAGGGCTCGACGAGAAGCGTCGCACCCTGGACGATGCCAAGATACGTTCGCCGCGACGCGCCACGCTGACTTATATAAACAATGAGATAGGTAGCACGGTCGGTGCCGGGCAGAAGCTCGCCATCGTGAGCGACCTCAGTCACTTCAAGGCGGAATGCGAAATAAGCGACACCCACAGCGAACGCGTCCACGTCGGCGGCAACGTCCTCCTCAAGATAGGCAAGGAACGGCTGACGGGCACCATCAATACCGTGACGCCTCTCAGCCAGAGCGGTGCCATCACCTTTACCGTCGTGCCCGACGACATGAGCCATCCGCGCCTGCGCTCAGGCCTCAGGACCGAGGTCTTCGTCATCACGAGCATCAAGGACGATGTGCTTCGCATCAAGAACGGCTCGTTCTACAGCGGCCCGGGCGACTATACGCTCTTCGTAATTGAAAATTCAAAATTGAAAATTGAAAAGGAAGGGAAACAAATGGTAAATGGTAAATGGTTAAATGGTAAATCCGAGCGGCTTGTGCCGCGACAGGTACGGCTTGGCGAATGCAACTACGACTACATCGAAGTCATCGAGGGCCTGGAGGAAGGCGAACAGGTGGTCGTCAGCGACATGAGTAAATATAAAGGTAAAGAAAAGTTGAAGGTGAAAAGTGAATAATTGCTACCGCCCAATTATGAATTGTGAATTGTGAATTATGAATTATTTTAGACAAGCTCTCGCCATGATGCGAGAAGAGAAATTGTATAGCGCTATGTACATCTGCGGCACGGCCCTCGCCATTGCCTTCACGATGCTCATCGCAGAGGTGTATTATATTAAGGTCGCCGACATTGCGCCGGAAGTGAACAGGAGCAAGACGTACTATTTAGAATATATGCTCAGAAAAAACGAAGACAACAATGCTACTGTGATTTATTGGGACAACTTCCGCGACCTGTTCCAGAAGATGCAGACGCCGGAGTGCATGACGGCCGTGATGAACTACTGGACGTCCAATGGCGACTACATGAAGCTGTCCGACGGTCGCAACGACCGGGCCGTGAA
>CAMJOE010000138.1:0-6730 GCA_946407485.1 uncultured Prevotellaceae bacterium | reverse complement strand
GCAAGTTCGGCATCTTCCTCCATTGGGGCATCTATTCCATGCTGGCCGACGGCGAGTGGGTAATGCACAACCGTCACCTCGACCGCGACGAGTACGCCAAGCTTGCGGGAGGCTTCTACCCTTCACTATTCGACGCTCGCGAATGGACAAAGCTCTTCAAAGAGGCAGGCGCTCAGTACGTCACCTTTACGAGTCGCCACCACGACGGCTTCTCGATGTGGGCGACGAAGGCGAGCAAGTACAACATCATGGATGCCACTCCCTTCAAGCGCGACATCATAGGCGAGCTTTCGCAGGCTTGCAGGGAGCAAGGCCTCAAACTCCATTTCTACTACAGCCACATGGATTGGCAGCGCACAGACTACCCGACGGGAGCCTGCCAGAATTGCCCGCACGACCCTTCGACCACGAATTGGGACGCCTATTATGCCTTCATGAACCGTCAGCTGACTGAGCTGCTGACCAATTACGGCCCGATAGGCGCCATCTGGTTCGACGGCATGTGGGACCACAAGGAGCAGGAGTTCGACTGGCGGCTCGAGGAGCAATACGCGCTCATCAAGCGTCTGCAGCCCACCTGCCTCATAGGGAACAACCATCACGGTTCGCCTATCGGGCTCGAGGACTTTCAACTCTTCGAGCAAGACCTGCCGGGGCAGAACACGGCGGGTTTCTCCGGAGAGCAAAAGGTGTCGCGTCTTCCCCTCGAGACCTGCATGACGATGAACAACACGTGGGGTTACAGCATCACCGACAAGAACTATAAGGATGGCGACGAACTCATTCGCCGACTCGTCACGGCAGCTGGCCTGAACGCCAACTTCCTGCTCAACATCGGCCCTCGCCCCGACGGCAAGCTGCCCGACCAGGCCGTCAAGATACTGAAGCACATCGGTTCCTTCATGAAGGTCAACGGCTCAAGCATCTACGGCACGCGCGGCGGATGCGTTCCTCCTCAGAGTTGGGGTGTGACGACACAAACAGGCAAGACGCTCTATATACATATATTAAATAAGGTAGAGGACAGACAAATCTTCCTGCCCCTCACAGGACAGAAGCTCGCGAAGGTCGAAACATTCGCTGGCGGAACGAAGCTCACCTTCAAGCGCGAGAAGGAAGGCTACCGCATCTTCCTGCCCGCAGAGCCCTGCATTGTTGACTACATACTGCGGGCAACACTGAAGTGACCCCCTGTCCGCCATCAGGCGGAATGAAATAGTAAATCGTAAATTGTCAAATCGTAAATAAAAAGATGTATATCATCGGCATCGCCGGAGGCACTGGCTCTGGCAAGACAACAGTCGTGAAGAAGATACTCGAGACGCTTCCCACCGACCGCGTGGCGCTCATCCCGCAGGACTCCTACTACAACGACACGTCGCACCTCACGCCCGAGGAGCGCAGGCGCATCAACTTCGACCATCCCGACGCCTTCGACTGGAAGCTTCTCACCCAGCAGATACAGGCGTTGCGGCAGGGACAGAGTATCGAGCAACCGACCTACAGCTACATTATCAGCAACCGCTTGCCCGAGACGGTGCACGTCGAGCCATGCGAGGTCATCATCATCGAAGGCATTATGGCGCTCTGGAAGAAGCAGTTGCGCGAGCTCATGGACCTGAAGATATTCGTCGATGCCGACCCCGACGAGCGCCTGATTCGCGTCATCCAGCGCGACACGGTAGAGCGTGGGCGCACCACGCAAATGGTACTCGACCGCTATCTCGACGTCTTGAAACCCATGCACGAAGAGTTCATCGAGCCCACGAAACGCTATGCCGACCTCATCATCCCGCAAGGCGGCAACAACCAGCAAGCCATCGAGATCATGAGGACATACATTATTCACCGTATAAAACCTTGAAGCCCCACCTTCTTCTTCTTTTTCTCCTGGTCTCCTGCACAGCCAAACAAGAGAAAGACACGTCCATTCTATTCGCGACTGATGCTGAGGAGGCAGACACTTTGCAGTATTACGACCTCCACGAGATACAGGCCAGCGGCACGATTATCGCAGGAACCCTGAGCGGGCCCGACACCTACTACGAGTATCACGGAAAGGAGATGGGCCTGCAGTTCCAGCTTGCCGAGGCCTTCGCGCAAAGCATCGGCGTCGTCCTGCAAATGGAGATTTCCCCCGACACCACGACGCTCATGCAAAAGCTCCAGCAGGGGCATATCGACTTCATTGCCCTTGAGATGCCAACGTGGCAGACTCGCGAGGGCGAATCGCTCCTGAGGCAGGCCATCGCGGAATGGTGGAAGCCCGAGCGCGTCAAGCAGATAGAGAGCGCAGCCAACAACACGACCGTCACCGTCCGACGCCACATGCGGCCCGTCATGCAGGATGCCGCGCACGGCATCATCTCGGCGTACGACGACCTCTTTCGCAAATATAGCAGTTCTGCCGGCTGGGACTGGCGGTTGCTCGCCGCGATGTGTTATCAGGAGTCAGGCTTCGACCCCCAGGCCGTCTCGTCGATGGGGGCGATGGGACTCATGCAGCTGATGCCCGCCACTGCCGATGCCATGGGCGTTCCGTCAGATAAGCGCTTCGACCCCGAGCAGAACATCGCGGCCTCGGCACGTTATATCAGGAAGGTCAGCCAGTCGTTCTCCGACATCAAGGACAGCGAGGAGCGCATTCGCTTCACGCTTGCGGCCTACAACGGCGGCGTCGGGCACGTCCAGGATGCACAGATGCTGACGCGCAAGGCCGGGCGCGACCATCAGGTCTGGCAGGAAGTGGCGCCCTTCATCCTTCGCCTTGCAGAGCCGCGTTATTACCGAGACCCGGACGTCTTGAACGGTTACATGCGTGGCAGCGAAACAGAGGCGTACGTCCGCCTCATCATGGACCGCTGGAACCAGTACCGCGGCAGCGCCCGCAGCTTCAGCACAGGCAGCATCCCCGCCCCAGCCAAGAAGAGCCTTGAGAACGGAAAGTACAAGAGCTCCGTCAAGTCGCCCGAGGAATGGGCTTCTGAAGAGAAAGAAGCCGAAACGCCTCAAAATAAAGAGGAGAACACAGGCGAGATTATCAACCCATGAGAGGAACACAGGCTACCATAGCCCCGAAGGGGCGCTGAGAACACAGGCGGGGGCTGACATCTCATGAAGAACACAGGCACCCATAGCCCCGAAGGGGCGTTGAGAACACAGGCGGGGGTGTCAACCCATGAGAGGAACGCAGGCACCCATAGCCCCGAAGGGGCGCTGAGAACACAGGCGGGGGCTGACATCCCATGAAGAACACTGACTACCATAGCCCCGAAGGGGCGTTGAGAACACAGGCGGGGGTGTCAACCCCCGATACAAACGGCAACACAAACTCAAGCCCCGAAGGGGCGGCAGAACATAAAAACACATGGCAAGCTCATTAGTAAGGATAGACATTCACCTCATATTCCACGTAAAAGCAGCAGGCGTGAATTTTCGCGATGAGGACCTTCCGCAAATCTTCCGCTACATCGGAGGAATAATAAACGGCCTCGGCGGCATTCCCATCGAGATTGGCGGGACAACCAATCACGTTCACATCCTGACTTCCCTACCAAAGTCGATGCCATTGATTGACTTTGTCAGGGAGATTAAAGCATTTAGCAGCAAATGGTTAATGCAGCTGGACGACCACTACATGCCGTTTGCATGGCAGGACGGATATGGGGCGTTTTCCGTCAGCCCCTCTCTGCTCGACAAGACTGTCCAGTATATTCGAAAGCAAGAAGAGCACCACAAGACGAGAAGTTTTAATGAGGAATACCGATTGTTCCTGGAAGCATACGGCATTGATTATGACGAGAGGTACGCATTTGGCGATTGAGTTCTGTCGCCCTTTCAGGGCTTGAGGTCCGTGTCTGTCGTTGTAATCGGGGGTTTCACCCCCGCCTGTGGTCTTATCAACCCTTCGGGTTTTCTGGCACTCAAGGTGTCCCCGTGAAAACCAACCAATCGGGTTTGGAATGATGCCGTGTTAACGTTCTCAGTTCAACTATTTTGGTTTATAACGACTTGACGGGACTTAAACAGACGCCTCACGTGGCATTGACGTTTCCCACAGCAAGCGTCGCCGTTTCCCACAGCAAGCGTCGCCGTTTCCCACAGCAAGCGTCGGCGTTTCCCACAGCAAGCGTTTGGACTTCCCTCACGTGGCGTTGAAAAGATGAACACGTCGCGACGGGTCTTCCGGCTGGACAAAACGAGCTTCACATCGCTTCGTCCTCCACAGGACATCATAATTCTGGCCACCCTTTCAGGGTTCCTCCCTCCCGCCACACTGGTTACGGGGGTTTTACCCCCGCCTGTGGTCTTTACAGCCTTTCAGGCTTCCATGGCGTCAACAACTGTATTGTTCCCTCTTTTTTTTGCTTCCTCCGCAGCCATTCGTAACGCCGGGACTGGCCTCGGTGGTGCTTTCGCTTGGGAAGACAACAAGAAAAACAAGTTTTTCTTTTGTGTTGTCCTCATTTTTTCGTACCTTTGCATAGCAATTATACACTAAATCTTTATACGCTATGACAAGAAAACTCTTTTCTGTGCTACTCGCGGCGCTGTTCTGCGGCACACTTTGCCTTATGGCACAAGACTTTGACCCCGAACAGGGCTACCGCCTGGAGATTGGCGACGACCTTGCTCTCGACAACCAAAACGGCACCATCACGTTCTCGCCCGTCAACAAGAAATCGCAGACGCAGGTGTGGCGCTTCATCAAGTCCGACAGGCAGGGCTACTACTGCCTTTACAGCCCGAGCTGCGAGCTGGCGCTCGACAACGGCAATCACGGCCCGCAGGAGGGCGAGGTGCTCAGCTGGGACCTCAACCTCAGAAACCATAACCAGCAGTGGCTCGTCGAGAAGAGCGGGACCGAGACATACGTCCTGACGTGCTTCGCAGGCGGTCTGAAACTCGGCTACAACGACAACTGCCAGCCCGGCGGACACGTCTGGCAGCTCAAGGGAACCAATTCCAGCGAGTACCTCCAGTGGCGGCTCGTCAAGACGAACCTCAAGGTAGATGCGCTCAGCGAAGCACAGAAGTCGAAGAACGACTGGGAGAACGAGGCCATCTTCGGCATCAACAAGGAGCCTGGCCGCGCCACTATGTTGCTCTACGCCAGCGAGAAAGAGATGAAGGGCGACGCTGCCTACCAGCAGCCCTGGCTTTGGCCGAACTCTTCCCTCAGGGTGATGCTCAACGGCAGGTGGCAGTTCCATTGGGTTCCGAAGCCCGAAGACCGCCCCGTCGACTTCTACAAGACTTCGTACGACGCCTCGTCGTGGAAGACCATACCCGTGCCCTCGTGCATGGAGATGCAGGGCTACGGCACGCCCATCTACACCAACGTGACCTACCCATTCAAGAACCTGCCCCCCTTCATCAAAGGTCAGGACGGCTACACGGTGGTGAACGAGCCGAATGCTGTGGGCAGCTACCGCCGCACCATCACGGTGCCCGCCTCTTGGGACGGCCGCGAAATCTACCTCCACTTCAACGGCATCTACAGCGCCGCCTATGTCTGGGTGAACGGCCAAAAGGTGGGCTACACGCAGGCTCCCAATGTCGATGCCGAGTTCGACGTGACGAAATACATCAAGCCAGGCATCGAGAACCTCGTCTGTGTTGAAGTCTATCGCTGGAGCGACGGCTCGTACATCGAGGACCAGGACATGTTCCGCCTGAGCGGCATACATCGCGACGTCTATCTCGAAGCACGTCAGAAACTGCACGTTCAGGACGTCCGACTCCGTTCGATGATGGGCGGACGCGGACGCCGCGGCGGTGGCAACAACTTCGGTCGTGCCTTCCTCGGCATCGACATTGCCCTCCAGAACCTCGGCAAAAAGGCAGATGCCCGTGTGGACGTTGAGCTGGTCGACCCCGCAGGCAAGACCATCCAGACAGCCATTCTGCAGGTCAGCGACATCGAGACCGGCAAGAAGGACGCACAGCTCAACCTCGAAGTGCAGAACCCAAAGCTGTGGACGGCCGAGACGCCCAATCTCTACACCGTCAACATCAGCGTGGGCGGCGACGTCTATACGCAGAAGTACGGCTTCCGCAAGATAGAGAACCGCGGCGGACAGGTGTTCATCAACGGCAAGCGCGTGATGTTCAAGGGCGCCGACCGACATGACACGCACCCCATCTACGGCAAGGCCATCCCCGTGGAAAGCATGATCGAGGACATCCTCCTGATGAAACGCTACAACCTCAACACGGTCCGCACGAGCCACTATCCCAACGACCCGCGCATGTATGCACTCTACGACTACTATGGCATCTACGTGATGGACGAGGCCGACGTGGAGTGCCATGGCAATCACAGCCTTAGCCGCAACCCGAAGTGGGAGGCGCAGTACGTGGACCGTCAGGTTCGCATGGTGCTGCGCGACCGTAACCACCCCAGCGTCATCTTCTGGAGCATGGGCAACGAATGCGGCGGCGGCGAGAACTTCGTCGCAAGCAAGAAGGCCATCCAAGAGCTCGACGACCGCCTCATACACTATGAAGGCATGAACGAAGTGGCAGACATGGACAGCCGCATGTACCCCAACCTGCCCAACATGATCAGACTCGACAAGGACGAGAACCTGAAGGAGCGCCCCTTCTTCCTCTGCGAATACGCCCACGCCATGGGCAACGCCATCGGCAACCTGCAGGAATACTGGGACTACATTGAGTTCGAGAGCAAGCGCATGATAGGCGGCTGCATCTGGGACTGGGTGGACCA
>CAMJOE010000137.1:0-6780 GCA_946407485.1 uncultured Prevotellaceae bacterium | reverse complement strand
AGTCTCGAAGAGACGACAGACCACAGACGGGGGTGTTAACCCCCGGTAATGTTGCGACGACAGAGAAAGTCCTGAACCAAAGGTCGACGATAGTCAAAGGACGACAGAGCCATAAGCAAGTTGTTATTAAACAAGTTACATATTCTGTCGCCCCTTCAGGGCTTACTATTGTCAGGCTATCCTGTCCCGGGGGTTCACACCCCCGTCTGTAGTCTTTCGCACCTTCGGTGCTTTTCCCCGGACAGCAATAAAATAGAATGTTTCGTGAGGCAATGGAAATCCCTACACGTGGGAAAGCAAATTCCCACAGCAAGGAAAGGCGATTCCCACAGCAAGGAAAAGCAATTCCCACAGCAAGGAAAGGCGATTCCCACAGCAAGGAAAAGCAATTCCCACAGCAAGGAAAGGCGATTCCCACAGCAAGGAAAATTGGTTCCTTCGTGTGTGAAATCCTGATAGGCTGCAATCCGGTATGTCAAGTCAAGGCTCGCGCCAGCTACTTCTGCTTAATCGAACACCAAATTGTAACGCAAAGCACCTACAAGAGAGCTTGAGGAAGTTTGGGCATTGCGCCGTGCTGAGTGCAAACAAAGGCGCTGACGCGGACGGCTTTGCTGTGTGCCTCGCGGACAGTCTTGCCTGCAAGTATCTGTGCCACAAAGGTTGCGGTAAAACTGTCGCCTGCGCCCACGGTATCGGCCACCGCAACGCTTGGCGTCTCTTCATAGGAGGTCTCGTCTCTGGTGAAGACATAGCTGCCGACGGCTCCGCAGGTGAGGATGACCATCCGCAGCCTCGGATAGCGCTCCAAAATCTGTCGGCTCTGCGCTTCATAGCTGCCGTCCGGAAGTCCCAAAAGCTTTGCCACGACGACTATCTCTTCATCGTTGAGCTTGAGCATTGTGGCGCAGCGAAGGCTCTCCTCTATGACTTCGAGGCTGTAAAAGTGCTGACGAAGGTTAATGTCATAGACGCGTTCTGTGTCCTCGCACATCGATGCGATGAATCGCATGATGGTCCCGCGGCTGACCTGCGAGCGCTGAGCCAGCGAGCCAAAGCAGACAGCCCTGGTGCGAGCGGCAAGAGCGGAGAGTTCCTCAGTCCAAGGAATGTTGTCCCAAGCCACGTCCTCGCATATCTCGTAGGAAGGAATGCCGTCGGCTGAAAGCGTAACTTGCACGGTGCCTGTGGGCCTGTCCACGCGAGCGATGTGATAAGGGAGTTTTACCTTATCGAAGACCTGCAGGATTTCATCGCCAAGGGCATCGCATCCCACGGCGGAGACAACCGTGCTTTGCCAGCCAAACTGACCGACATGATAGGCGAAGTTGGCTGGTGCGCCGCCCAACTTGCGGCCTTCCGGCAAGCAGTCCCACAGGGCCTCACCGATGCCGACGATAACCTGATTGTTTGACGAGTTCTCCATCCTGCCGTTTGTCTTATTGATTGTCTCTGAGAAATTGTACATTCGCTTGTTCAAGTTTCGGGAGTTAAAGAAGTTAATGAAGTTAATGAAGTTAAAGGACGATACATTTGGATGCGGAGAGCTTTCAGTTGGCTATATGACTGCAAAAGCTATTGTCCTTTAACTTCCCAAGGCGAGCATAGCGAGCTAACTTCTTTAACTCCTTTAACTTCAAAAGAATCATGACATCCGAAACTTATATTACTTGTCTTTCTTTCCGAACACGGAGAAGTGGACGTAGCGCTTGGGATGTGCCTTGAGGTCGCTTACGAGGCTGTCGGCACTCTGAACCGTGTGGTTGAGGTTGTCGTAAATCGACGGGTCGTTCATCAGCTTGCCGAGTGTCCCCTTGGGACTTTGCATCTGCTCCATCATGTCGTGAACGCTGCTGATGGTCTGGTTGACATTCTCGAGCGTGGCCTGCAGGTCGAGCTGATTCATCTTGTCCGTCAAGGTGGTGACGTTCTCGCCTGCCTTCGTGAAGGTGCTCGTCATCTGCGGTATGTCGTTGCGCAGCAAGGTATTGAGCTGCTGAGTGCTTTTGTTGAGGTTCTCCGTGATGAGTTCTGCGTTTTGTATGATGAGGGGTAGATTGGGGTTAGAGAGCAAGGTGTTGAGGGTTGCGACAAGGGTATCGACCTTTGCCACGACCTCTTCCAGCTGCGGTACCATACCGCCGACCTTTGCCATCAGTCCGCTGACGTCGCTTCCCACGATGGTGTCGCCCGGCTGATAGGCTTCGCGAAGATTGGTTGCGAGCAACATGTTGAGGGTGCAACCGCCCAGAACGGCCTCATCAAGCTGTGCCGAACTGCCTTTGGGGATGCGAAGTCCCTTGTCGGTACTTATCTGCACGACGACCTTCCCGGGATGCCGGAAGTCGTAGTTGATGCCGCTCACGATACCCACTTTGTAGCCGTCGGCATAGACAGCACTACTCTTCGTCAGTCCTTTAGTGTTACTGAAAACGATGTAATACGTCTCGCTGGTACTGAAAAGGTTAACGCCCTTCAGGAACTTTATGCCAAGGAAGAGCGCTACGATGGCAATGACACCTGTGATTCCTATCTTTACTTCTGTTTTCACGCGCGTTTACTGTTTAATCATTTAATCATTTACTATTTCCCGCTTGCCTTTCAACACCTCGAAGAGAGGAGGGGCCCCACCTCTTCCTACTTCTTCTTATAGGCCACGAAAGCGTTATAAATACTCTTTGCAAGGGCATTCACGCCGGCAGTCGAGGTGAGGTAGGACGCCTCGTTCGCATTGTTGATGTAGCCCAGCTCGATAAGGACGCTCGGCATACTGGTGGCGCGAAGCACGAGGAAACCGGCCTGGTGCACGCCCTTGTCGACACGGCCTGCCGTACTCTTGAACTGCTTCTGGATGAGGCCTGCAAGCTTCACGCTGCTCTCCATGTTCTTGTCCTGCATGAGCTCGAAGATGATGTAGCTCTCGCTTGAGTTCGGGTCAAAGCCTTCGTACTTCTCCTCGTAGTCGTTCTCGAGGGTGATGACGGAGTTCTCTCGCTTGGCGACTGCAAGGTTGTCGGCAGCACGGTGCATACCGAGCGTGTATGTCTCTGTGCCGCGAGGGCCGACCTTAGCCGCCGTGGCATTTGTGTGGATGCTGATGAAAAGGTCGGCCTTTGCCTTGTTGGCGATGTTGGCACGCTGGTTCAACTCCACAAAGACGTCCGTCTTGCGCGTATAAACCACCTTGACATCCTTGCAATTCTGCTCCACAAGCTTTCCCAAAGCCAAAGCGACAGCCAGATTGATGTTCTTCTCCTTCGCGCCATTGCCCATCGCACCGGGGTCTTTACCGCCGTGCCCTGCATCGATGACAAGCGTATAGGGCATGGCCACGAGGCAGGCAAGAGAGAGCAGAAGAGAGGTCAGTAATCGTCGTATCATATATGAATAAATACATTTTTCCGCGTGCAAAGTTACAATTTTAAATTCAATATTCAAAATATATAAATTCAAAATTTATAAACTCAGCCTCAAACGTGCTCCCGCCATCACCCAAATGCCAGGCTGGGGCACCGAGCCGAGGTCGTAGTAGCGATGGTTTGTGATATTCGTTGCCTGGACGAAAAGCTGGTAGCGGGGCGCTTCCCACTGCATCTTGGCGTCGAGCATGGCATAGGGATGATAGGGCACGAGGTTGCCGCCGCTCACATAACTGCCGACGCGCTCCTGCCAACGCAAATCCCATGACATGGAAAGGCGCTTGAAAATGCGGTGTGTCAGGCTTGCCACGACCTTATGCCGCAAGTATTCCATTGCCACATTACTCTTGACGACGCCCTCGGCATCATGTTTCGTCTGATGGATGTAGGTATAGCCTGCGCTAAGGGAACGCAGCCAGGTGTCGCGCCCAAGAAGTTCGGAGAAGGACAGCTTGCCCCGGACTTGCGCACCGACATTATCGAGGTCGAAGGATGCCGTGTGGAAGATGTCGTCGGGCGAATACATTACCCAGTCAATCATTTGTGTGCCACGATGGTAGAAGACCTTTGACGACGCCTCTGCCCCACTCCATCTGCACTCTGCGCCAAGCGAAAGCGAATGGTTGTGCTCAGCCTTCAAGCCACGATTGCCTTCGTGGGTCGGGCTCTTGTAATATAGCTCGGTGAAGGTCGGAAGACGAAAGCCTTTGTTATATGAAAAGAGGAGCTTCCAATGGGAACACGGGCGGTAGGCGACGTCAACACCCGGATAGAAGCGGAAGCTATGGTCGATGGCGGACGTCATACTGGCCATAAGGCCTGCTGATATAGTCCAACGCCTCAGCAGGATATTGTGCTCGAGGCTGAAGGAAACAGTAGTTCGGTTGTCGCTCCAAGTGTAGAAGCTCCCTTCGGGACGCAAGATGCAGCCGAGGTTCGTGCTGAGGATGTTCTCGTGGCGCAACAAGGCCGATGCCGCCGTCTTGCCGAGCCGCCAGTCGAAATGCCCTCCCACCTTGATGCCAAAGACGTCAGAGCGATGGAAGTTTTCGCCGAAGGTAGTGCCTCGCACGAGTTCGAAGTTGTCGTAGGAACGGTTCCAGAAGATTGAAGAACGCAGGACGAGGGGTGAAGGATTAGCGTTTGTCCCGTTCTTCAAACAGTTATCTTTATTCTGCCCTCCTTTTTCCTCTCTCCTCACTTTATATTCAGCATCAACGCTCGTCATGAGCCGCTGGTTGCGTTCATACTGGTCGGGATAGCTGGCGCTATAGAAGGTGTTGGCTCCGTAGCTCTTCTTCGAGAAGCCGAATTGCCAGTCGAGCTTCAGGTCATCATTTTTGAAGTCGCCTTGATAGAAGAGCTGTCCCTTTCTCCAAGAGCTATTGAGGGTGCCTCCATCGCTTCTGCCGCCACCACCGCTGACGCGGTTGCTCACCTTGCCATGCGAAAGGGAAAGGCGGGCCTCGCCTTCAGCCGTGCCGAAGGAACCGCCGTCGGCAACAAGTTCGACGTTTTGCCCGGCATCATGCTTCGTGACGATATTGATGGCGCCGCCGAAGCTCTGGCCGCCATAGACGCGACTGGCCGCGCCCTCCAACACCTCGATGCGCTCTATGTCGCTGATGCTGACGGGGAAGTCTGCTGATAAGTGTCCTGTTTGTGGATTACCGATGTCGATGCCGTTGAGCAAGAGCGTGACCTGGTCAAAGGTACCGCCATCGATGCTAATGTCCGTCTGAATACCAAAGCCACCGCGCTGACGGACGTCCACTCCGGTGACTAACTTAAAGAGGTCGTTGATGCTTTGCGCCGCCGCCTGCTCGATGTCCTGACGGGTAAGCACACTGACGATACGTGCTGACTGCAACTGCGTCAGCGGGGCCATAGTGCCGCTCACGGTCACCTCTGCCAACTCCTCCTCGTCGATAATCTTATCCTCCTCGAAAGAAGGTGTCGCATTGGTTTCGGCATGCGCTGCAGCCGCCACACCCAAAGTAGCGACGCTCAGCACTCCGATGCGAATCTGCCGATGAAGACTGGCAAAGGCACAGTACCCCTTGCGGGCAAACTGACGCCACGTGATGACGGCCGGGCTGTTCTTTAAAAATTCATAGTTCATAGTTCATAATTCATAGTTAAGCGCGGCAGCAAATATAATTCATAGTTGACTAACGTCGAGCTAAAGCTTCATAGTTCATAATTCATAGTTAAGGGCGGCAGAAAATTCTTCACTCTTAATTCTTAATTCTAAATTCTTAATCATATCAGTTGCATTCCTGCTTCTTTGCATTCCTTTCGCATGGCTTCGGGCCAGATGCTGGCTTGCGTTTCGCCGATGTGGGCCTTGTGCAAGAGCACCATGCAGAGACGACTTTGACCGATGCCGCCACCGATGGTGAGGGGCAACTGGCCGCTCAACAAGCGCTGGTGGAAGTAGAGTTCCTTGCGCTCCTCCTTGCCCTGCAAGGCGAGCTGGCGCAGCAATGACTCCTTATCCACGCGAATACCCATCGAACTGAGCTCGATGCTGCGGTTGAGCGTCGGATACCAGACGAGCAGGTCGCCGTTCAGTCCCAGGAAGCCGCTCTCGCCCGGGGTGCTCCAGTCGTCATAGTCGGGAGCACGGTTGTCGTGCACCTCGCCGTTGCTGAGCTTGCCGCCTATACCTATTATAAATACTGCGCCGTAGGTCTTGCAAATGAGATCCTCGCGCTCTTTCGCGGTCTTGTCGGGATAAAGCTTAAGCAATTCCTCGCTATGGATGAAGTGTATGTCTTCGGGCAAGTAAGGCTTCAGCTGCGGATAGTTTTCGCAGACATAGAACTCGGTACGCAGGATGGCGCTGTAAATCTTCCTGACAATACGGCGGAGGTAAGCTTCGTTGCGATTCTCGGCAAGGAGTACGCGCTCCCAGTCCCACTGGTCAACATAGAGGCTGTGAATGTTGTCGAGTTCCTCGTCAGCACGGATGGCGTTCATGTCGGTGACGATGCCGAAGCCCGGCCTTGTCTGATACTCGGCGAGCGTAAGCCGTTTCCACTTTGCCAGCGAATGCACCACTTCGGCCGTTGCATCGCCCATGTCCTTGATGGGAAACGAGACAGGACGCTCCACGCCATTGAGGTCGTCGTTGATGCCAAGCCCGCGAAGCACGAAAAGCGGCGCGGTGACGCGACTGAGGCGTAGTTCTGTACTGAGACTGTTGAGGAAAAAGTCCTTGATTTTCTTGATGGCCTGCTCCGTTTGGTTTAGACTCAGCAGAGCAGTATAACCCTCAGGCTTTAATAGCTTACTCATGTCGTTTCTTTCAAAATTGCATGCAAAGTTACTGCTTTTATTTCAAATTGTCAAACAAAAC
>CAMJOE010000136.1:0-6884 GCA_946407485.1 uncultured Prevotellaceae bacterium | reverse complement strand
ACCGATGGGAAAGGACCTAAAAGGAAGAGAGAGAAATTTTCCCCGGACAGCAATATTTCTTTTTATTTCTGTGTGACTTAAACAACACCTTCTTCCCCATTGGCGAGTTGTAATACTCACGTGATGTTGGCCATCCAGCAACGTGATGTTGGACATTCGGCAACGTGATGCCGGCCATCCAGCAACGTGATGTCGGACTTCCAGCAACGTGATGTCGTCCATCCAGCAACGTGATGTCAGCCACCCAGCAACGTGTTGTCAGCAGGGTCTTTTGCCGTTATACAATTTTCAGTCATATCAAAATACGTCCCTAAAGATAAAAAGTCGGTAAAATGGCCACTTTTTACCTTTTTTCTCGCTCCTATATGCCAAAAAAGTCGTACCTTTGCGGCGCGAATATTAAAACCTGCGAGGACGTGTTGCTTCTCAATTCAAAAAACATTTCTCTGCATGCTTGACTTGCATCGCCCCTTGCACTCAAACTTCTGAATCCAACAACAAACAAACTACAAAATCATTTTCAGATGAAGAAAATTCTACTTACCCTGCTTTGCGCTCTTTCCTGCTTCTTTGCAGTTGCTCAGAGCGAAAGAACCTACAACGAGACGTACATCGTCACTCGCGACGAAGGTGCTACCTTCACGGAGCCTCAGAATGTAGTCGTCAACGTAATTGAGAATGGCGACGGCACAGCCAACTTCCTCATCAAAGATGTCGTAATCAAGTCCGGCGAGAACAACATCCCTATTGGCGACCTCGCTTTCAACAACATCGAACTTACTCCTTTTGCCGATGGACTGACGTATTTCAGCTATTCCGACGTCATGAGTGAAGGTTTCTTCGAGAATATTACCTACGACTTCGCGGGTAAGATGAACAATGAAAAAATCTTTGCCGCCGTCGAATTTGAAATGGGCAATGACGAGTATCTCGATATCATAATTGGTACGAACGACTTCGAGCAGCCTGGCGCTGATGGCAAGGTTTATACCGAGCCCCTTGTTGTCACCATCAATGGCGAGAGCACCGAGCCTCAGGACGCAAGCGTCACAGTTATGACTAATAGCGACGGCACCATCAACTTCGTTCTTCAGAACTTCTGCCTCGCTATGGGAGATAATTCGTTGCCCGTCGGCAACATCCGCATCGACAACCTTCCCGTTACTAAGGGTGAAGATGGCCTGAAGCACATCTCTTACGACGGCCCCCTCACCATACAGCCCGGTAATATGGAAGGCGTGGGTGAAAGCGAGTGGCTTGGTCCCATGCTTGGCGAGATACCTCTCAAGCTCGAGGGTAAGATGAGCGGCAGGAAGCTCTTCGTCACCATCGACATCGACATGCAGGCTATCCTTGGTCAGATTATCTATGTGCAGCTCGGCACAGACGACTTCCCGACCATTACATCGAAGGTATATACTGACAAGATTATAGTGTCAATCGACGAAGAAACCTCAGATCCTCAGGAGGCAAGCGTCTTGGTAGAGGACAACGGCGACGGCACCGTCAACTTCGAGCTCGAGAACTTCATTCTCGGCGAGGCACCCTTTGCGCTTCCCATTGGCAACATCCGCGTAGAGGACCTCACAGCCGTTGAAGGCGAGGACGGCATGCGCCACATCTCCTATGCAGGCCCCATCACCATCCAGCCAGGCAACGTGGAGGGCGTCGAAGAATGGTACGGCCCCATGCTCGGTCAGATTCCTATCTCACTTACCGGCAAGATGGACGACGAGAAGCTCATCGTCTCCATCGACATCAACTTCATGAGCCAGATTGTCACAGTACAGTTCGGTGGCGACTTACCTCCCGTTGGAGTGACAGGTGATGCCAATGGCGACGGCGTAGTCGATGTGGCAGACGCTACGTTCATCCTCAACGTCATGGCCGACGAAGCATTCGAACCTCAAGCCGACGTCAACGGCGACAACACAGTCGATGTGGCCGACTACACCTTCGTGCTCAACCTCATGGCCGACGCCGAGTAAGCACAGAAAAAATAGAGTAAAGCAAAGAAAGAGCACTACAGCATGCATCTCCGCACGTTCATCATCCTCCTCCTTGCCTCCATCGCACCCCTCGTGTGCAGGGGGCAAGAGGTCGATAGCCTGGAACAGGCACGGCTGGACTCGTTGGCCATCACCGAGGCAGACGACTTCGTGACGGCAAGCGTCCTCATTGCTACGCCAGGCGACGTGCTCTATACCAGCTTCGGCCATGCCTGCATCCGCTTGCAATGCCCCCACTATGATTTCGACCTGGTTTATAGCTACGAGTCGGAAAACTACAAGGAAAAAGTGCTGCCCTTCCTGAAGGGCGACCTCAAGATGGGCATGATGGCTGTGGCGACAGACCTGATGATGGAGATTTATGCCAAAGACGGCAGAGGCGTCACCGAGTACGTCCTCAATATTCCCCTGGACAAGCGCAAACTGCTCTGGCAGTATCTCGACGGGAAGCTTGAGGAAGGCATCAACTTGCGTTGGGACTATCTCAATCGGGGTTGTGCCTATGCGTGCCTGCTTGCCATCCGCAATGCGGTGCTGCCCGACACACTTTCCTTCGGAGAGTGGGACGAGAAGTTCATCAAGAAGACACGTCGCACGCTGGCCAGCTATCAGGTTGAAGCCTTCCCCTGGAATTACTTCATCCTTCAGACAATTTCCGGAGTGGAGCTTCGCCAGCCTTATGCCATTGTAGATAAGGTCGTGACCCCAGCCGACTTGGAAGAGGTCCTGCAAAAGACGACACTCAACGGCCAGCCCCTCGTGAAGTCGTCAGGCACCATGGTCAAACAGACCCTTAGCGTAAAGCCGGCCGGCATGTTCACTCCGATGGTGTTGGCATGCATTCTGCTTGTACTTGCCATCGTCAGCTGCTTCTGGATGCATCTTCCGCTGTCGCTCCTGCTGCTGGCATTGCAATCAGCCTTCGGCCTGTTGCTCACCTATCTGCTTCTCTTCTCGAAGCTCCCCATCACAGACTTCAATTGGCTCATCATCCCGTTCAACCTTTTGCCACTCCTCCTGTGGCATTGGCGCAGATGGTGGTTGCTGCCCTTCGCCGTGATATGTCTCGGCTGGAGCATCGTCATGCTGATAGAGATGGAGAACGCGTGGGTTGACCCCGCACATATCGTCATTGTCCTGGCGCTCATCGTCAACTACATAGGCCAATGGCTTCAATTACGTAAACAAAATGAATTAAACAAATAAACAAATAACAAGTAAACAAAATGAAGAAAGTTTTATTTCTTATCGCGCTTGCAGCAGCACAGACCGTAGGCGCACAGCAACTTGCGAATACAACATTCGATGGTACTTGGGAGAACTGCTATCCTTGGGAAAAGGGAGCAAAAGTGACAAAAGCATATGGCACACAACCATCTGGCTGGTGTGTTGCCAATGTGGCAGGAATGAGTGGTCTTGGAGCAACAACAGTTGCGGCTGAAGGAACAGGAAGAAGTGGTAGTGGCAAAAGCGTTGTCCTTACGAATACTCCCAATCCTCTGTCTGGATCTCAGATTGTACCAGGTTACATGACATTAGGTACCACATGGGCTACTGCAAAGGCAACATTTTCAGGAAGCGTTACTGCAGGAACTGCCGATGGTGGCGCTTTTGGCGGAATACCTTTCACATATCATCCCGATGCCATCCGTCTCTATTACAAGAGAGCTCATAAGGTTAAAAGTACAAGTGTTGCTAATGAAACGGAAAAGGCATCAGTCATTGCTTATTCTTGGAAAGGAACATGGACACAGAAGGATGTGCCCTCAAACACGTCTATGGCGAACCCCACAAAAGTTGATATGACCGACCGTGACCGCAACGTGTTGTTCAATGCCACTGGAACTGTTGGTGGTGCTATCTCTTCAACAAGTGACGCAGAATTGATAGCATCTATAGAATACTATATTGAAGGTAATGCATCAGAATGGACAGAACTGGTTATTCCTTTCACCTACAAGACATCTTCTACTCCTGAGAAGTTTAACATTATCATTGCTGCAGATGATTACTTCGCAGACAGAAGTAATATCGGAGGATATAACCAGCTTACAGTTGATGATGTGGAGCTTCTTTACTACTCTGAAATAGCTTCCTGTACCTACGATGGAAGTACAATAACTTTTACAGACGACAATGCAACTGTTGATGAATTTTATGATGCAGACAAACTCAATATAATGTCTAATGGTCGTGGAGCTACCATTGAAACTAACATGAACGAGACAACACAAATGCTCACTATTACCATTAAAGGCGAAGATATCAGTGAGAATAGTTCTAACTATCATACCTACAACATTCAGTTCAAAACAGAAGAAGCTCCTCAAGTTCTTTCCTCAAAGACTTATTCTGAGGATTTGTATGTAACAATGGGAGAAGAAACTACAGACAAGCAGGTGGCTGACGTACTTGTTGAAACTCTTGAAAACGGCAACATCAACTTCGTACTGAAGAATTTTGTACTGAGTGGTGCAATTCCTGTAGGTAATATTGCAGTTAATAATATTACTGTTGCTGCTGACCATTCCTTTACTTTCAATGGTGGCATTGCAATTGCACCAGGCGATGATCCTGAAATCGACTCATGGATGGGACCTGGAATTACCGAAGCATGCGAGGGCAGTGTGCCTCTTGATCTTAACGGCCAGTTCATTGGCGAGAATCACGTCGTAGTATATATATCTATTGATATCGCAGATTTCGTAGGCTATCCTGTTGAGGTTCACCTTGGCTATGCTCGCTTGGAATCTGGTGCAATGACTGTGTTTGCTGATGCTCAGTATGGTACATTCTGCGCTCCTTTTGCAGTTGAGATTCCCGAGGGTGTGAAGGCTTACACCGTTCCCAGCGTAACAGGTGGTGTGCTTGACTTGAACGAGTTGACAGGCACTATCCCTGCTAACACTCCTGTTGTTCTCTATTCTGAATTAGAGGAAGGCTATTCTTCACCTGATTTGTTTGGTGTAGTTGAAGAAGGTACTCCTTCTGTCGGCCTGTTGACTGGCGTTTACGAAGAAGGTCTTGTTCCTGTGGGCAGCTACGTTCTTCAGTTGAAGTACCTTGATGATGAGGGGGAATCCTATAAGGTTGGCTTCTATAAAGTTATTGAAGATGCTCAGCCGTATTCTCTCGCTAATCGTTGCTATCTGACAGTTCCTGCCAGCGGTGGCATCAAGGAGGCATTCTTCTTCAACGAGGACGATGCAACCGGCATCAAGGCAATGGTCAATGGTCAAAAGTCAATGGACAATGGCATCTACAACCTTGCCGGTCAGCGCATGAGCAAGATGCAAAAGGGCGTGAATATCGTGAACGGAAAGAAGATTCTTTACTAATTCTTCTTTCTTAATTCTTAATTTAATTAAGCAATGAAAAAGATATATAAGATGCCCTCTCAGGTTGCCTGCGAACTGCAGGCAAACAGCATAATGGCTATCAGCATTTTGGACGACGCTGCTGATCCCGGCATGGACGTGCTCGGCAAGGAGAATATGGATTGGTGGTACGACGATGAAGGAGAGGACTACAACCCCATTAAGGACCCAAAACTTTTTTGATTGATATGAAAAGGACGTACATGGTGCCTGCACAGCAGGTCGATGAAGCACAAGTTCATCACATGATGGCTATTAGCGTGGAGGACGACGATGCCGATCCTGAAATGGGAGTCCTCACAAAGAAAAACGAAGCTTGGGAATATTGGGATGACGAAGCTGAATAACCAAGTTTATCTCTCTTAACGCGTTTCCCCACTGTCTGCCACACAAGCGGCAAGCGGTGGGGAAATGTATTTAATAATATATTCAAAAAAACATAACTTCCGAAAGTTGAATTCTTTAACTTCAAATAATCGTAACAAGCGAAGTTTAAATAATATTATAATGTATAGCAGGCTTATCACGATTCTTGGTCCTACTGCATCGGGCAAGACGACGCTCGCGGCGCACTTGGCTGCGCGCCTTGATGGCGCGGAAATCATCAGCGCCGACAGCCGCCAGGTGTACCGCGGCATGGACGTCGGCACGGGCAAGGACTTGGCCGACTATATCGTGGATGGAAAGGCGATTCCCTTCCACCTCATCGACATCTGCGAGGCGGGGGAGAAATACAACCTCTTTCGCTATCAGCAGGATTTCCACGCGGCTTACGACGACATCCTTGCCCGCGGGCATCGGCCCATCCTGTGTGGCGGCACGGGACTCTACATCGAGTCGGTGCTGAAGGGTTACAAGATGGAGGCCGTGCCGGAGAACCCTGCGTTGCGCGAGCGGTTGAAGGATAAGTCGTTGCAGGAGCTGAAGACAATCTTGGAGGGCTATAAGACGCTGCACAACGTGACGGACCTCGACACGACGAAGCGCGCCATCCGTGCCATTGAGATACAGACTTACTACCGAGAGCACGGGACGCTGGAGCGCGACTTCCCTGCGATAGACAGCTATATCGTTGGCGTCAGCATCGACCGCGAGCTGCGTCGCCGTCGCATCAGCGAGCGGCTGCGTCGTCGCTTGGAGCAGGAGGACATGGTGGGCGAAGTGCGTCGCCTCCTGGAGCGTGTCCCTGCAGAAGACCTTATCTATTATGGTTTGGAATATAAGTACCTGACTCTCTACGTGCTTGGCCGGCTGTCGTACGACGAGATGGTGCGTCAGCTGGAAATCAGCATCCACCAGTTCGCCAAGCGACAAATGACGTGGTTCCGCGGCATGGAGCGCCGCGGCTTCACCATCCATTGGATAGACGGCACGCTGCCAGTGGAGAAGCAAGTGGAAAACATTATTAATTCACTTTTTTTTAATTCATAATTCTTAATTCATAATTCATAATTAATCCCGTTCACAATTCACAATTCATAATTAATCCCGTTCACAA
>CAMJOE010000135.1:0-7071 GCA_946407485.1 uncultured Prevotellaceae bacterium | reverse complement strand
ATATAGCAGTTGGCACAATGGAAGCCTGAACCGAAGGTCGACGATAGTCAAGGTGCAAAAGACCACATAAGCTGCTATTCGTCAGAAACACCGATAGGAAAGGATGCCATATCCTCGTGTGAATAGTTTTGAAAGTTTCCCAAAATCTGCTCGATATGAATTACCTCAGGGCAAGAATCCCATGTCACACCACCTCCTATAAGATACCACTTATCACGTTCCTTCACAGGCACACGCTTCAGTGAGGGAAATGCCGACACAGGCATCACGATAGAACGACCGTCTTGAAGGTCAACCTGAAATTTGCCCCTGCGAGGAAACAACAAACGCTTTATGCGAGGTGTCACGTTCCAATATCCTTCTGTCTTGTACATAGTTTTTATTGTGCAAAGTTACAGAAATAGTTCTTCACATGCAAGCGTCTTGTTGATTAATATATCTTATTCTTCGATATAAGGTTAAAATCTTTCTCCGTGCAAAGCTTCGCTTCGATGTTCCATCCCCGTTTCCTTGTGGAATGGAATGAGTTCATTGATGAAGTCGAATATTGTGTTGTCAAAGAAGGGAGAGGATTTTCCCCCGGACAGCAATAATTCATTATTATCCCTTTATTACGATTTCGCGTTCTTCTGGGGTGAGGCCGTAGAGGTCGAAGACGCGGGTGTCTATCTCCTGGTCTGTCTCCTGGATTTGCTCTCTCAGTGTGTTGCAGGCTTCTTTGTAGTCGTTGAAGTATGGCTCCCATTCGTCTTGCTGAGAGAGGGAGAGGATATATTCCTTACTTTTCTCGCGACTTACAGTTTCAGCATAAACATTACCAACACAATGTGGTTTTATTGGATTTTAGAAAATCATCAAACACAGCTTCTACAACCGGCACAGAGACAGAGTTCCCGAATTGTTTATACGACCAGGTATCAGACGGATGAAGCTTAAAAGTATCAGGGAAGCCCTGTAATCTTGCACACTCGCGAGGCGTGATATGTCTTGCGCGGTTGTGTTGAATGACACCCAAGCGATTGGCATCCGATGAAGTCAGTGTTACCGAAATACTATCAGGGTCGAGGAACTTGAATATCTCGAAAGACATGTTTCCACAAACGGGATTATACTTGCCGTCGATTTCTTGAAGGTAGCGCTTTTCAAGCAAAGATGTAATAACCTCTTCGATGTCGGACTTTCTATAGAATGTCTTTATCTGCTCCAATGTTAGTTTCTTACCATCCTGCTCTTTGCCAAAAATCGGCTTACGACGATTTAGTATCAAGGCATTCATAAAACGGATTTCTGCATCAGAACATTTACCCTTCATGCCTAACTCCCAAGAATGAAGTGACTGTCCACCACGATAGTCAATAAGACGGTAGCCGTGAAGTACACTCAAATCGTCGCCTACAGCATCGCGGAGCATCTGCTGGAACTTATCAGAACAATAATACTTTTCATCAACATCATGTTCTAGCACGTCTCCCACGCGGCATCTTGGCTTCTCGTCAAAGAGGGAAAGCTGGAGTGAATTCTTTTTGTATTTATGGGAATCTGCAGCGCCGAGGTCTGATGAGAGATTCATATTCGGAGTTGCGCCTAAAATACCAACGATATATAGGCGTACACGATTCTGGGGGACACCAAAGTTGCTGCTATTCTGTAGCAAGTCGTATGTGCCATATCCTAAACCATGAAGCTTATCCATGATGGTATTGAATGTGCGACCTTCATCATGAGTATATAGTCCTCGAACGTTTTCAAGCAGGAATGCCTTGGGACGATGCTTTTCGAGTAATCGTTCTATTTCAAAGAACAAAGTACCTCTCGTATCACCAAAGCCCATGCGCTTACCAGCATATGAGAAGGGTTGACAGGGGAAGCCACCAAGCAATAAGTCGAATGGCTCCACGTCATCTATCAGCTTCACGTCACCACTAGGATGCTCGCCAAAATTAAGTTTATAGGTCTCGCAGGCTCTTTCGTTGATTTCACTTGAAAGCACACACTTTTCCTCTATCCCGTTTTTGGATAAAGCCTGGCTTACTCCCAATCGAATGCCACCAACTCCTGCAAACAAATCTATATACTTTATCATCCTATCTTCTCTTTGATAAACTCAACCAGTAATTCAAACTCTTCTGGGGTATAGGCTACGTTGCAATGGCTATTATTACACATGTCATTCATCGCAGAAGATCTTGAGAAATTACCAACACCGTCGATTATATACGCAACAAAACATCTTTTGTTATTAGTGTTCCTGAAACGAGCCTGAGCTTCACGACCTTTTCTCTCGGAAACACTATTTGATGTTTCTTGGAAAGAAACTTCAATACCCACGTATTTTTTTATACGTCCCTCATCATCTTTCCTGTCAACAACAATATCAAATGTGGCCTCCTTATCATCGTCAAGTTTAACCCCAGGGATTGTGCCGTTATTAACTAAGTTATAATTGTTGCCCAATCGTGATGATAAATACTTCAGCGCATACAATTGTGCCACGTTGCCAAGGTCTGTTGCGGTTTTCCCTGCGATAATTCTGCTTACGCGAATATAGTTCTCACGCACATACTGCTTAATTTTGTCCTCCTGCCCCAAATACTCAAAGGCATTGCATTTGTAGAGTATTGCACGAATGCTGGGTGTTGTTGATGCTGCACCATATATCAGAAGCATGATGAGGTCTTTTGTCAGATTCTTGTTTTTACATGCAGCCTGCAGATTCTCCATTGTGTCAATCTGCATTTTCTTGTTACTGGGCTTGCCCTTTATTGGAAGGGATGTGAATGTATAATGGTATTCCTTTCGTCCCAATTTGTAGTTAAGTTCTTTGTTTGGGAAGATTTCCTTGAATGACGTGTTGATACGCTGAATTGGTTCAGAGCCGACATCCGTCAACAAGACAAGATGCTTCAGAAAGAGATGGTATTCAAAATCAGAAGCATCAAGAAGACCAAACAATTTCTCTGGCTTACTTCTATCAGCCAAAGTCAAAAGTGAAATGAATTTTTCCTGGGTATCTATGAGATATTGCAGGATGCTCACTTTCATAGCTTCATCCCGCACCTCTTTGGGCCACCATTTACACCCGACTTGTTCCAAGTCCTTTATAGTCCGCAAATATCTATCGTCGTTCATGTTGATTGTTTTTATTGTGCAAAGTTACAGAAATAGTTCTTCACATGCAAGCGTCTTGTTGATTAATATATCTTATTCTTCGATATAAGGTTAAAATCTTTCTCCGTGCAAAGCTTCGCTTCGATGTTCCATTCCCGTTTCCTTGTGGAATGAGTTCATTGATGAAGTCGAATATTGTGTTGTCAAACAAAGTCCTGGCGGGCGGTCTGCTCTTCGGGGAGCAGTCCCCAGGTACTTCCTGAGGATGTTCTTCTGGAATAGCATAAAGCGGAAATGTTTGTTTTCGACGACAAAGTTACGAAAAGTCTTTAACAAATTAACAACTTTAACAACAAATTTTTCCATTGGCGTCCGGTAAAAAGCACCGTAGCAGTAAGGCGCGCTTTTAATGCGCGGAGAAAGGACAATAGCTTTTGCCGCTAAAATCAAGGCGGATTAAACACTGCATCCCAAGGTATCGTCCTTTAACTTCTTCGGCTGTCGCCTCAGGCGCAGGCGGAACTTTAACTTCTTTCACTTCATTGATTACATTAACTTCTGCAACTTCTTTAACTCCTTTAACTCCCGAAACACGTTGATAGTTTATTGCTGCATCGCCATGCAGCAATTGCTTTGTCGCCATGCAGCAATTGCTTCGTCGCGATGCAGCAACGAATCCTACCTGTAGCATCGGCCAGCGGAGGACATGAAGCCGAGTCGCCCGAACAGAGGCGGCGGATGACAAAATGCAACAGATTATGCATTTTTTTCGGCCTCATTCTATGATATTTCACAAGAAAAGTGTAATTTTGCGGCGTTTTTCAAGGATAACAGTAGTTTTACAATTAATCATTAAAACAGTAAAAGTTATGAGAGTAATTATTGAACCCGATTATGCGAACCTCAGCCGCTGGGCTGCCGAGTATGTTGCCGCAAAGATCAACGCCGCCAATCCCACCCCCGAGAAGCCGTTCAAGCTGGGCTGCCCCACTGGCTCCTCTCCCCTGGGCCTCTACAAGCACCTCATCGAGATGCATAAGGCCGGAAAGGTTTCGTTCCGGAACGTCATAACATTCAACATGGACGAGTACGTCGGCCTGCCCGAGGAGCATCCCGAAAGCTACCATAGCTTCATGTGGACCAACTTCTTCTCGCACATCGACATCAAGAAGGAGAACGTGCACATCCTGAATGGCAACGCCAAGGACCTGGCGGCAGAATGCGCCCAGTATGAGGCTGCCATCCAGGCTGCCGGCGGCATCGACCTCTTCATGGGAGGCATCGGACCCGACGGACATATTGCTTTCAACGAGCCGTTCAGCTCGTTGCAGAGCCGCACACGCGTGAAGAGCCTCACCACCGACACCATCATCGCCAACAGCCGCTTCTTCGAGAACGACGTCAACAAAGTGCCCAAGACGGCTCTGACGGTAGGTGTGGGCACCGTGATGGACGCGAAGGAAGTGCTCATCGTAGTGAACGGCCACAACAAAGCCCGCGCGCTGCAGCATGCCATCGAATGCGGAGTAAGCCAGGAGTGGACCATAAGCGCACTGCAGATGCACCCGCATGCAATCATCGTCTGCGACGAAGCAGCCACCGACGAGCTGAAACACGGCACGTACAAGTACTTCAAGGACATCGAGAAGGATAATCTCTGATTGCCCGACCTAATGGCCACAAAGGCCCTGAGGTCTTCAAGGCCTTAAGGCCCTAAGGGCATTAAGGTCCCTAAGGTCTTTAAGGTCCCTAAGGTCTTTAAGGTCTTTAAGGACACTCAGATAACTAAACCACCTAATACACATCACTATGCAAGGACTCATCATTGGTATCATCACCGGCATTCTGGCCGGTTTCATCGCAAGTAAGCTGCAGAGCGGCACAGGCAAGGGTCTGCTTCTCGACCTCTTCCTGGGCATCGTGGGCGGCATGTTCGGCGGCTGGCTGTTCGGCCTGCTCGGCATTCAGACCGTGGACTGGCTCGGTGAACTCATCAGCGCCGTCGTAGGTGCTGTCATCATCCTCTGGGTTGTATCGAAGATGAAGTAACAAACCATCGTGCGGCCCCTCCTGTCCCGGAGGGGCTGCATCTTTATGGCCATGAAAAAGCTCTCACTACTACTCCTCTCAGCCATCCTGTCTGCCCTACCCCTGCATCTCGCTGCACGCCAACAACTGACGATGAGCCGCGACGTGCTCCTGGACAAGATAAAAGGCGGCTGGGCAGGACAGACCATCGGCTGCGCCTTCGGCGGGCCCACCGAGTTCTGCTATCGCGGCATCATCATTCCCGATGAGACCGAGATCGCTTATCCCGAACATCACCTGAAACTCCACTACGAACGCTTCCCCGGACTCTTCGACGACGTCTATATGGACCTTACCTTCGTCAAGGTCTTCAGCGAGGAAGGGCTCGACGCTCCGGCAGAATCGATGGCCAAAGCCTTTGCCTACGCCCCCTACCCCCTCTGGCACGCCAATCAGCAAGCACGGTACAACATCCTGCAAGGCATTATGCCGCCTCAGTCCGGCCACTGGAAAAACAATCCGCATGCCGACTGCATCGACTATCAGATAGAAAGCGACTTCGCCGGCCTGATGTCGCCGGGCATGCCCAATACGGCCTCGCAGATCTCTGACAAGGTGGGGCACCTCATGAACTACGGCGACGGATGGTACGGCGGTGTCTTCGTCGGAGCGATGTATGCGCTTGCCTTCGTCGAGGACGACGTGCTGAGCATCGTGGAGCAAGGACTCCGGACGATTCCCGCGAAGAGCAAGTTCTACCGCTGCATCGCCGACGTCGTCCGCTGGTATAAGGAAGACCCGAACGACTGGAAACGGGCGTGGACGCTCTACAACGAGAAGTACAGCGAAGACGTCGGCTGCCCCGAACTCATCTTAGCGCCGGGCAACATCGACGCCACCATGAACTCCGCCTACGTCGTCATGGGACTGCTCTTCGGGCATGGCGATTTCGGACGCACCCTCGACATATCGACACGCTGCGGACAAGACTCCGACTGCAACCCCGCCTCCGCAGCCGGCATACTGGCCACCATGATGGGGTACAGCAACATTCCAGAGAAATGGATGCCCAACCTGCGCGAAGTGGAGGACCTCAAGTTCTCGTACACCACCATGTCGCTCAACGACGTCTATCAGCAAGGCTTTGACCTCGCCCTGAAGAACATCGAGCGGAACGGCGGCAAAGTGGACGGACAGCAAGTCAGCATCAGAGTGCAGAAGCCCAAAGCCGTCAGGCTGGAGCAGGGCTTTGCGGGCATGACGCCCAAGCTGCTGGCAGAAGGCATCGACGGACTCGGCAACCCGGGCTCCGACCACAACGTCGTCGAGTTCGACGGCATCGGACTCACCATCTACGGCAACATCTCATGCCCCGACAAGGACTACGAAGCACAGCTCGAGGTGAGCGTGGACGGCAAGAAGGACAAGGTGATGAAGTTCACCTCCGACTTCCATAACCGCACCGCCGACTGCCTCTACTGGAACTACGACCTCAAGGACGGACACCATCGCGTCGAGTTCCGTCTGCTCAACCCACGCGAAGACGTCACCATCAAGGCACATCGCATCATACGATACGAAAAGGTGAAAAGGTAAAAAGGGGAAAAGGGGAAAAGGAAAATAAGGGGAAGGATGATGACGAAGAACTGGAGGGAAGATGGAAACCGAGGCGTCGGCAAGCGTCTTTCTCTGTGAACAAATGTTAAAATGCAGGCTTCGCGATAAAATTCTTCATTCTTCATTCTTCATTCTTCATTTTTTTGTTGTACCTTTGCACCGCCTTTGAAAGGAATTAGGGAATAGCTGATAGCAATTAGCGACAAACTATGAACTGTTAACTATGAACTATGAACTAACACGGTGCCTATAGTTCAGTTGGTTAGAGCGTCAGATTGTGGTTCTGAATGTCGTCGGTTCGAGTCCGACTAGGCACCC
>CAMJOE010000134.1:0-7129 GCA_946407485.1 uncultured Prevotellaceae bacterium | reverse complement strand
AGCCACCACCCACGACGTTGTTCCACTGGTCGTCGAGAGTCTCATACTTAGTGTCGGCGCGGTTGGCATAACCAAACCAATACCAGTAGTCCCAGTCGTGCATGCAGCCGCTTGCAAACTCGAAGTCGCCGCTGACGAATTCCGTGCGGTCGTCGTCCTCCTCAGTGCCGACGCTCATATGGCCGTCAACGGGCTCTGTGACGTCAGTCACGTCCTCGAACGTAGCGACAGCGGGCGGGATGGAAGGCACATCGACAGCCACTTTCACAGTAGGCACGCGGCCGAAGACGGCGTTCTGCTGAATGGCGGTGAAGTTGGGAGCGCGGCCTGTCGTCTTAGATGTGGCGCGGTGGTTGCCGATGGGGTCACCGAAGCCACTGATGCACATCACGCCGTCGGCGAGTTCAATCGTCTTTGCCGACCAGTCGTCGGGCACCGTGAAAGTCACGGCCTGCGGCGCTGCATTGGCAGCCATCGTGTACTGGTTGCCCTTGCCTTTCGTCACGCTAATGCCTTCGGCAGGCTTCTTGTAATCAAGGAATCCCTGGAAGTTGTGTATGCCTGCCAGCTTGCCTGCAGGATGATAGAGGCCCGAGTACTGCACGGTCACGGCGTCGCCAGGCTTTACAATCTCCACCACCTCGTCGCCGACCTTGATGTCGCGATGGCAGGGCTTGGCGGTCAAGACCTGATAGACGCTCTTGCCCTCCGCGTTGGTGAGGCAGACGATATTGCGGCCCTCGGTGAGGAGGAGCGTGTAGCTGCCGTCGCCGTTATCGGTGACGCCTTCAGAGGAGAAGCCTGTGTAGGAGGCCATCGTCTCGCCGATGACGGGGCGGGCCAGCGTGACAGAGCTGACGCCTTCGGGTGTGAAGGTGTAGCTGAAGCCGTCCTCCGTGTCGAGGTAATAGAGCACGTCGAACTCGGCATCGACATTCTCCATCGAGAGCTTGGTGTCGATGGGGTCGCCGCCGCCCCAAGGCGTTACGGTGCTGAGGTATTCCTTGTTGATGGTTATATTGGGGACGATGCCCGTGGCCTGCTGTCCGACGGTGACGACGAACGCTCCGGTGTTCTCGGGCCAGATGGCGCCCCAGTCG
Source organism: uncultured Prevotellaceae bacterium (assembly GCA_946407485.1). Classification (GTDB taxonomy): domain Bacteria; phylum Bacteroidota; class Bacteroidia; order Bacteroidales; family Bacteroidaceae; genus Physcousia. Next base: position 6,029 of record CAMJOE010000134.1, on the reverse strand, counting down.
TTGCCACCTGCGAAGCTGCTCGAGGTGGCGCTATTGTTGTAGTAATCCAGGTGGATGCCGTCGTAGGTGACAAGCACGATGGCCGTGCCCTCGCCCACTGCCGTCAGCAGTTCATTCTCGACCTTCACGACGCTTTCATCCGTCTCGCCATTGAGGTTGACGACGGTGAAGTGGAAGTCCGGCTCGATGAAGTAGTTGCTGGTAATGCCGTTGGTGAGCTCCCAGTTACGCATCGGCAGGATGTCGTACGTGTCGCCCACGCCCCTGAGTTGCAGGAAGCCGGCGGGGTTGATGTTGAGGAAGAGGTCGCCCACGTTGTAGCCGCCGTTGGAGGTCACGTCGTGGTCGATGGCCTTGGGGCTTCGCGCCTCCATGTCGGCATCGGTGAAGGCGAGCACGGGACGCTTTGTCTCGTCGCCGCTCATGGTGAAGATGCCGGCTTGCGTCAGCTTGCCTTCCTGCATGATGCGGTAGTTGTACTGCTGTTTGTCAGCAAGGATGTAGTTATAGACCGTGCCGCCGTCGGTGATGCTTTCAGGCGCTACCTCCTTGAACTTCACGAAGTGAGCGCTTTTGGTGCCAATGAAGCAGGTGGCTCCTGCAGGCACCGTGACGCTGTACGCGTAGCCCATCGGGGCCTCGGCCTGTATGGTGTTGTTGAAGTTGACGGTACCCGAATAGGTGGCCGTCAGGTAGCCCTCGGCCTGACGGGCTTCGGAGGGAACGAGGTCGAGGTAATAGGTGTTGCCGTCGAAGACGAGGAACATCTTGTTGCCGCTGGTGTAGTCGCCCATCGTGGTGTTCACTGTCTTACCTTCCTTCGTGGTAACCAGGAGGTTGAGACTGTAGTCGGTGCCATAGACCCAATCTGTGTTCCGCACGCGCACCTCGGGCGAGTAGATGGTGAAGGCGGTGTGGTCGGCATCGATGTCGAGCTGGATGGTGCCGCTCACCGTTTCGCCGTCGCCTGCCGTGGCTGTCAGCAGGTAGGAGCCATCGGGAGCCTCGAAGGTGTACTTGTTGCTGGTGGGCTCGCCCACACTCACACTTTCGCTGGTCGCAATGTTGACCAACGACTGAATCAGCTTGCTTTTCGCATTCATTGTCACCGTCACTTCGGTGGCAAAGACATTACTCGTGGCCAACATTGTCAGCCCGAGAATGCTAAGTAAATACTTCTTCATGTTGTTAATAATTAGGGTTAAGAGTTATTATTTTATGTTACGATTGTTACGGATTATTGGAGGTTAAAGATGTTAAAGTAGTTAGCTCGCTATGCTCGCTTGGGGAAGTTAAAGGACAATAGCTTTTGCAGCCCATTCTTAATCATTAATTCATAATTCTTAATTCGTTATGCACACGGCATCCCAAGGTATCGTACTTTAACTTCTTTAACTTCATTGACTTCTTTAACTCCCGAGACTTGAGTTATTCTGTTGTTTGTCGTTGCTTCTTTCTTCTGCTTGCAGAGGCCTGTGCATCGCCTTTCGCGGCTCGTCCCTACACGTGGGATTGATTGCTGCATGGCGACAAAGCAATTGCTGCATGGCGACGAAGCAATTGCTGCATCGCCATGCAGCAATCCACTTTATCTGCCTCGCGGGCTTGTGTATAGTGCCTTCCGTCCATTTTTTATGTATATAGTTCCCTCTTTCCTCTGGTTGAGGTTGTTGATTCTTCGCCCTTGCAGGTCGTAGATATCATTTTGAACTTTGAATTTTGAACTTTGAATTGTTCCGACGCCGCTCGCCCAGTCGGCCGGGGGCAAAGCGAGGAAGTGGCCGGGATTGATGTAAACCTTGTGCTGGCCCAGCAGTTGTCCGTCGGGCGACCACTGGTAGAGATAGCCCGCGCCTTCGAAGCTGCCGGCATCGGTGCCGTATATGTAGCCCGTGTAGGGGTTGACGTAGATGCCGTAGGGTTGCACCATGTTCATGAAGTCGGCCTGCATCGTGCCCGGCAGCGACTGCTCAAGGCCGCGCTGGCCGCCCGTCGTCATCATCGTCCAAGGCTCTATGGTGAGTTGGGAGAACTCGTATTGTCCTGTGAGATAAGAGAATGCGGAGCCGACGACGAGGAACTTGCCGTCGAGCGTCGTCGTATTGTAGGTGGCGGGATAGTTGAAGACGACGAAGCAGGGCTCGCCTCTCAGCGCCCGCTTGCAGTCGAATATCATGCCGCAGGGAGGCGTCTCGTAGTAGTTGCCGGGCGAATTGAGGCAGAGGTACCTGCCGCTCTGCGACATCTCGCCATACAGGTTGGGGATGCCCGTGTCGATGTTCTGCTCCAGGGTCATCGTGGCGGCGTTGATGACGCTCACCGTCGTCTCGAAGTCGTGGTCGCCTTCCTGCTCCGCATACCCGCCGGTGTTGGCCACGAAGAGACGGCCCTCGTAGAGCGCGATGCCCTCAGGCTCGTAGCCCACCTCGCAGGTGGCTACCACCTTGAAGCTGCTCAGGTCTATCTTCGCCACGAAACCTCGGTCGAAATACTGCGTGCCGTAGATGGTCTCGCACTCGTGGCCGTAGCTCGTCACATAGACGTACTGGCCGTCGGTGCAAAGGCGGCGGTTGTTGGGGATATCCTCTGTGGCGGCCACCGCAACGCCGTCGGGACGGATGAACTGAACGATGTTCGACCAGTTGATGGCAATGGCGATGAGGTCAGGGTTGATTTGTATGATGTCGTTCGGCGTGTCGCCAAGCTTGTAGCCATTTATGTCGCGAAACCATTGGTTGCTGACGATGGCGCCGTTCTCGAAGTAGCTGAGCCGACCGTTATCAGCCTGCCACATGCCCTCGTTCAGGAGGATGACCCGCTCCTGCGCGCGCGCGTTATATATTAATAATGTAAGGAAAAGGAGTGTCTGCAGTCGTCTCATATTATGCAATGTGCGTCGTTCAACGTTAATTATGAATTATGAATTAAGAATTATGAATTAAAAAGGTTAATTATGAATTATGAATTATGAATTATGAATTAAATCAGATTCCGAACGATAGTGTGAGCTTGTAGTTCCTGCCCGGCATCGGGTAGCGCGGCAGGTGTTCGTACTGGATGTCGAGCACGTCGCAAACCTCCATGCAGAGTCCCAGCGAGGTCTTCCCGATGTTGTGGGTGTAGGAGAGTTTCATATCGACGTTGTGATACGGCTCGAGGATGTCCTCGGGGTCTGCCTTGCTCCACATCCTTTCGCCCACATAAAGGTACGACGTCGTGAACTGCAAAGTGCGCCAGCCTGCTATCGCGGTGAGGCCCGTCGAGAATGTCGGCGAGTAGCATATCGGCTTGTTGTACATGTCTTCATCCGTCGGGTCGGTGCGATCGACGTCCCGCTGCCACGTGATGGACGAGAGCAGCGAGAAGTGCCATTGCTTCGTCATGTAGTGCCCCTTGAGTGTCGCGTTCAGTCCGCGGCAGAAGGTCTCGCCGTAGTTCATCATCGACCAGGTGTACGTGCCCTTAAGCGGCAGGCAGACTATGCGGTTCTCTATCTTGTTGCGATAAATGTCGGCCTGCGCATCGAAAGCCCAACGACCACGATTGACCGTTGTCCGTCGTCCGTTGTCCCTCTTACCTCTTCCATCATCCATCTTACCTCTCCCATCATCCATCTTACCTCTTCCATCATCCATCTTACCTCTCCCATCATCCATCTTACCTCTTCCATCATCCATCTTACCTCTTCCATCATCCATCTTACCTCTTCCGTTGCTCCAATGATATTCCACGCCGAGGTTCAGCTGCTTCGTGTCCTCGGGCTTCAGGTTGCGGTTGCCCACCTGTGTATAGTAAAGGTCGTTGAGTGTCGGCGCGCGGAAGATTTCCTTGTACCAGCCGCGCACGGTCAGGCCGCAGAACGTGTAGGCGAGCGACACCGCGGGCGTCCACATGTCTATCGGGTCGGCAGCTCCTGCCTGCACAAACGTCCAGTCGCTGTAGCGCTGGTGCAGGGCCGACGCTGCTGCCTGAATGCCTTTCCAACTCGCCTGCGCCGCAAAGACAAGCTTTTGGTCCACGCGCTTCACGTCCTCGAAGCGCTTCAGGTCTGCCTTCATGATGCTGTATCGGATGTCGTAGCTCGACGAGAGCGACAGCCAGCTCCACGGCATGAAAGCGGCGCAAAGGGCTCCGTAAGCGTCTTGCTGACGGTAGTGATTATCGACGCGGGCGGTGTTCTGATTCTCCGGATACTTCGTGTTGTAGCGCAGGTACTCGTTCGCATACTTGGCGTTCGCCTTGTAGCGAAGCCACTTGAGGGGCTGCTCCTGATAGCTCGCCTGCACGAAGAAGTCGCGGTCCCACTCCCTGCCTACGTTCGTGTACTTGTCCGACAAGCGCCGCACGATGCCGCCCGGGCAGCCGCGCTCGCTGTCGTAATAATAGACGTGCGACGAGAAGCCGCCACGGAACAGGGCTGCCTCCACGCGACCGTAGCGGATGTCGCTGTTCGCGCGGCGACCCACGGTGTCTTCGTATTCGGAATGATAACGGAAGGGATAGTTGCCTCGGCTCGAGCAGTACTCACCATCGACGAAGCCTTGCCAGCCTCGCCACGAGAACTGTCCGTTCACCTTTGCCATCCAGGTAAAGAACGAGGCGTTGCGGAGCTGCACGGAGAGCGAGTCGTGCGTGGGGCGCTTGGTCTGCAGATAGACCGTCGCACCCGAGGCGTACTCGCTGGCCGACTGGCAGTAGTCGAGTTTGTTGGCGTTATAGAGCGACACGGTTTCCATAGAGGAGAGCGAGAACTTGCCAAGGTCAACGGTGCCGTTCTGCGCGTTCGTCAGGCGGATACCATCCACGTAAACGCCCACATGCTGTGCGCCGAGCGAACGGACGTTGATGGTCTTCAGTCCGCCCAACCCGCCGTAGTCCTTTATCTGCACGCCCGCAAAGTACTTCAAGGCATCGGCCACCGACGTCGTGCTCAAGGCCTGCAAGTCAGCGCCGCTCAGTGTCTGCGACGTCGCAATCGTGCGAACCGGCTGCTTCGACGTCACCGTCACCTCGTACAGCTCACGAATGGAATCATTCGTCAGCAGTCCGTCAGCAGTCGTCTGTCGCCCGTCGCCCGTCGTCTTTGGACTCTGCGCATTGGCACCTGCTGTCACAGCAAATGCCAATACGGTAGCCAGAATCGCTTGCAGATAGTATTTTATTAATTCATAGTTCATAGTTATGAATGCATAGTTATAATGCGCCCATAAAAGGCACACCATACGCCAACATTGTACATAGCACATGTATATTGCACATAGTACATCTTACGTCATACATCATACATCTAACGTCATACATCTAACGTCATACATCTAACGTCATACTCTCTCCCCCTAAAGGGGGTTGGGGGGGCCGTTCATCCTTGTCCCGAGGATGCTTGTTCTTACTTGCGAAACGGCAGGTTTCCTGGCTCTTGCCCGGCAGCGCGTCTTCCCAGGAAGCTGTCCCAGTGACGTCATGTGCGCTGCACTAAGAAGGCAAATACAGTAGCGGGCACTGCTCCGGCATTCCACCGGATTCCCTCTCTACCCTACTCCCTGTCTCCCCAAAAAGGGCCACAGGAAGCACGGGTATCACCATTTGCGCTGCAAAGTTACGATTATTTATGCAATGCTGCAAGTGAAAAGGCAAAAAAAAGCACGTCCTCTTGACGAGAACGTGCCATTATCGGTTAAGTTACTGCTTTTTTATCGAGTCATAATGACCTCATAGGTCTTATCATCTCTATAGAAATAGAGCGAACATTCCATCGATGAGGAAGGCTTTTTGCTGAGCGTGATGCGGAAATAAGGCTCGCCATTGACGGTGCCCTCTATGATTTTAGCTTCCTTGATGGTATAGGCAGTCTTATCAGAGCTGTACTCCTCTCTTGTCGCCTCATCGCTAACACCATCTTTATTATAGTGGAACTTCCGCGACGAGAAGTTATGGTTACTGGCGCTGAACTTCACTTCGAAATAAAGCGTAAGTGAGTTTTCCCACCTCACCCAATTTCCGTTAGCATCCTTCAGCATATCCACATGCCA
>CAMJOE010000133.1:0-7177 GCA_946407485.1 uncultured Prevotellaceae bacterium | reverse complement strand
TTGAATCATATCGCATGAAGAGAAGGAACTTTTTGAAGACCATGACTGGACTGTCTGCTGCTTGCATGCTGAGCGGATGGCCCATGCAGCTCGCAGCCAAGAGCAAGTTGCAAGATAGCAACTGGCGGGGCTTCAATCTGCTGAACTATTTCACGGCTGGCTACCCAAAAGCTTTCGAAGAAGAGGAATTCAAATGGATGCGCGACTGGGGGTTCAACTTCGTCCGGCTGCCCCTCTCCTACTGGAACTGGAGCAAGCCCGGCAAATACTATGAGATGGACGAGCGAGTGCTGGCGGACATAGACAATGCTGTCCTCTGGGGACAACGATATGGCATCCATGTCTGCATCAACCTCCACCGGGCTCCCGGCTATTGCGTCAACAAGCCCGAGGAGCCGGAGAACATCTTTCGCGATGAGAGTGCCCTGGATGGCTGCGCCTACCAGTGGGGCGTCTTCGCGAAGCGCTACAAGGGCATCTCCAGCAAGCACCTGAGCTTCAACCTGCTGAATGAAGTGGCCAACATCCCCGATGCTGACTATGAAAGGGTTGTGCGCCGCCTTGTAGGCGAGATTCGCCACATCAGCCCCAAGCGCGTCATCATGATCGACGGGCTGCAATGGGGCGGCAGGCCCCTTCTCTCCATCGGCGACATTCCCAGCATCATCCAATGCGGGCGTGGCTACCAGCCCATGCTCATCTCGCATTATGAGGCTTCATGGGTCTTTGGCGACAAGCCCATGCAGATGCCACGCGAGCAACTGGCCTGGCCTTTGGATGCCGACGGACACCACTACGACAAAGCATGGCTGCAAGAGATGCTGCAACAGTCGTGGACTCCGCTGCTGAAGCAGGGAGGCCATGTCTTCATCGGAGAATTCGGATGCCACAACCGAACTCCTCATCAGGTGGCACTCCGATGGTTGGAAGACAATCTGGCCGTCTTCGAACAGAACAATTGGGGATGGGCTTTGTGGAACCTCTCAGGCTCATTCGGCATCATGGACAGCGGTCGCACTGATGTGGACTACGAAGACTTCCACGGACATAAGTTGGACCGCAAGATGCTGGAGCTGATGCTCAGAAGAAACAAACATCGCTGATGACATAGGAGCCCACGTGGTCGTTGAGCTTCTGGGCTATGCGCTTGTGCTCCATCATCAGGTTCTGCCGAAGGGGAGCACTGGTGAGCTGGACATGCAGCTTGCCTTCGCGCACAAAGACCTGTCTTGTATAGCGCGCGATGGTCTTGCCCATCACCTCTGGCCAGGCCTCAGTGATGCGATACTCAAGCAAGGGAGTCTCCAGTCCCTCTGCCCGCAAGAAAGCTAAGAGAACATCGCGAAAAGGCTGAGTGCTATACTTCATAATTCATAATTCTTAATTCATAATTCACAATTCATAACTTATAATTCATAATTCTTAATCTGCTTCAATTCACAATTCATAATTACTTCTTCGAAAAACTTAGGGCGTAGCCTTAATTATGAATTATGAATTAAGAATTATGAATTGATCTCTCCCTTCTCCACATAGAAAATCCGGTTGTCGCTCTTTGTTGAAGCGAGGATGGCATCCAGGTGGTCGCGATTGGTGTCGGTGATGAAGATTTGTCCGAAGCGTTGACTCTCTCTTTGGCCGTCGACTTTCAGTTCCCCGCTGACCAGTTTCACTATCTGTTCCACCCTCTCAGCATCCAGTTTGTCGAAGATGTCGTCGAGCAGAAGCAAGGGAGTCGTTTGCGAACCAGTCCTGCTGAGGAAGTCGAACTGCGCCAATTTCAGGGCAATCAGGAAGCTCTTGCTCTGCCCCTGGCTTCCCTCTCTGCGGACAAGGTAGCCGCCTTGCAGCATCTCGAGGTCGTCCTTGTGGATGCCATGCAAGGTATAGCCCACAGCCTTGTCCTTGAAGCGGTCTCGGGTCAGCTGCTCCAGCAGCGGGCCTCGTTGCAGCTGGGACACATAGCGAAGCTCCACCTTCTCATGCCGCCGCGAGATGTCGTCGTAGAACTGCTGGAAGATGGGGATGAGTGCCGTGATGTATTCGCTTCGCTTCCTGTAGATGTACTCACCCTCTCGGGCCATCTGCTCTTCGAAGACAAGGAAGACCTCCGGGTCTATCTCCTCCTCCTGCTTCAGCATCACATTCCTCTGCTGCAAAGCTCTGTTATAGCGTAGGAGCGACTCCGTGTAAGCTGGGTCGTACTGGCAGATGACCATGTCGATGAAGCGTCGCCTCTCCTCGCTGCCACCGTTGACGAGAATCTGGTCTGCCGGAGAGACCATCACCAGAGGGATCAGCCCGATGTGCTCCGAGATGCGGCGATAGGCCTTCTTGCCTCTGCGCACCACCTTCTTCTGCCCCACTTTCAGGCCGACGTGTATGTCCTCCTTCGTTCCGTCCTCGTGCTCATAGAGGCCTTGCAGCGACATGAACTCCTGCCCATGCCTCACACACAGTGCATCCATGCTGCTCGTGTAGCTGCGGCAGAAACTGAGGAAGTGGATGGCATCCAGCACATTCGTCTTGCCCACGCCGTTGTTGCCGATGAAGCAGTTCAGCTTAGGCGAGAAGTGCAGTTCCGCCTCCTCAATGTTCTTATAATTGAATATAGTAAGGTCAGTCAGTCTCATTTCGCTTGCAAAGGTACGAATAAGCGAGCGAAATACCAAATTTATTTGAGTATTTCCGAGCGGAAGTACTTTCGACGAAGGTCAAAGATACGAAAAAAAGTGAAAAGTGAAAAGTGAAAAGTGAAAAATTAATCGTACCTTTGCAGAAGAATAAGTTCTCTGCCCCCTTTCTAAAGAGAGGAGAAGAAAGCCTCGCCAAAGGAACAGCCCCAAGAACCCTGTAAATAGTTAAATTACTAAATTGTAAATAAATTGTAAATTGTACATTGCTAAATTGTAAATTACTTAAATCGTAAATAATATGGTGGAACAAAACATGTTATTCAACATTTGCGGCATTGTGGCCAGCGCAGGAATGATACTGGGCTATTTGCCGCAGGCAGTAGAGACCATTCGCACACGCAATACCGACGGCATCGCCCTTCCCACCTTCCTGATGATGGCCATCGGCGGCTTTGCCTTCATGCTGCAAGGGCTACTGCACAAGCCCGACATCATCTGGTCGCTCTTTCTCACCAACCTCATCACCACCACCTGCAGTTGCATCGTCTTCAGCATCAAAATCTACAACGACTACTTCAAGAAGAAGGCCTAAAGGTTGATGAAGTCAAGAGACGTCAGAGCCTGCACCAAGCAAACCTGCCACTGTTTCCTTTTCCTATCTTGCTACTATGTAATTGACACAAAATCATGGTTAAGTGCGACCGACAGTTTTGCAATCGTAGCAAGCGTAAAATTATGCTGACCAGAAAGCCAACGGGTCACCTCTGAAGGTCTCTTACCCGTCATTCTTGCCAACTCACGCTGAGAGATGCCCCGTTCCTTCATGATTGCATCAAGACGGTCTGATATGTCATTCGAGTAGTCGAACTGCTTCTTTTGCTCTGCAGGAATAGCAGCTATCAGTTGCTGCACAAGTTCCCATGTTCCTTCTTCACGCTTCATATATCGTATGTTTTATCATCAGTACCCAAAATCTCTGTAGATTCAATGACCACGATACCCTTGCGGATGTCATCCTGCAGCAAGGCGTCAAGCTTCCGCAGGTTTATCACATAGCCGTTCAGCTCAGGGTCTTGCTCGTAGGTTCTGGTATTCTTTACTCCACCATTACCTACAATCAAGACAGCATCCGACATGCGCAGGCAGTATAGACGAAGCCCGCTTCGCAAGGCAGGAAGTGCCATGACATGATCGCTCATCTTGCCCTCATAACGGAAATACCGCTCCAAAGCTCCATTCTGTTCTATTCTTCCAATCTCAGTAAGTATGGCATTCAGTTCCATGCTACGCACGGCATCATCTTTGAACTTCTCAATAAATTTACGGAACTCCGTTATATTATCACCCTCAAAGGTTATCGAGAACAGTCCTACTGTTTTTGTCTGGACGATAGAAGTTATTCTTGCTTCACTCATATCATGATAATTTTGTTGATGCAAAGATAGGTATTTCTTTTCTTCTTTGTACACATATAAGTGTATTTTTAGATTATTTTAACGTAGTTGGCAACACAGATTGTGTATTAGACAGCATACACACAAACAGTGGCAGGCCTGCACCAACGCAAACCTGCCACTGTTCTTATTCACCCCTCGCCCACGGGAGAGGGGACAGGAGAGAGGCCACTTATTGTTTCCGCACAGGCCGGACACCCTGACCGTAGTAGCGACTACCATCATCGCTCGTATCGATGATGCCCGAATAGAAGCGGATGTCGCAAGCATAGTCGGAGTGATTTGTATTAAGTGAGCGCGACCAATAATATCCATAAGAGCCTATTCTTACAGACTCTGAGCTGAGATATCCTGTGGCAGGCAAAAAGATACTATTACCATTACTCTTGCTCGTTATCTTGCGGCCATTAATGCCATTCAACTGCGTCCATTCTGTTGTCGTGTAGTCGCTATTGTACAGCTCTTTTATTTGGTCATAACTTGGCATCTGCCAGCCACTGCCCCAGTTCGCTGTCGCAGCATCGTCCTCAGGTTCGAGCTCAGTTTTGCCGTCAGTGAATCCATTGTAGCCGTAGCTGCTATGGATGCAATACTTAGTCATCGTAGTATTTGATTCATTGCAATACTTGTAGGTACTCCAATTGTAAGTTGTCTTCGGCTCCGTCTCGCCCCAGGCGAAGTAGTCGCCGTATTCCTCGGGGCTGTTGGCGCCCACGTTGCACGTCGCCCACTTCGTACCAGAAGGCAAGCCAAGGTCAACCCACTCGTGATTTCCCGGGTCGGGAGTCGTGCCCGATGTCACCGTCACCGGACACTCTGCATATACCCCGCTGCCGTCTGTGGCACTACATGTAATCGTGCAGCTGCCACGGCCGACAGCAGTGACCGTTGCGTTACGTCCTTCCCCAGAAACGACAGCCACCTCCGAGTCGCTGCTTGACCAAAGGACATCTTTATTGTCTGCACTGAGAGGGAGTACAGTTGCTAACAATGTTTTACTCTCTCCATATTCCATCGTCAGCTCATTTGGTGCTAACACAATACGGGTCACAGGGGTGAATTCACCTGAAACAGTAATGAGAATCGTCTCTGTCGTTCCTGCCCGCAGGTCCTTGACGGTTACTACGGCAGAACCTTCCATTTGTTTTGAGGCAGAAATTTTGACATAGGGCTGATCATTATTCTTTATAATTTCGGCAGAACATAACCCTTCGATGGAAGATATAGCAGAATAGTCACCCCATCCACCATTAATAGCGACATACTGTTCCTGTCCCTTCTTCAAGGTGACTGAGTTCAGAGGAGTGTCTAAGTTTAACGTCATCGGCTCGGGGACAGTGAACTCGTATGAGGGCGTAGCCCTTAACTGCTGCCATTCATGGTATCTGAGAACAGGGAAGCAACGATAGGTTTTGCCTGGTGTCAGCCCTGTCAAGTCTATTGAAAGCGGGAATATCCAATAGATAGTACCTTCGTCTCTGTACTCCCTCTCTTCTGTTTCTCTTACACAAACTCCATCTTCATCTATGATTTTTAATCCAATCTTGCAAGGTCCTAATAGGAAGTCGGGAATGTTCTTTGATGGCTCAGACAGCAAAGCCACATGGCTGTTGAAGTTGCCGTTGCTCCATTGATCTTTTTGGGAATCGTATGTCGGGAGTGCGGGTTGTGTGAAGTGCGGGAAAAGATAGCATGAGCCAAGGTCGGCCTTCCCAAGTTCGTATTCAGCACCAACAGTCAGGAAGCTCCAAGGCGTAACTCCCAGTTCCAGACCTAAGTTCGCAAATGCCTCTAATTTGATTTTAGTATTCTTGACGCCATCATAAAATGGGTCTGTTAATTCTGTAAAGTCCTCTTCATGCCATGTTTCTGAATCCCATGTATAACCGATTTCTCCTGCCAATTTAAGTCCTGCCTTAAAACTTCCTGATGCATGGACAACGCCTTTGTGAATAAGGTTTAATGATACTTTTCCATACATGCCGACATCCAGACTTCCCTTTGCACTTATACCTAATGAAACAGATTCTGCAGGATCAATATGAAAATCTGAATAGCCATCTATTTGGGCCAAGCCTGTAGCCAATGCAATTTTAGGATTGGCTAGCGTAGCTATAGTTTTGCCTTTTGCTTCAATAAAGAAAGTATTCCTTGCTTTAGTCTTTAACTTGCCCTGAATGTCAACACTGCCTTTCAAATCAAGCAACGGTCCGATTTCAAGCCCTAAAGTGAAAGGTCCGCCAATGGGAATTTCCCATTCCTTATGCATCTTCTTCCATATACCTTTCAAAAGACCGGCCTGTTCTGCATCAAGTTTGTCTTTCTCACCCTTCTTCTTGACTTCCTCTACGATGCTTTCAACCCAGTTCTCCTGACTCATGTTCTGGTAATTCTGCATACGTATCAAAGCTTGGGTTATTTCTTTCAATTCCTTGTCGGCGGCAATAGTATCATCTATGGCAACAAGCTTATTCAAGTTCAAATCGATACCATATTCGAGGTCATTATGAGTAAGACGTACGATAGCATACATATCATAAGTGAATTCGTCCACATAGACAACATAATTGATTTGAAGCGTCGGTTTTATGCTGTTTGCAAAGAACAATCCATCGAGGATTTTCAATTTGATATCTCCGATATCCTTGATAATTACATCACTGTCCTCGTACTTTATCCAAGGGTCTCCATCTGATTGTTTTGCCCTAGCTCTGGCATTGTTTATCGCTTCTGTCTCTGTGATAGCCCTGCCTGCCATTACAAGACGCTTATAGACATCTGCTACACAAAGCATCTCACATTCGACCACGACTTTACCATTTTCGTTTCTAATGCTTTTAGCCTTACCTGCAAACCCATCCTCGTATGGTGTCATTTTGGTAGCACACAGTATTGGCTGACCTATAGTAGGCAAGCTATCCTGCAGAATGCTGTCATCAAAAAATATTGTAAGGCTATCAATAGAATTCGTGAACGCAGCATGATAGTCGCGGAGATAGAAGATGCCTTCACGCATTATCGGCGCTGGTGCTCGGAAGCCGATGCTGTCGATGACTTCGATGGGGATGCGGTAGCAGCTGTCGGGCG
>CAMJOE010000132.1:0-7183 GCA_946407485.1 uncultured Prevotellaceae bacterium | reverse complement strand
GCCGGTCACACGCTTTCCAGGCGTGCCTCTTCAGCCACTCGAGCATCTCTCCTTTATTTATGTGGCACGAATGTGAATAGGGACTCACTTCGCGCTTTTCGGTTACAAAGATAGCTTTTTTTCTTATACGGACATAGTTTTTAGTTAAAAAAGTTTCAATTTCTGTGCTTTTTTGTTGTTTTGTATGCTTTAATGTGCGTTCACATGCTTAAATATGCGTTTTGCATTGTTGTTTGTGATGCTTTCTGCCTCCCTTTCGCTTACATTGTATATTTGTGCAATTTTGCGCAGCACTTCCACCACATAGGAGCTCTCATTTCGCTTGCCTCGATAGGGCACGGGTGAGAGGTAGGGGGAGTCTGTCTCGAGGACTATTCTCTCCAGGGGAACGGATTGGAGCGACTCGGGCAGCGGGCTGTTCTTGTAGGTGACCACGCCTCCTATGCCAAGCACGAAGTCGGGGAACTGAAGCAGCTCCTCGGCCTCGTCCTTCGTGCCTCCAAAGCAATGAAAGACGCCGCTGAGAGCCTCTCCCTTGTACTCATTCATGGCATTGACGAGCTGCCGGTGGGCTGAGCGGGCATGGATGGAGAGGGGCAGGCGGTACTTGATGGCCCACTCAATCTGAATGCGAAAGATCTCTTCCTGCTCTTTGGCCTTGCTCTTGTCCCAATAATAGTCAAGTCCCACCTCGCCGATGGCTATGTAGGGATGGTCGGGAGCCTCCAGCAGCCTTTCCATGTCAGCCAGGACTTGCCTGTAGTTCTCCTCGATGTCGGTGGGGTGCAAGCCCATCATGGGGAAGCAGTAGTCGGGATAGCGGTAGCAGAGGTCGAGCATCTGCTCTATGCTTTCGGCATTGATGTTGGGCAGGAGGATGGCTTCGACGCCTGCTTGCCTTGCCCGCTTGATGACTTCCTCGCGGTCGGCAATGAATGTGGGCTCGTAGATGTGGCTGTGCGTGTCTATCATTTCTCGCGACCCATTAGTTCAAGGGCAATGCCGTGAAGCATCTGCTTGCGCTCCTCGGGCAGTCTGACCTTTGCCAGGTACTGCTCAGCCTCCACATAGTAAGCATTCATGCGCTCCTTTGCCATGCGGTCAACCCCAATCTTTGTGTAGAGGGCCGTGACTGCACGAATCTTCTCGTCAGGGTTGCAGTCCTTGCTGTCAATCCATCGCTGCAGCTCTGCCCTGTCCTCCTGCGAAGCATGAAGGAGGGCGTTGATGAGCATGAAGGTCTTCTTGTTGCAGAGGATGTCGCCACCAATCTTCTTGCCGAAGACTGCGGGGTCACCATAGACGTCGAGGTAGTCGTCCTGAAGCTGGAAGGCAAGGCCGAGGCATTCTCCGAAGTGATAGAGTGCGTCAGCATCTTGCTCGGGAGCATCAGCAAGCGTGGCACCAATCTGCAGGGCACAAGCCAGCAGGACTGAGGTCTTGAGGCGAATCATCTCAATGTACTCAGCCTCCGTGACATCATTTCTTGTCTCAAAGTCAACGTCGTACTGCTGTCCTTCATCAATCTCGATGGCAGTCTTGGAGAAGAGCCGCATCACGGCGGGCACCTTCCCCTCATCACATTGCATCATGTACTGGAAGGCCAGGACGAGCATGTTGTCGCCGCTGAGGATGGCTGTGTTGTCGTTCCACATGAGGTGAACGCACTTCTTGCCTCTTCTCATCTCTGCCCTGTCCATGAGGTCGTCGTGGAGGAGGGTGAAGTTGTGGTACGTCTCAAGTCCTATTGCAGGCATGATGCACGGCCTGACATCTTCACGATAGAGGTTGTAGGCCATGAGCATGAGCACAGGACGGATGCGTTTGCCTCCAAGTGAGAGGACATAGCGGATGGGTGCATAGAGTCCTTTAGGTTCGCACTCAAGGGGTAGGGCAGCGATGGCCTCGTTGACCTGCTGAAGAAGTTCTTTGCTACTATACATTATTATATATTATATATAGAAGACCCCCCGACCCCTTTTACGGGGAGGAGGGGCCATGTGGAATAAATCCCTTGAAGAGTCGCGGTCTGTTTAGTTCAGACGGAACATGACGGGGAGGGTGAAGCGTGAACGCACAGGCTTGTTACCCTGACGGGCAGGTTTCCACTTGGGCATCATCTTCACGACGCGCTCTGCCTCCTTGGTGAGGTTGGGGTCTGGAGAACGTACTGTGTTGACATCAACAATGGAACCGTCCTTGTTGACCACAAAGTTCACGATGACACGACCCTGCACACCTTGTTCCTGGCAGATGCTGGGATACTTGATGTGCTCGCTGAGCCACTTGAAGCAAGCCTCGTCACCGCCTGGGAACTGGGCGTTCTCCTCTACCATTTCGTAGATACGGTCATCATCATCGGCCTCGACCACAGGACCAACGGGACCTGTCACGACAACTGCACTGGGAGCACCTGTACCAACGACTGCCGTGATGGCCTGGTTCATTTCCTCAGAGGTCTCGACTTCTTCCTCGGGAAGTTCCGTGTCGTCTTCCACCTCATTGATGAACTCCATCACCGTAGGAGCAGCTGCTGGAGGAGGAGCCACCACTTCCTGCTGCTGCGTGATGGGAATCATGTCCTCTTCCATCCTGTAATCATAAATCTTGTCCTCTTCGACCACCTTCACCTCGCGCTGAGTGTATTCGAAGGCGACGAACATAGCAGCGAGTGCCAGCACATAACCAATCAGCATGTTGGTTGACTTCTGACCCCTCAACTCTTCGTTAACTGTCTTGTTAGCTTCCATGTCTATTTTTGATGTTATTGTTGTCGAAAACCATAAATTGTGCCACAAATTTACATCATTTTTTTATATAACGTGCAAGAAAGTGGCTTTTTTTTTCATTTGAATGTAATTTTGTGCCCATGATGTCCGTTATTGATATAAAAAGCCTTAACTTTGACCCCGATTTATGATAAGCAAGACCAAAATAGACCCAATGAAGTTAATGAAGTCAGAAGAAGCAAAAGGAATCAGGGGACGAAACCTATGGAAGGTGCCAGGGTTTGCGCCAACTTTCTTCCTTCTTCTCCTCCTCTCTTCCCCCATAACCCATGCTCAGGAGAGCGGCAGCGTGTTCAACTTCCTGAACCTGCCTGTCTCCGCTCATTCTACGGCACTTGGTGGAAAGAATATCTCCCTGATTGAGGACGACATCTCCCTCGCCATACAGAACCCGGCTTTGCTGACAGGCGTCAGCGACAAGACTGTGGGTTTCTCCTTCATGACCTACATGCAGGGTTGCAATACAGGTGCTGCGGCCTATTCCCAGCAGGTGGGCAAGTACGGCAACTGGGGCGTGAATGCTCAGTTCGTGGGTTATGGCTCTACGAAGGAAACGCTGCTCACCGGTGAGGAAGTCGGTTCCTTCAAGCCCCTCGACCTTTGCATCGCAGGCCAGTACAGCCATCTTCTGAGCGACAGATGGGCTGGCGGCGTAACAGCCAAGTTCATCTATTCGCACTACGGAGCATACTCCTCAGTCGGACTGGCTGCTGACCTCGGACTCAACTACTATGATGAGGAGGCAGACTTCTCGTTCTCATTTGCAGCCCGCAACCTTGGCGGACAGGTCAAGGCCTTTGGCAATCAGCACGACCGCTTGCCTGCTGACCTCGAGATGGGCTTCACCAAGTCGCTCGGCCATGCTCCCATCCGCATCTCTGTCACAATGGTTGACCTGACGCGATGGACCTCGAAGGACTACTTCACGACAGGCAACAAGCTCAAGAGCGGCAGCATCTTCATCAACCACTTCGTGCTTGGAGCAGAGTGGCTCATCAACGACAAGTTCTACGTCGGCATGGGTTACAACTTCCGTCGTGGCTACGAGATGACAGCAGCGGGTTCCTCCCATGCAGCAGGCCTTTCCTTCGGCGGCGGCGTCAACTTGAAACGCGTCAAGTTTGCCCTTGCCTATGCGAAATACCACGTCAGCGCACCAACCCTGGCATTCACATTAGCTTATAACTTCGCAAAAGAGTAGCCTCACCCCAATAGCCAGTGAAGAATGAAGAGTGAAGAGTGAAGAATTTGCTAC
The DNA here is from genome assembly GCA_946407485.1 of uncultured Prevotellaceae bacterium. Lineage (GTDB taxonomy): Bacteria > Bacteroidota > Bacteroidia > Bacteroidales > Bacteroidaceae > Physcousia. The sequence goes on along the minus strand of CAMJOE010000132.1, from coordinate 3,139 downwards.
CGCACTGTAAATAGCTAAATTACTAAATAGTAAATAAATCGTAAATCGTAAATCGTCAAATAGTAAATATAATTGATGAAACTGATAACAATTGCAATCGACGGCCACTCCTCTTGTGGCAAGAGCACTATGGCGAAGGACCTTGCCAAAGAGATTGGCTATATATATATAGATACGGGCGCGATGTACCGTGCCGTCACGCTCTTTGCTCTGCAGAACGGCTTGATTACTGATGCAGGCATTGATGAGGAGGGACTGAGGCAGCGCATGTCGGACATCATGATAACCTTCCAGCTCAATGAAGAGACGGGTCGGCCAGACACTTACCTCAATGGTGTTTGTGTGGAGAAAGACATCCGCACGATGGAGGTATCGAAGTATGTCAGCCCCATTGCCACCTTGGGTTTCGTCCGCGAAGCAATGGTTGACCTGCAACGCCTGATGGGCGAGGCAAAGGGCGTCATCATGGATGGTCGCGACATAGGGACTGTCGTGTTCCCGGATGCAGAGCTGAAGGTCTTCGTCACAGCAAGTGCCGATGTCCGTGCCCAGCGTCGCTTTGATGAACTGACGGCCAAGGGAGAGAAGTGCAGCTTCGACGAGATAAAGGCCAACGTGATTGAACGTGACCGCATCGACTCAACCCGTGCCATCAGTCCTCTTCGCCAGGCAGAAGATGCCATTGTGCTCGACAACAGCAACATGACGATACCGGAGCAGAAGGCTTGGCTCCTGGAGCAGTATCACAGAGTGGCTGCGGAAGATTGAAAGAAGAAGCTAAGTTGGCATTATGCCATGAATAATGGGTAATGCGTTATGCTTCTTTGCTTTGGATATATTTCCCAATATCGTCTATCAGTTGCTGTGTTGGCTTTATCAGGGGTTCTATCTCCTCTTCCGTTGCGTTGAACGAGCAGTTGTAGTCGCTGTTATTGCGAAGCGTTTGCAAATCTGAATAAAGACGACCTGCTTTCGAGGGGAAAACGCCCGTTCGTATGTAGTCATTGCCAAACACACTGATTACTCCCCTGTGTGTGTTCACGATATGACCATCGTTTATGAGCAGTGCATTCACCGCATGAAACAGAGCGTAATACAATCTGTTGGCTACAGTGTCCCAGTGCCCGAGCGCTTGGTATTCTGTCACCTTCTCAATGGTCTTACATGCCTTCTCGTATTCCAGGCCGACTATAATTCTGCGTTCTTCGTCACTTAAACTCATAGGAGGACCAGTTTGTCTCGTTCTACATTCTTATAATATGGAAGATATGTCCAGGTCTCCCATTGCTGCTTGGAGTATAATGTCGGATTAATTTCCTCGCCGATGTCCCAGCCAAGTTCGCGGAAAGGATATGCTACTCCATAGTCATCCGCTTCCAGTTTCGGCTTGTTCAGAAGAATCAATATATCCCAATCTGAGTCTTCATGAGCATCGCCACGGGCTCGGGAACCATAGAGCCAAACCTGTCCGTCGGGCGGAACCACCTTATGGCTTGTCTCTCTTATTTTCCGGATTACTTCTTCTTCCTTTGCTGTCATAATCCTTTTCACATTGCTTTCTGTGCTGCAAAGATACGCTTTTTATTCCATTCAAGCAAAGAAAACTGCAGGAAAATGTCATCACATAGTGGAGTGACAGTAAGCCACCCACGCTTCGTTGACAAACTAAACACTACTAAATCTCAAACTAAACACTATTAAATCTCAAACTAGACACTATTAAATTGCAAATTAGACACTATTAAATTGCAAACGATACACTAGTAGTTTGGCATCGATGCGTGGATAGTTTGTCTATGCTCCATTTCCCGTTGTCTTTCTCATATTTTTCCCTTTTCCCTTTTCTCTTTTCATTTTTATTTCTTATCTTTGCAGCATGAAAATAGAAATCGACCAGGGTTCGGGCTTTTGTTTCGGTGTGACGCGTGCCATCGGCAAGGCTGAGGAGGAACTTGCGAAGGAGGAACGGCTCTATTGCTTGGGCGATATCGTGCACAATGGCAAGGAGTGCGACCGCTTGCAGCAGATGGGGCTCGTCACCATCAATCACGACCAGATGCGCAACATCCACGATGCCAAGGTCTTGCTCCGTGCCCATGGCGAACCGCCTTCGACCTACGCACTTGCCCGCGAACATTCCATCAACCTGATTGACGCCACTTGCCCCGTGGTGCTGCACCTTCAGGAACGCATCAAGAAGGAGTATGATGCTGATACTGAGCACAAAAAGCAGATTGTCATCTTTGGCAAGAACGGACATGCCGAGGTGCTTGGCCTTGTGGGACAGACGGAGGAAACGGCCATCATCATCGAGTCGGCAGATGATGCCAGGAAGCTCGACTTCAATCGCGACATTTGTCTCTACTCCCAGACGACCAAGCCCCTCGACGAGTTCCGAAAGATAGTTGATTACGTTCAGCAGCACATCAGCCCCGAGGCAACCTTTACCTACTACGACACCATTTGCCGACAGGTGGCAAACCGCATGCCCAACATTCGCAGCTTTGCCCTGAGGCACGATGCCGTGCTCTTTGTCTGCGGCAAGAAGAGCAGTAATGGGCGTGTGCTCTTCAATGAGTGTCGCGAGGCCAATCCGCGTTCCTACATGATAGATACAGCCAGCGAGATTGATGTCCGCTGGCTGCAAGGATGTGAGTCGATAGGTATCTGCGGTGCCACGAGCACGCCCAAATGGCTAATGGAGGAGTGCAAAGTAAGAGTCGAGGAGCTGCTTGGCTGCGACGAATGAGGTCCTTTCGCCCCGCAGCACCCCTTGCTCGGCGGCCTGAAGCATGTCGGCAATGGTGGGGTTGTGGTAGAAGTTTCCCATCAGTTGCTCGTTGATGCTTTCGTACATCCAGTACTTTGCCTGCTCGGCCCTGCGATAGTCGAAGTAACCGCTCTTCTTTACGAAGTCGAGATAGCTGTACACCATATCCCAGACCTCCTTGATGCCGTAGCCGTAGAAGCCGCTATAGGTGAGGACTTGAGGTGCCCAGCCGCTTTCGGGCAGCGGGAAGAGCTGGAGCGCGTTGCGGAAGTGAGTGGCTGCGAGCTGACACTTATCGACGTTGTTTCCGTCGCATTTGTTGATGATGATGCCGTCGGCCATCTCCATGATGCCGCGCTTGATGCCTTG
>CAMJOE010000131.1:0-7285 GCA_946407485.1 uncultured Prevotellaceae bacterium | reverse complement strand
GACATCTGCATCCGCTTCAGCGAGGACATCGCAGGCAACTACCTAAGCAAGATAAACAACTTCGAGGTCTTAGGCACTCTGAACAGCAGAGACATCAGCACCAGCACTTGTCTCTCCTTCGACGGCAACAGCGCAGTCCTGTCTGCTACGCCGCTGAACCTGACGGGCAAGAGTTTCACAGTCGATGTGATGCTGAATCCCGCTAATGAAGAGCAAAGCATGATGATATTCTCGCATGGCGGCGACGAGCAGGGACTGACATTCGGACTGACTGCCGACCGCCACCTGACTGCCATCCTGAACGGCAGACAAGTGACCTCCGACTCGGCCATACCTTTCAACGGCTTCAGACAGATAGCCTATACAATGGAGCAGAGCAGCGACGCCATGACGGTGCGTTTCTATGACGGCAACAGCCTCATCGGTGAGCAGCGAGTGAGCGGCGTCTATCGCGGCAACAGCGAACTGCGTCTGGGCTTCGACTACAATATCCCGAACAACCCGCAGCCCGGAGACCTCGTCCCCTACAAGGGCGACATGCTGGAGTTCCGCCTCTGGAACCGCGCGCTGTCTGCTGCCGAGCTGGCAGAGTATGGTCAGAAGTCCCTCACCGGCTACGAGCATGGATTGCTCTGCTACTATGGACTGAACGAAGGCGAAGGTCAGTATAGCTACGACTGTGCCGGCAGTGGCATCGACTTGGGGCTCATCGGCGTCAACTGGAAACGACCCCAGGGCCTGGCGATGCAGCTTGACGGGACAGGCGGCATCCGCTTGCAGCCCGACCGCTTCGCACGCACCGATGCTCAGGACTATACGCTGATGTTCTGGTTCAACACCTCCGACCGGCAGGCCACGCTCCTGGCCAATGGAGAAGCACAGACCGAGGCCGATGCCCGGAACCACATCAACGTGGGCGTCAAGGAAGGCCGCCTCTTCGTGCGCTCCGGTGGCCGAGAGTTCAACACCGACGCCTCGTGCAGCGACGGACAGTGGCACCATTTCGCCATGACAGTCTCTCGCTCGCGCAACGTCGGCAACATCTATATGGACAAGAAACTCGTGGAGAGCTTCAGCGTAGACAGTCTGGGAGGCATCATGGGCAACAAGCTCGCCCTGGGTGCTACCTACGCCGATGACAACACCTGCAAGGAGATGATGAATGGGTACATCGACGAGGTGGCCATGTTCAGCAGCGTGCTGCCCGTGAACATGCTGCAAGACTACGTCAACAAGGCGCCCACGGGAACAGAGGCCGCCCTGCTGGCCTACCTGGACTTTGGACGAAGCGAGCTGCAGGACGACAACACGCAGCGCCTCGAGCCCACCGGCATCAGCCTCAAGCGCTACAAGGACGCTCGCGGCAATGTGGTGGCACGGCGCGACACGCTTGTGGAGCAAAGCATCGTTAATGCCCATGCCTCACGCGATGTATATGCGCCCATGACAAGCACCAACAAGCTGGACAACGTCAACTTCAGCTACGTGGCCAACGGCAACCAGCTGATGCTGAACCTCGACGTGCCGGACTACCAGATAGAGAAGAACAACATCTACGTGACCGTCAAGGAGGTGCCCGACCTCAACGGCAACTACATGGCCAGTCCGCTGACAATGGACTTCTACGTCTATCGCAATCCGCTCCGATGGAACATCAAGCACACGAACCTGCAAACCGACTACGGCAAGGAACTTTCCTTCGAAGCCACCATCCGCAACCTGAGCGGGCAGAGGCAAGACTTCGAGCTGCGCGACCTGCCCTACTGGCTCAGCGCTTCAGAGACGGAGGGAAGCATTGATGCGCTGGACGAACTGACCATCACCTTCAGCATCTCGCCCTTCACCAACATCGGTACATACAACGAACTGATCTCCTTGATGTGCAACGACAACAACGAGCCGCTCTATCTCAACGTGAAGGTGAAAGGTGAACAGCCCCAATGGGCCGTCAGCGAAGACCTGAAGGCTGGGAACCAGATGATGCACATCGTGGCACGTGTTTACATTGACGGCATGGTGGCCGCAGATACCAACGACATTCTGGCCGTATTCGGACCGAACCAGGAAGTGATGGGAGTGGCACACATCGATGCCGACCAGACAGCCAACGCCAACGAGGTGCTGACCTTCCTGACGGTCTATGGCAAGCCGAACAAGACACCCGAACTGGAGTTCCGTCTCTACGACGCATCCTCTGGGCAGATATATAAACTGGAGCCGCGCAATGGACAGCATGTTAGCTTCAAGCCTGATGCCATCGTAGGCAGCAGTGCATCGCCCTTGCTGCTGGAGAACAACGACAGCGATGTGGAGGTACTGCAGCTGCGCAAAGGCTGGAACTGGGTATCGCTCAACGTAATGCCGAAGGAGCCTCTCACCTTAGGCGGCCTGCTCTACGGCGCTGCGAACTGGGAGCCCGGCGATGCCATCGAGGTCATCACCGACCAACTCACCGCTACCTATTTCTGTCGCCAAGCGCAGTTCACTGAACGAGGCTACAAGTGGGACAACGAACGCCAAGCCGTAAAGATTGACCCCACACGCATGTTCCGCATCTATGCAAGCAGCAAGAAGGTAGTCCACATCGGCGGGCAGACTGTAGACAAAGACATCGTCGTGAAGCAGGGCTGGAACCGCGTGGCCTACCTCTCGCAGCTGAACCTGCCCATCACTCAGGCCATGTCCGTCTATCTCGGCCAAGGCAGCGAGGGAGATGTGCTGAAGTCGCAGGACGACTTTGCCATCCTCAGCCGCGACGCCTCGGGAGGCCTTGTGTGGAAGGGCACGCTCCGCTACCTGGAGGCCGGCAAAGGCTATATGCTCAAGCGGACAGCCGACTCGGAAGCTTCGTACTACTATCCCTGCTACTATGCCGAGTCGCGCTATTCTGGAAACAGAACAGCTCCGCACTGGACGCCTCTCCTCGAGAACACTGGTGCGACATCGATGAATATCGTAGCCCACATCAGCGGCGTTGAGGTGCAGGAAGGCGACCGGTTGGCAGCCTTCAACGGGACCAGCCGCATCGGTGTGGCCGAGGAGGGCGAGGACGGCCTGTTCTACCTCAACGTGGCTCAGCCAGACGACGAGCCGCAGAGCCTGACCTTCTGCCTGGAACGCGACGGACAGGTGGTGGGCATCAAGCGCAGCGACTTCGACTACGAGGCAGATGCCGTGATGGGAAGCCCTGAACAGCCGACCGACATCTCCTTCACACCAGCCTCGTACGACTACTCCGACGGCCACTGGTACACGCTGGACGGCATACGCCTGCCTCGCAAGCCAGGACGCCCGGGCCTCTATATTCACAATGGAAAAGTAACAAATGAGAAGTAAACAACAATGTCATTTACCATTTAACCATTTACCATTTAACCATTTACCATTTAACCATTTACCATATATTAGCTCATAGATATGAAACTCTTCATCAAGGAACAGCCGACGCTACAGCAAGGAACGGCTCTTCCCACAGCAAGGAACTTCCGACGCTACAGCAAGGTGGGCAGATGGCTCTGCCTCCTCCCCCTCTTCCTCCTGTCCTGCTCGGGCTCTGATTCCGACTCTGAGGTGGTCGACCCCGTTGCGCCCGCTCAGCAGGAGATAGCCCCCGGCAACGATGCCCGCCCTGCATGGCAGGCACCCAAGTACACAGCCTTCGAGCAAACCATGAGCGTATCGCTGCTGATGCAGCGCGAACTGGAGACATACGTCACACAGCAGGACCTCCTCTGCGCCACTGTAGGGGACGAGGTGCGGGGCCTCACGGCTCCCACCATCGAGGAGGGCCTCGTCTTCTTCCCCCTCACCGTGGCAGGGAGAGGCAAAGGCGAAAGCATCACCCTCTCCTACTACTGCGACCGGCTCCACCGCATCTTCAGCATCCCCTGGACCACCTTCGACGCATCCCTGCCGCCCATGGGCGAGGACGGCATCTACCGCCCCCAGTTCGTCAGCACCAATTAGCCTCCGACAGCAGCAACGTTGCTCCCCCCTATAATAGTCTTTTGAGAGTATCATATATGTTTCCCCTCTCTTAGGCTCTTATATACGCAACACCCCCGTTTTCGCAAACCCCTCAGTGTATAATTCTCTGAGGGCAGGGTTTACAAAAGCAGGGGTGCTTCGTATATGAAAGAGGGCCTATGCCTTCCCGACGCTTGGGAACGTCGGTTCCTGATTCCTCAGAACTCGAACGATGCGCCGCCCATGAAGGTGGCCTTTGGCATCAGGTAGCCGTCGTAGGTCTCGTACTGCTCGGCCAGCAAGTTCTCTCCTTTGGCAAAGAGCGTGAGCCAGGGCAGGACCTTGTAGCTGACGGTGGCGTTGAGCAGGGTGTAGTTCTCCTTCAGGTCGTCGGTGATGTAGAGGCCGCTGATGTTCTGAAGGCCGGCAGCCACGGTCCACCGCTCGTTCCTGTACTTGCCTCCGAGGTAAAGCTTGCCCTCCGGAGCTCCGACAATCGGTGTCGCCATGCGCAGATAGGAGTAGTTGCCGTCCACGCTCCAATGCCTGTTTATCGTGTAGTCGCCGCTCAGCTCCAGCCCCCAGTTCTCAAAGTCGCCCGTATTGACGTTGCGGGGCCTACCACCTACCCTAACGGTGTTGATGAGGTTCTTGCCCTTGATGTAGAAGATGTTGGCGCCGATGCGTGCCTTCCCTGCTATCCTCTGCGTGTAGGCCAGCTCGTAGTTCATCATGCGCTCGGGCTTCAAGTCAGTCGTTGCAGGCGGGAACATGTACATCTCGCGGATGATGGGATTGCGGAAGCCTTTGCTCACCAAGGCCTTGATGTCGGCATAGGGTGTAGGATGGAAGGCGAGACCCCCCTGCGGCACAAGCTCCGTACCGATGACGGAATGCCAGTCGACTCGCAGCCCTGCATCTACCGTCAGCCACTTGCAGATGTCCTGGCGGAAATCGACGTAGGTCCCCACCTCGTCGGCATGCTGGTTCTCCACGAGATTGCCTGCGGCATCCTTCACGAGGTAGGTCTTCGCGCCCGTCCTCTTGTCGGCATTCCATGCGCTGCCACCGAAGTGTTGCCAGTCGAGGCCAACGGTCACGGTATTGCCTTCGAAGAAATGTGCGCTCTGATACCAGGAAAGGCCTGCGATGTAGTCGTCGTGCTTGTAGAGGTACGCCTTGGGAGCAGCGCCGAGGCCGTAGCCGTCGTCGATGTTGTGGTGGCCCCAGTCGCAATAGGCACGCAGGGTGCCGCTCGTGGATTGGTAGCTGTTGCTCAGGCTGATGCTCGCCAGACCGCGCGTTATCTTGGAGTCGTTGTCGAACAGAGGCGCATAGGCAGGGCCGGGATTGCTGGCATTGAAGTGCGTGACGTTGGCATCGGCAAAGGCTTTCCAGTGGTCGGAGAAGTCGTAGCCTATCTTGGCATAGCCTCCAAACTGCTCGAACGCGCTGTTAGGCCTATGGCCGTCCGTCCGCTGGTACTGGGCGGCGACTATCGTGCTGAGTTTCCCCATGCGGAATCGGTTGACGCCGTTGGCCTCGAATGTTCCATAGCTGCCGCCCTGCAGGGAGATGTTGGTCTTGCAGCCGTCCTCGTTCATCTGCCGCGTCACGATGTTCACCACGCCTCCCATTGCATTGCTGCCGTAAAGCAGGCTGGCAGGGCCGCGAAGCACTTCCACCTTCTCCGTCATCATGGTCTGATAGACGTCTGGGATAGGGTGCCCCATGAGGCCTGCATATTGTGGCTGGCCATCTATCAGCACCAAAAGCTGAGGGCCGCTGCCCACGCCGCGAACCTTCAGACTGCCTGCGGCTCCCGTGCTCACGCCATAACCCAGCACGCCCCTGCTGGTGGTGAAGAGGCCAGGCGTTTGCTCCATCACGGTAGGCAGGACGGAAGAGCGGTAGTGCTCGTTGAGCTTCTCGCCCGTGACGCTTGTAACGGTGAACGGCAGGTGGCGCTGGTCGGTGGCGTCGCGTGTGCCGGTCACGACCACCTCGCTCATCTCTGTGGTGTCCTGAATGCCGTCATTCAGTGTTTCTGCCTGCAAGGAGATACTTGCAGCACAGGTGCTCAATAATAATAATGTGCGGATTTGCATAGCCTTTGCAATTAAAAATAAATATTAAAAGTTTCCGGCTGCAAATGTACGAACAAAGCAGGTAAACAGCCAAACCCAGAATTCGCAGAGTGTTACCAAGATTTCACCTTTTCAACTTTTTACCTTTTCACCTTTTCTTAAGATAGCGGCTGACATGCGATGCGTTGTCGAAGTTCAGCTTGGCTGCCACCTCCTTTGCCGTGAGCTTTCCGTGCATCATGAGGTGCTTAATCTCCATCATGGTGAACTGCCCAATCCAATAGCTTGGCGTGCGACCGCTTACCTGGGTGGATATCTTGTGCAAATGCTTAGGTGTCACGCAAAGTGCCTCCGCGTAATAAGCCACGGTGCGGTGCGTCCTGTAGGTTCCTGCCTCCAGCATACGGATGAAGCGCGACATGATGTCTGCCGACCTCAGCGTGGTCTCTTCTCGCTCGAAGAGTGCAGCATGAACGTTCATGACGTCGAGGTAGAGAGCTCGCATGCTTTGCAGAACGGCCTCATCGCGATAGGCCTCCGGCGTATGCTCGCTGCGGAAAGCGACATCCCGGAAGTCGTGCTCGATGATGGCAAGCGCGTCGCCAAGCTGAAAGATAGGGTGCATGAAGAGATGCAACCAGCCGCAAGCCCCGTAGCTGCTGTGAGGCATCAGGCCCGCTTGCCAGTCGGCAGGCATCAGGAACTGGTAAAGCTGGCAGTCTTCGCTGGGACGAATGCTCCCCACGTGGCTTGCCATCACTATCATGCAACAGCCCGGCGTCAGCTCATGCTCGTGACCCGAGAAATGAAGACGGCATGTGCCAGCCGTACACAAAAGGTGCAGAATCTGTTGTTGCATGTCGAGGTTTAATCTTTTTACCACGGCAAAAGTACTTATTTTAATTCATAATTCATAATTCTCAATTCATAATTATAAACTTCTCGGCTAAAATAGCACAAACTATGAATTATTTGTCGTACCTTTGCACGCGAAATGTAAGTTAAAGGACACACCAAGCTCCTTTAGGGGAAATGAAATAGTATATAGTACATCATCAAATAGTAAATAGTTTTATGCCGCAAATTTCCGTACGAGGCATTGAGATGCCGGAGTCGCCAATCCGCAAACTGGCTCCCTTGGCATACGCCGCAAAAGACAGAGGAATACATGTCTATCACCTGAACATCGGTCAGCCCGACCTGCCGACACCGAAGGCGGCGATTGATGCCAT
>CAMJOE010000130.1:0-7453 GCA_946407485.1 uncultured Prevotellaceae bacterium | reverse complement strand
CTATTGTCCTTTAACTTCCCCAAGCGAGCAAAGCGAGCTAACTTCTTTAACTTCTTTAACTTCCAAGAATTCAAAACAAGCATAGCACAAATCGAAACCATAATTTCTTTAAATAACAAAACTCTATGACATTAATCAAATCAATCTCTGGTATCAGAGGCACCATCGGAGGCAGGGCAGGAGATACGCTCAACCCCCTCGACATCGTGAAATTCACATCAGCCTACGCAACCCTCATCCGCCGCACAACGACGGTCGGGAGCAACAAGATAGTGGTCGGCCGGGACGCCCGCATCTCCGGACCCATGGTGAAGAACGTGGTCTGCGGTACGCTCATGGGCATGGGCTTCGACGTAGTCAACATCGGCCTCGCCACGACGCCCACCACGGAGGTGGCTGTCACCATGGAAGGCGCTTGCGGCGGCATCATCATCACCGCCAGCCATAACCCACGCATGTGGAACGCACTGAAACTGCTCAACTCCCAGGGCGAGTTCCTCAACAAAGAGGAAGGAAACGAGGTGCTCCGCATAGCCGAAGCCGAAGACTTCGAGTATGCCGACGTCGACCATCTGGGCACGTATCGCGAAGACAACACTTACGACCAGAAGCACATCGACATGGTGCTCGGCCTCGACCTCGTGGATGTGGACGCCATACGGGGGGCAAACTTCCGCGTCGCCTTCGACAGCGTCAACAGCGTCGGCGGCGTCATCCTGCCCAAACTGCTCGAACAGCTCGGCGTGAAGACCGTCACGGGCCTCTTCACCGAGCCGACCGGCGACTTCCAGCACAACCCGGAGCCGCTCGAGAAGAATCTGGCCGACATCAAAGCCCTCATGCAAAAGGGCGGGCACGACATCGCATTCGTCGTCGACCCCGATGTGGACCGCCTCGCCCTCTTCTGCGAAGACGGCACGATGTACGGCGAAGAGTACACCCTCGTCACGGTGGCCGACTACATCCTGCAGCACACGCCGGGCAACACCGTCAGCAACCTCAGCTCCACCCGCGCCCTGCGCGACGTGACGCGTAAGTATGGCTGCGAGTACAACGCCGCTGCCGTGGGCGAAGTGAATGTGGTGACGAAGATGAAGGAGACGGGTGCCGTCATCGGCGGCGAAGGCAACGGCGGCGTCATCTATCCCGCCGCACACTACGGCCGCGACGCTCTCGTAGGCATCGCTCTCATCCTGACCTACCTCGCCAAAAAGGGAATGACGGCAAGCCAGTTGCGTGCCACCTATCCCCCCTACTTCATCGCAAAGAACCGCATCGACCTCACGCCCGAGACCGACGTTGATGCCATCCTGCAAGAGGTCAAGAAGATGTATGCCAGCGAAGAGGTAAACGACATCGATGGCGTCAAGATAGACTTCCCCGACAAATGGGTTCACCTGCGCAAGTCCAACACCGAGCCCATCATCCGCGTCTATAGCGAAGCCAGCACGATGGAGGAAGCCGACGCCATCGGCAAGAAAATCATGGACGTCGTCTATAGCATGGCATGAAAACTTTAAACTATAAACTATCAACTATTTACGCCCTATGTTAACACAGATCATCAATGGTAAAATCCTGACTCCGCAGGGGTGGCTCAAGAACGGTAGCGTCATCCTGAGAGACAACAAGATACTGGAGGTCACGAACTGCGACTTGGCAGTCATCGGAGCTGACCTCATCGATGCGAAAGGCATGTATGTGGTGCCCGGATTCATCGACATGCACGTCCACGGCGGTGGCGGAAGAGACTTCCAGGAAGGCACACCCGAAGCCTTCCGTGCCGCAGTGGAAGCGCACGCCAAACACGGCACGACCTCCATCTTCCCCACTCTCTCCAGCAGCACCGTGCCAATGATAGAGAAGGCCGTACAGACGTGCTCCAAGCTCATGCAGGAAAAGGATTCGCCCATCCTCGGCTTGCATCTCGAGGGGCATTACCTCAGCCCGAGCAAGGCCGGCGCACAGCAGCCCGAATGGATCAAGAACCCCGACCCGAACGAATACATCCCCATTGTGGAGCACTCGGATTGCCTGACACGCTGGGACGCAGCGCCTGAGCTGCCGGGTGCCTTGCAGTTCGGAAAATACTGCGCTGAGAAAGGCATCCTGCCCAGCATCGCACACACCAATGCAGAGTACGACGACGTGAAGGCCGCCTTTGAAGCCGGCTTCACCCACGTCACACACTTCTACAACGCCATGCCTGGCTTCCACAACAAGATGGGCTATAAGTATGAAGGCACTGTGGAAAGCGTGTACCTCATCGACGACATGACTATAGAATGCATCGCCGATGGCATCCACGTTCCTCCCACTATCCTCCGCATGGCCTACAAGATTAAGGGCGTGGAGCGTATGGCAGTCATCACCGACGCCTTGGCAGTGGCAGCCGCAGGTCCCGATGCGAAAGCCTTCGACGACCGCGTCATCATCGAGGACGGCGTCTGCAAGCTCGCCGACCGCAGTGCGCTGGCAGGCTCCATCGCCACGACCGACCGCCTGGTTCGCACCCTCGTGCAGCAGGCAGAGGTGCCGCTCGAGGACGCCGTCCGCATGGCAAGCGAGACGCCGGCTCACATCATGGGCGTCTTCGGACGTAAAGGCGCGCTGGCCCGCGGCAAGGATGCCGACGTGCTTGTCCTCGACGACAAGCTCAAGGTGCGCTGTGTATGGCAAATGGGCAGAATCATTGAGAACACGCTCTTCAAATAAACGAAAAGTAAGACCTGATACTCTGAATGCTCTGATTGTTCTGAATACTCTGAATGCTCCGATTATTCAGAATACTCTGAGTAATCCCATCTCAGAATACTCAGAACACTTCGAACACTCCGACCCATCCGATAAATGAACATCATCCGACGTCTGTGGCAGAAAGCCATGAGGAATAAGGCACTCCGAGAGAAGCTGCGAGTCATCATCTTCCAAAGCGACACGCCCCTCGGAAAGGCCTTCGACATCACCTTGCTCTGGTGCATCGTGGCGAGCATCCTGCTTGTCGTGGTCGAGAGCATGAGAGGTCTCCCGCCGATGGTCAAGCAGATATTCACCATCCTGGAATACGTCTTCACGTTCTTCTTCACGCTCGAATACCTGTGCCGCCTCTACTGCTCGGACAAGCCCAAAGAGTATGCCCTCAGCTTCTTCGGCATCGTGGACCTGCTGAGCACACTGCCGCTCTACATCGGCTGGTTGTTTGGGCCGGTGCGCTACCTCATGGTGGTGCGTACGTTCCGACTCATACGCGTCTTCCGCGTCTTCAAACTCTTCAGCTTCCTCCAGGAGGGCGACCTCCTGATGCGTTCCATCATCATCAGTGCCCCGAAGATTGGTGTCTTCTTCCTCTTCATGGTCATCCTGGTCATCAGTATGGGGACGCTGATGTTCATGGTGGAAGGCAACCTCCCGGGCTCGCCGTTCAAAGACATCCCGACAAGCATCTACTGGGCTGTCGTGACAATGACGACCGTCGGCTACGGCGACATCGCTCCGGCAACGTTTTTCGGACGCGTGCTTTCCGCAATAGTCATGCTCATGGGCTACACCATCATGGCTGTGCCGACGGGTATCGTCAGCGCACAGATGGTGCACGATCACAAGACACGACGAAAAGACAAGTTCTGCCCGGAGTGCGGTTCGCCCCTACCCTTCGATGCGCATTACTGTCCGTTCTGCGGCTTGAAGCAAGACGCCATCAAGAACCTGAAGAGCGTCAAGACGCCGCTTGTCCTGATACTGTGCCTGTTGATGCCGAGTGTCCCGCTATTTGCAGAGGGGCAAAAACTGACAGGCACAATCATCGGCACTGCCGAGAGCGTCGATTACGCTACAGGACAGGCAAGCACCACCATCAACACTGCGGCCAATGCCTTCGACGGGAACCTCTCCACATTCTTTGCCTCCTACGAGCGCAGCAAGACCTGGGTGGGACTTGACCTTGGAACGAAGCATGTCATCACCCGTGTCGGCTGGGCACCTCGCGAGGGCAGTTATGGCCCGAAACGCGTCGTCCTGGGGCTCTTCGAGGGTGCCAACGACCCGAACTTCATGGATGGTGTCCCTCTTTATATTATAGATGAGGAAGGCACGGCCGGCACGATGAGCTATGCCGACGTCGATGTCTCGCGAGGCTTCCGATATGTACGATACATCGGGCCTAACGACGCGAGGTGCAACATTGCGGAAGTTGCATTCTATGGCCAGGCCAGCGAAGGCGACGACTCGCACTTCTACCAGCTCACCAACCTGCCTACGCTCTCCTTCCATACTGTCGACAACGTTGACCCATACGACAAAGTGCATGAAATCGTCTCCTCCATCACCATCATTTACGATAACGAAACGAAGATTCAGGAAGAGACAGGCACGACCCGATACCGCGGCAACGGTTCGCTCACGAACGAAAAAAAGCCCTATCGCATCAAGCTCGACGAATCGCGGCGCATGTTCAAGAACTCCGAGATGCGTTCTCCGGCGAAAGCCAGGAAGTGGACACTCATCAACAATCACGACGACAAGACCCTGATGCGCAACCTCGTGGCCTTCGAGATAGCACGCCGAATGGGCTACGACTACGTGCCTTGGAGCAAGCCGGTTGATGTCATCGTCAACGGCGAGTACAAGGGATGCTACCAACTGAGCGACCAGATAACGGTCGACAGGAACCGCGTCAACATCACCGAGATGCTTCCAACCGACATCGAAGGCGACCTCATCACGGGCGGCTATCTGTTGGAGCTCGACGGATATGCCAATCAAGAAGTCTCCTGGTTCACCAGTGCCGCAGGCAATCCGGTTACCATCAAGAGCCCCGACGACAATGATATCGTGCCCGAACAGGCTGCCTACATTCGCCGCGAGTTCAATCTGATGGAGGCAAAGATCCTGGCTTCCAACTTCGACGACCCTGATTTGGGATTCCGCTCGAAGCTCGACGAGAAGACTCTCCTGCAGTATTTCCTGACCGAGGAACTGGCTGGCAATCCCGATGCCTTCTGGAGCTGCTACTTGACAAAAGACCGCGAAGAGGACGTCTTCCGCATCGGACCGGTCTGGGACTTTGATAATGCCTTCGACAACGACTACCGCAACTACCCGACGAACGGCCTTGGAGATTTCCTCTCGCTTGCCCGAGGTGGTGCCGGCAACTCGCGTGCCTTGCTCAAGCGAATGTTCTCCGACCAGGTCCTACGCGACTCGATGGCGGTGATGTGGAACAACGCGAGAGCCGAAAGAGGCATTAACGCCGAGAGCCTCGACGCCTATATCGACTCGACGGCCAACGAGCTGATGCAGTCGCAACGGCTTAATTTCATACGATGGCCCATTCTGGACAAGCTCATACAAATCAATCACCGTGCCGGCGGTTCGTATGAAGTCGAGGTCGGATGGCTGAAGGAATACATCGACGAACGTATCCCGTGGCTCGACAACGCCATCAATACAGAATCCGACGACCAAGAGCCGGAGCTCGTGGAGATTGCATCTGCTGCTGCTTTGGCCAGATTTGCCAATCGCGTCAACAACGGGGAGACCAAGCTCAATGCTGTGCTGAAGGCCGACATCAACTTTGCACCCTATCCTTCCATCATGATTGGCGTCAACACCCACTACCAGGGAGAGTTCGACGGGGCCGGTCACAGCATCAAACTTGCCTTGAAACGCACCTCGGACGATGCCGGCCTGTTCGGTTGGCTCTCCGGCTATGTCCACGACCTCACCACGACTGGCACCATCACGACATCTGCCAAGTTTGCCGGAGGCATAGCGGCAAGGACAGAAGATGCCACGATAGAACGATGCCAGAGCCGCGTCAACATCGTCAGCACGGTTAATGGCGACGGCACGCACGGCGGCATTATGGGCATCGCCTATAAGGGCACGATTGTACGCGACTGCCTTGTCAGCGGCAACATGGAAGGCAATCAGACGAACTGCTGCGGCGGTGTCGCCGGCTGGACAGACGGCTCGACTCACATCTCGAACTGCCTCATCACGAGCCAGTTCACAGTAGGCACATCGGGAAGCGACCTCTTGGCTCGAAACGTCAGCAACGTCACTTCCACGAGCAACTACTTTGCCAGCGACTGGAGCGCCTCGAATGGTTGCGGCGGCATTACGTTCCTGACTGAAAACCAACTGGCTTACGGCGAGGCTTGCTTCATGCTTGATGGCAAACAGCCAGGCTCCACTGCCTGGCGACAGACACTTGGCTCGGACGTCACCCCCGTGCCCGACACTTCGCACGGCACCGTCTATTGCTTCTCGCATCTGCATTGCGACGGCACACCCTACACCACCATTAACGGCTACACCAACGACGCTTCGCGCAACGGACAAGACGAACATTCCTTCCACAACGGCATCTGTCAGTACTGCGGACACGTCGATATGGACAGTATGCCGAAGGACGAACGCGGCTACTTCCAGATTGCATCGGCTGAGGCACTGGGATGGTTTGCCCAGATGATAGAACAAGGACACACCGATATCTGCGGTGTGCTGACCGAAGATATTGACTTCACCGGCTATCCCACCACGATGATTGGCGACAGCAAGACCTACGAAGGCACCTTCGACGGAGCCGGTCACACCATCACCATCGCACTTGTCCGCACAGCCGACTACGCCGGACTCTTCAACAGACTGTCAGGCACGGTGCAGGACCTCATCGTTCGTGGCACGATTACTACAAACCGCAAGTTCGCTGGCCTTGCAGCCAACGTATTGGGCGGCACATTGCTCCGTTGCCAAAGCTACATCGACATCAACGCCACCATCAATGGCGACGGCACGCACGGCGGCTTGGCAGGACTCCTCAGCGATGGGCCGGACATTTCCAAGATACAAGACTGCATCTTTGCCGGCTCTATCAATGGCGACAATGTCAACCTTTGCGGAGGTCTCGTCGGCTGGGCTTCCTCATTAGGAATCATCTCGAACAGCCTTATGCTGGGCAAGATGAACATCAGCTCGGAAGGTGGCGACATCATCTGTCGCAACAATAGAAGCGCCATCATCCTCGACACTTACTACCACATCGACTGGAATATCAGCGAACCCACCGATGCCGTCAGCACCGACTGGTACGATATGGCCTGCGGCAAACTGTGTTATCTGCTCAATGCAGGCAGGTCGGAAGAGCGGCAGGCATGGTTCCAGACGCTCAGCAAAGACAGCTATCCCGTTCCCGACAACCGCCATCTGCCCGTCTGGAAGTACGACAACGCATACTACAACGAAAGCCCAGATGGCATCGATGAAATGAAGGATGACGAATTAAGAAGCTTAAGCTCGACGAAGTCAAAGAAGAATGACGGAGCCACATACGACCTCAGCGGCAGGAAAATCGTCAACGGCCAATTGCCTCGGGGTATTTACATCATCGACGGATGTAAGGTCGTGATTAAGTGAGAGCAGAGCCAAACTTGTTTAAGCTATGCCGAACGTT
>CAMJOE010000129.1:0-7489 GCA_946407485.1 uncultured Prevotellaceae bacterium | reverse complement strand
CGCCTTTGGACGTCGCGTAACAAGTTCAGCGGCACGGGTTTCAGCACGTGGCTCTTCACCATCAGTTTCAACCTGCTTCGCAACCATTATCGTCATGACGAGCATCGGAAACAGTACGAGCTGTACTCCAGCAAGCAACAGGAAGTGGCGGCAGATGCACATATCATCGAACAGATAGACAGCCGCGCCTTCGACCTCGCCTTGCAACGAGAGTTGGAGAAACTGACGCCGGACGGACGCTTGCTCTTCTCGCTCAGATTCGAAGAAGCGCTGACCGTGCCGCAGATAGCCGAGGTGATGGCTATTCCAGAAGGAACCGTCAAGTCGAGGCTTCACGCATTAACACAAACACTCAAGCAAAAAATCAATCGAACATGATACAGTTTGAAGAAAGACTTAGCGAGTCGGCACAAAGGCTTGCCGCTCGCGACAACAAGGCGCTACACGTCCCTGCTAACCCGCTGGCTCAGAGGCGCAGCTATTGGGGCTGGGTGGCAGCTCCGGCAGCGGCCGTCGCCGGCATCGTCCTTGGCTTGTCTATGAACTACATCGCCCAGGACAAACCTGAGATACGCTACGTGGAGAACACAGACACGATTTGCATCGACAATTCTGTCCACGACACCGTTTACATTACGCAGGTCGTGGAGAAAGTGAAAGTCGTAGAAAAGCCTGTCAATGCGACTCTTTCGTCAGCTGAGAGGAACAGACAAGCTTCCGAAGAGGAGGACACAGCCGCCTGCACATCTGTCCAATGCGACGGCATCAACTATGCTGTGCTGGCACTAAACTAAAAAGCGTTCTACGGCATGAGCGACGCCGTCGTGGTCATTGCTGTCCGTAATAAAGGTGGCGGCTTGCTTGACGGGTCTCTTGGCATTGCGAGGCGCACACGAAATGCCGGCCAGTCGCATCATGCTGAGGTCGTTGAAGCCATCGCCCAGGCAAAGCAACTCGTCCGCCTTGCCGTTTAGTTTTGTAAGGAGTTGGCTGAGCGCCTCTGCCTTGTCGATACCCTTGGGAACCACTTCGAGCAGGAAACTCTCGCTGCGGTAGGCATCAAGGCTTGCCTCGAACTGCCGCTTTATCCTACGTTCCAAATGCCAAAGCCTACGCGGAGGTCCCGTGATGATGCACTTGTGCTGCGGGTCCGTGATGGCATCTGCGAAGTCGTCCACCTCAATCAGCTGCATCTTGTTGGCACAGGAGATATACCTCGACCACTTGTCGGGTTTGCCCTGAATGACGATGTCGTTGCCTTTGTAGCCGTGTATGTGGAAGCCTTCGCTGACGACGCGTGCCAGCTCGGGAATGATGGAGAGGGGGATGGCCTGATCTGAGATGGCTTTGCCCTCGGCACAATCCCAGACGAGGCTGCCGTTGTAGGCGATGATGAAACCATGATGCTTGTGCAGTTCGAGCTGCCGGGCATAGGGAAGGATGCTGTAGAGGGGGCGTCCGCTGGCAAGGATGATGGTGAGCCCTCGCTGCTGAGCCGCAATCAGGACCTGCTGCGTGAAGGGCGTAATGGTTTTGCTGGAGGTGAGCAAAGTGCCATCGAGGTCGGCAGCGAGGAAATGTATCATTCTCAATTAAGAATTAAGAAATAAGAATTAAGAATTAAAATTGCCGGGAGTTTGTGCTTCACTCCTCATTCTTCAATTTCAGGATGAGCGTTGTTGCGCCGATGGTGATGATTGAGGCATCTTGCAGGCGGATGCGGTCCTGGTCGCGAAGTATCTCGTTCATGTAGAAGGTGCCGGTTCCGGAGGGCGCGTCGCGGAGGATGTATTGCAGCTGGCCGTCCTTGCCCTTCTGCACGCGAATGATGCAATGGCGGGTATCGACGCTCGGGTCAACCGTTTCGATGGGCTTGTTGATGTTCGTGCCGTGAACGTAGCGACCGAAGACGTTGTCGCCCATTTCGAGAGGAATCTCCTGACGGTAGTGGAAGGCATTCTCGACGACGATGATGGACCCCAAAGACCCTCCCAAACCCTCCCTTAAAGGGAGGGCTTCCTTAGCGGAAAGCTCGCCTGCTTTCTCCCCCTCTGAGGGTGAATTAGAGGGTATCTTTATCGCAAACTGCTTGTTGCATTCGCTGCAAACGAAGACGAGACGTTGGCCAGGTTGGTAGCGCGTCTCGTCGAAGACCGTATAGCTGTTGCACTTGGGGCAACGAACCTTTTTCATTTTACGATTTGACGATTATACAATTGGACAATTTTCAATTTGACAATCTCACGAATTGTTATTCAATCGGTTTCACGTTGCCTTTCAGCAGAAGAGGCCAGGCCTGGGCGAAGTCGCGGCAATCGGCCTTGCATTGGTTAATCTTCTCGTAGGCTTCGTCTTCCGAGGCAAAGCCGGGGATGATGACGCGCACCATCGTGCCAACCGTGCATGCCTGGGCATTATAGCCCTGCTCCTGGAGCTGGGCTGCGTAGCTGAGTGCGCGCTTCTCGCTGATGGCGCTGGCAAGGACGATGGCGTAGTCCATTGAAGATTGACCATTGACCATTGAACCATTCGCGTTTTGTACGGGAACTGCCGGAGCCGCTTCCTGCTGGGCGACTGCGTCTTCTGCTTTTGAGATATTGGACGAGGCCATAAACTTCGAGGCGAAGAACATCTCGGCCTGCTGACCGACTCCGCTCGTGATGGACTTGCCAAGGGGCGATGTGATGGCGAAGAAGAGCACGACGGAGGCTGCCACGGCGCTTGCGTAGTTGAACGCCTTGCGGTTGATGCGGATGGTGATGGTGTCGCGGTCGGCTTCGAACGACGTCAGCTTCACCTTGTTAGCGGCCAGCTTCCTGGCTCTCTGCTGACGCACTTCGTGGCTCAACTTAGCGAAGGGCACGGCGTCAAGTCCGTAGTAAGCCGGCGAAGCGATACCCGACTGCTGCGGCATGAAGCTCAGCCTGCCCGTTTCATCGTCGCGAAGCATGAAGCCCATGCTGCCGAAGCTGACGGTGCCATCTTCTTCGAGCGCTTGCTGCAGCTCATCTACATACTCGATGCACAACATGCGTGCGTCGGTACGCGACAGGTTGTGCATCTTCGAGAACGAAAGGATAAAGTCCTCGCCCGATTCCTGTTCGTTCCATTCAAAAGAAACGGTGCGATATGGTGGCAGGAAGATGCCTTCCTCGTCCACTCTGCGGCTGCTCATCTCCCTGCTGGTGAAGGTTCCGAGCTGCGGAACGCTCACTTGCGTCTGGTGGAGGAGCAGATACTCAATATGTGTCGAAAGTTCTATCATGCCGACAAAGGTACGACTTTCCTTTGAAAGCCGCAAACTTTTCGGCAAGAAGTTATCAACAAATTTTCAAGTAAAACTTTAGCATTACTCCTCCTGAGAAGCCTTAATCTGCTCAGCCACTTCAGGTTTAACCTTGTAACGCTTATTCAATCCTTTAACGATGTCGTTTGTGATGTTATACTTGGGATTTGCGATAAGAAGGTTATCTCCGGCCTTCACCATCACGTAGTCGTACTTCTTCGTTTTGTTGTAGCGCTTGAGGAAGGACTGAATGCTGTCGCGAGCCTCCTCGTTGATGCGTGCCTGCTCGATGGCGAACTCGTTCTGCAGGCGGTCGGCGAGCTCAGCCAGGTCGCGCTGTTCCTTGTCGATGGAGGCCTGGGCGCGCTCCAGCTCGTCGCGGGTGGTGAACTCGTTGCTCTCGTACTTCTTCTGGACGGATGCTGCGTGGCTCTCCAGGGCGCGCTGTTTCTGTGCCAGCGTCTTCTGAATGTTGTTGCCCTTGCGCGTCAGCACCTCGCTGTAGTCCTTGTAGAGCTGATACTGGCTCATCAGCGTGTCGAGCTCGACGTAAGCAATCTTGAGCCCGGCGGTTTCTTCCGGCTGAGCCGTTTCATTTGTGGTTTCCTCTTCGTTCTTTGCGCCGCAAGCAGCGAAGAACACGGTAGCAGCCGCGAAGGCCATAAAAGTAAAATACTTCTTCATAGATAATAGGTAATGTATCTTTTTGCGGTGCAAAGGTACGACATTAAGTTCATAATTCATAGTACATAACCCATAATTTTTCTTAAATATGCATAGAAAAGCTTACTATCACAAGTGCGAACTCCAAACGCCACACGTGGGAAAGGCTGACGCTTGCTATAGGAAAGGCTGACGCTTGCTGTAGGAAAGGCCGACGCTTGCTGTAGGAAAGGCCGATGCTTGCTGTGGGAAAGGCCGACGCTTGCTGTGGCGTTTGGGAATGCCGCATAAGAAAAGCGGGACAGCCTGCTTTGGGCCATCCCGCTTCGATTGGTTATTGTGCAGGAGCTATCCTATTTCACCAGGACCTTCTTGCCGCCCCGAATGTAGATGCCATTCTGGCGAGGCTTCGTGACAGGCTTGCCGCTCAGGTCGTACCACGCTCCGTCTTCCGTCTCACCTCTTACCTCATCGATGCCGTCTTCCCAATCCTCCAGGTCGCCCACGAAGGTGACATTGAGGAAGCTGAACTTCTCCTCGTACTTCGCCAGGTCGGCAGCATAGACGTGCATCTTGGTAGCCTTGTCTGCCATAAACGCTTTGTCCTCGTAGCTGCCTGATTTCCATGTCAATGCCTCGGGATTGGCGAAGCAGAACACATCGGTGATGTTGTTGCTGTTATAGAAAGGATCGTTGTTCATGTTGGTAAGCCCCCTGCCAATGACGACGGTCTGAAGATTCTTGCAACCGTAGAAAGCATAATACCCGATGTCGGTCACGCCGTCGGGGATAGAGAGTTTGTGGATTTGGGTATAGCCGAAAGCATACGAGCCGATGGTTTTTACATTGTTGGGAATGTCTACGTCTTCAATGGGAATACTATAGAAAGCACTTGGAGCAATCTCTTCGACATAGCTTGGGATAACTGCATCCTTTGTGCCTGCTACGAGTTTGTTCTTGGCAATCTCGATGAGTGTATGGCTGTCGACTTTGAAATATGTATTGGCTTCATCGACATAGAAGTTCTCCAAGCTTGAGATACCACTTAGCGCAGCATCGCCTATAAAGGTCAGGCTGGCAGGCAGGTAAAGGTTCTTGATGCCGCCGCAAAAGCGGAATGCACTATATTCAATGTAGGCGAGGCCATCGGGAAGATGCAAGTCCTCGCTTGGCCAATAGTTTATGCCATAGAAGGCATACGAACCGATGCTCTGTAAAGTGCTCGGCAGCTCATTGATGTGAGCATTGTAGCACGCGTCGAAAGCTTCATTACCCACTCGGGTCATACCATCGGGCAAGTCAATCTCGCCTATCAGCTCACGATATTCTCCGCGCCATGGTGCCAGATTTCCCCAATCATCATAATCATACATTTCGCCCGTGCCGGTAATGGTGAGCTTCAGGGCAGGCTTTTGAACATACTCTCCGAGAGTTTCATCCAGCGCCCAGACGTTGTAAGTCAGCTCAGTCAAAGCGTATTCCAGATTGTCGCCGCACTTGCCATGAGGCAGGCCGTTATCGGCACCCTCGTCCTGCACAATAGTTATGCTCTGCAGGAAGATTGGCTCGTAACCGCTAAAGTAAACCCTTATCTCGGCATTCTCATATTCAGTCACGCCGTCAAATATCAGTTCCGCATCGGAGAAACCATCTTTCCCATGAACCATCAGCTCTGTAATCTGCTCTTTTTCGTAAGTCGCGTTTTCATGGCAAACAGATGCCAAATGTTCGAGGCGACCGGCGAAGCGGACGACAACCTTCTTCACATGACCCGTTATCGGAAAGTGACTGGCAAGCTCGATGTCCACATACCTCTGGTTGGAATAGCCGCCGACAACAATACATTCATTATTGTCCGAAGAGCCGCCATCGGCAGGAAGTGCGGTCGGAGCATCGGGATAGGTGGTCATTCCGACATAAGCAGATGGGTCGTGGATGAATGCTATCCAAGGCGTACTCTCTTTGCTCTTCATTATTCCTAAGAGAGTAGACTCCGTTACATCCGTCATTTCCCATCCGCTGAACGTGGAGACGAGGCCCGTGAATTCCATCGTGCCGCCATCCATCACGAGCGTGATGCTCTTCAGGAACGTGTTTCTGCCGACATACATATCGAAAGAGAAGATGTCGTTCACCTCTATGCCGTCGCCAAAATCAAGTTCGAAGTCTTTGTAATAAGGCAGAGAGCTGGTTGAGAATTCGCTTTCATACGAGGCTCCGTACGGGCTCGAGTAATAGATGTGATGTATGTCGCCACCTGCCTTGACGATAACTTTCTTCACCTTTCCCTCTACGCGGAAGTCTGAGGTAAGTTTCAGCCTCGGGTACGTGCTGCTGCCGCCAGTGGCTCGCAAATAAACGCACATTTCATCGTTCCATTGTGTGTTGTATTTTTCAAGTGCTGTACCATCTTCAGGCAAAGAGAAGTACCAGTTGTGCAGTCTGTCATTGGCAATCAGAGTGACGCCTTCGCCCTCATAGTCACCAAACTCCGAAACGATGTCGTTGTTGTCAGCTGCGGCAACTTCTGTCGTGATGTTGACACGCTGGATATACATGGGCTGGTCGGAGCTCTCATCTTTTGGGGTGAATACCATCTGAACTACTTGGTTGGCATTTGTAGAGCTCAGGTTCATGTCGCTGTAACCAAAAGAATAATAGTGAATTTTGCCGTCATCCGGGATGTTGAGGTTATACGAGAATGTCCTTTCACCGAAATCGACTATGACCATCCCGACGTTGCCGCCAAAGGCACAGAATATCTCTTGGATGTTGCCGGGAACGCTGAAGTCAGTAACCATGGCGAAATTGGATGTCCTGGGCTTGACAGCAAGAACGTTCCAGCCGTCCACCTCTGCCATACTGATGACGGGCGACTTGGCCTCTCCGCCTTCCCGCCATGTCCAGGTGTTGCCCTCGGATGTGGTTAAAGTGCCTTCTGAATAAGTCTCATTGGCGATTCCATACTCATTCCCAGTAAAGGTTGAATTCAATTCCTTAATCACCGTGTTGCCCAATAACTCCATCGGAAGAGCAGCGGCAAATAATGTCACGATTAAAAGTCTGATTTGTTTCATGTTGGTAAAAGTTTTTGTTAATAATTGCTGCAAAGATACGAAATTTAATCAATAAACGTTTATTAACGCTTGATAGATTTCCCTATTAATAAAAGAAATGCTATCTTTGTTCCCTGAAACTAACAAACAATTAACAAAAATCACATTATGGAGAAAATCATCGGACTTATCGACGCGCCGTTCACTCCTTTCCACGAGAATGGCGACGTGAACCTCGAACCCATCCCTGCATACGCAAGGATGCTGCAGAAGAACGGGTTGAAGGGCGTATTCATCAACGGAAGCAGCGGCGAAGGCTATATGCTGACGCCTGAAGAACGCATGCAATTGGCTGAGGCTTGGATGCAAGCTTCTAACTCCCTCCCTTCAAGGGAGGGTCGGGAAGGGTCTTTCAAGGTCATCGTGCACGTGGGCAGTTGCTGTGTCCGCGAGAGCCGCAAGCTTGCCGAGCACGCTCAGAAGA
>CAMJOE010000128.1:0-7523 GCA_946407485.1 uncultured Prevotellaceae bacterium | reverse complement strand
GTGGTGGAAGCAGCTCTACGGCGAGAGCGAGGGCAAGGACCACAAGGGCATCTTCACGGCTGCCGTTGACTTCTCGACCGACCTGCACTCGATGGGCCAGTGGATTCAGGAAGGCGAGCGCAGCATCTTCGAGACTGTTGTCAGCGTTGAAGAGACGGAGCACAAGCTGCTCTTCCCGAGCGACGAGGAGAACCTCGACGGCCTGAACTTCCTGGCTGGCAAGCGCGTGGACGAGGTGAACAAGATGGCAGAGCTCGGCACACAGCTGGCTCACGTGGATGGCGGCGTGCCCAACATGCGTCTCATCGTGCCTCGCCTGAACGAATACTACATCGGTCAGCTGATTTACTTCTTCGAGAAGGCTTGCGGCGTGAGCGGTCTCATCCTCGGCGTCAACCCCTTCAACCAGCCCGGCGTCGAAGCTTACAAGAAGAACATGTTCGCCCTGCTCGGCAAACCAGGTTATGAAGCCGAGACGGTTGCCATTCGCAAACGTCTGGCCGACTAAAAAGATTAAAGATTAAGGATTAAAGATTAAGGTTTGATACAAATCTTCTTTAATAGTAAGACAACCAAACTTTAATCTTTAATCTTTAATCCTTAATCCTAAATAGAAATGCTGAAAGCAGTTCTTTTCGACATGGACGGCGTGCTGTTCGACAGCATGCCGAACCATGCTTATGCCTGGTCGCATGCGATGACGCAGTTCGGGCTGGAGATGACGGCCTATGAGGCGTACCTCCACGAAGGCAGGACGGGCAGCGGCACGATTGACATTCTGACCCAGCGCTATTGGGGACGCGATGCGACACCCGAGGAAATAGAGCGTATCTATGCTGCGAAGGCGGCGCTCTTCAACACCCTTCCCAAGCCGAAACCAATGCCCGGAGCACTCGAAGCCCTGACTGCCGCGAAGTCGCTTGGCTGCAAGATTGTCCTGGTGACGGGCAGCGCGCAGGCCAGATTGCTCGAGAGTCTGGAGCAGCATTACCCGGGCTTCTTCCGTCAGGAACTGATGGTGACGGGCTTCGACGTGAAGCGCGGCAAGCCAGACCCCGAGCCGTATCTGATGGGCTTGCAAAGGGCGGGTGTAGAGGCCGAGGAGGCCATCGTCGTGGAAAATGCTCCGCTCGGCGTCCAGGCGGCAAAGGGAGCCGGCATCTTCACCATAGCCGCCAACACAGGTCCACTTGAAGACAGCATATTAAAAAATGCCGGAGCCGACATCGTCGTCCCCGGCATGATGGATGTTGCCCGTCTGTTTACTTCTTCATCTTTTTGCCGTTGAAGATATAAATACCGTCGGGAAACGTTGACCATTGACCATTGGCCATTGACCATTTCCGGCCGCTGAGGTCGTAAACGTCAGTTCCGATTATCTTGTTATCTTCATTTCTTATTGTTCCAATCCCATCTGGGTCCTCGAAACCGACGATGAGATTGCCCACGATAGGCATGTGGTCCGACGTCACCTTGTCGTTCACTACCTCGTAACTAACTTTCTCCACGCCTCCGAGCGGGTCGTAGCTGATGATATGGTCGATGACGTAGATGCCGTCGCTCCATGTTGGCGTCGTCATGTCGGAGTGGAAGGTGAAGCCATTCTCTTGCAGATACTTGGTGAGCACGCCGCGAGCGCCTTGCATCTCGTCGTCGGTGCCATCGTCGTTGAAGTCGCCTGCGATGATGAGGGGCTTGCCCGTCGGCATCCATTGGTCGGCAGCCGCCTTGATGATCGGGCCGCTGCCCCGCCTTGCATTGGCTGAGAGGCCGACGTGGAGACTTGCGAAGACATAGTCGTTGAACTCAGCCATGAGCATGCGGCGCGGCTCGAAGTCGGACGTGAGCGATACGACCTTGATGGAGAGCGGCAGTTCCTTCGAGAGGATACCGATGCCGTAGCCCGTGAGGGCGCTGCAGAAGATGCCGTACATGCCTGTAGCCTCGGCCAGTTCCTTTATCTGATACTTATTGTCCGAACGAGAGGAGAACATGCTGTCCACCTCTTGCAGTGCCACCACATCGGCATTCTGGGCTGCGATGACGCGTGCCGTGCGCGCCAGGTTCAGCCCGTCCTTGTTGCCGGCACAATGCTTGACGTTGTAGCTCAGCACACGCAGGTCCTTCTTCTGATACCTGTCGTAGGCGGGTGCGACGTATTGTCCCTTGGCAGCTGCATCGAGGTCGGCAATCAGGCGTTCGTAGAGGATGTCGTACACGCCGTTGGTAAGGGCCTCGTTTGCCTTGTCCCAAAGCGTCTTGAAGGCGCTGAGCTGCTCTTCGCTGAGGTCTCCGTAAGCCCCGAAGTACGGGTTGCCCACCTCGTCCATTTTCTTGGCAAGTGCCAGTCGCAGCTGAGTGGCAGGGCCTTCCAAAGAGGCGGCATCCACCTTCTGCAGCTTCCATTGTTCCACAAGAACCCCCTCTGAACCGATATGGGTAGGCGTTCCTTCGACGGGAGTAAACATCTCTCCGCTGGCGTTGTAGATTTGGAACTTCTTCTTGTCATTCAAGTCCCTGATGAATGTCAGCGGTTCACCTGCCTCTTCCGTCATGCAAGCCAGATTCCCGTTCAAGGTACCGCTGACGTATTTGCCAGTTGCGTAGTTGCGAATACTGTAGAGGCCATTCTTCCTGTCGACCGCCTCTATGCGGTAGATGCTGCGCGGGTCTCCGTTGTGCTGCGTGTCCAAGATGATGCTGGCGTCCATCTCGTATGCTGCAGCGTCTGCTTTCAAGTCGATCCAGCACATCTTTTCCTGGCTGTTGGCGTAAATGATATTGTAGTATCCATTGGCTGCGTTGAAGAATTCCGATGGCTCTTCCTGGCTCGGGTTGACCTTCATCAGTTTCCAGCGTCCGGGATAGCCATAGACATCACCGTCGCCCGGATAGTTGTCGTCGCCCACGTTCTGCTTCGCAAGGCTGTTGTTCGGGCGGTCGCTTCGCAGGTAGCCTTGTACGTGCAGCGAGTGCTCCGACTCTTCGTTTGTCATAGAGAACCTGCCGGCACCGTCCTCCAGGTCTGTCAAGGTGTAGCCGACGGGGGTGGAGGAGAAGATGATGTCGGCCTCTGCAGGCATGTTCATGTTGCCCAGGTACTGCCCGTTCTCCTTATTGAGGAACGCCCATTGTCCTTCTTCGCCGGCCTTCTGAGCCGTCCAGATGAAGCCGTCGGCCTCTTTGTCGAGGTCAGCCCAATAGACATATTGGTCGCCCCAGTTTATCTTGAAGTTGTCCTGCAGGCAAGCCATAGCCTTTGGCAGGCCGGTGCTGTTGCCGTTGAACTTTGTGCGGTCGCTCACGATGTAGTATTGTTCTCCCTCCTGAATCTCATTGACATAGGAGATGTATGGACTGCCTGTGTAGCTCTCCACTTCATAGATTTGCCAGCGCCCCGGATAGCCATAGGTCGCGCCGTCGCCCGGGTAGCTGTCGTCGCCCACATTCTGCTTGGCGAGGCTGTTGTTGGGTCGGTCGCTGCGGAGATAGCCTTGGACGTGGGGCGAGTGACTGTTGTCGCTGCTCGTCATGAAGAAACGCCCGGCGCCGTCCTCCAGGTCGGAGAGGGTGTAGCCTACGGGTGTGGTGGAGAAGAGCACGTCGTCGTCGTAGCTGTTCTTCACGCCGAGGTATTCGCCCCTGACCTTGTTCTTGAAGGCCCATTGGTCGTCGCCCACCTTCTCGGCAATCCACTGGAAGCCTTCCTCGTCCTCGTCGAAGTCGCCCCAATAGACGAAGTAGATTCCGTTGGAAGGCACGTCCCAGCTGATGGTGTAGCGGTCGAGCTTGTAGGACATGCCTTTGGGCTTGCCTGTCGAATTGCCGGCGTACTTCGTGCGGTCGCTGATGAGGAAATACGCTTTGCCTTCCTGCAAGTCTTCGGGATAAAGCACGCGCGTGTAGCCCTCGATGAGGTCCTGCGCGCCCATCGTCATTGCTGCAAACAGAAGCAGCAAAAGAGAGTTAATCTTTTTCATAGTATAATGATTTAGTTGTTAGGATTATGGGATTTCATTATCTTCTTTCTTCGAACGTTTCGCGAGGGAAGTCCCAACGCTTGCTGTGGGAAGTGCCAACGCTTGCTGTGGGAAGTCCCGATGCTTGCTGTGGGAAATGCCGATGCTTGCTGTAGCGTTTGTTTCTCCCTCGCTTTGCGTCTGGTGAAGCCTCATGTCGGAGAGGGGAGCCGCTGCTCTGCCTCAGGCGTCCGGCTGCTCTTCCAGCTGGTCGGGCGTGGGCGGAAGGTCGTCCTCGTCGAGTGTCGTATTGGGCTCGATGCGGAAACTGCCGTCGGGGCCGATGATGAGGAAGAAGGGACACGACATGTCGCTGTCGGGGAAGCTCACGCAGGTGTTGAAGTAGAGCTTGCCTTCCATGGCGTGATGGAAGCGCAGGCCGTCCATGATGCCGTACTTCTGGAAGTCCTCGTTGAGCTGCGACCGGAAGTCGGCCTTTGTGAAGCTGCGGTTGAAGAGTTGCTTGCCGTCCTTTATGATGACGAGTTTCCAGCGGTTGTCCGCGAACTTGATGCCGTCCTCGTCTTCAACGACTTTCAGCGTGGAGTCGGCTTCGCTCGTGATGTAATAGACGATTTCGTGGCTGCCTTGCTTCACGGAGTCGGTATAGGCGTAGTCGGGCAGGCTGCGAATCGCGTCGTCGGTCTGCTCGGTCTGTGTGGTCTGCTGCGTCTCGGCCTTCTGCGGCGAGCAGGAGGAAAAGACAATAAGACAATAAGAAAATAAGAAAATAAGAGGGGAGGTCTTCATAGTTAATTCAAAATTCATAGTTGATTTACGTCGAGCTAAAGCTTCATAGTTCATCGTTCGGTTCGCTCAATGTTCAGAATGAGAACACAAGTTCGCCGCCTTTCTTGAGTTCCTTGACTGAGATTTGGTAGTTTGGAAGCGGCTTGCCGTTCCAAGTTACTCTGTATTTCTTCCCTTGCAAGGGGGAGTCAGAGGCGGTCTTGCGGATGGTGACTGTCGTCTGCTGGTCGTCGCCGAGGTGGAGCGTCACTTTGTCGAAGAGGGGAGGGAAGAGCTCGTATATGGCTTCGCCCACGACGAGCGGGTACATGCCGATGCTGGCAAAGACGTACCAGGCGCTCATGGCTCCGTCGTCCTCGTCCATCTCAAAGCAATAGCCGCGGGGCTGGTTCACGAAGGCGCAGCCGATGAAGGGGGTGGGGTAGGCGTCGTTGCCGCCGTAGCGATGGGTAATGCTTTCCGTGGAAAGGGTGCGGACGATGCCGGCTGTCTGCTCGGGGAGGCCGAGGCGTGCGAAGAGGAAAGGCACGTGGATGTCGGGCTCGTTGCCCTGGTTGTAGAGCTCCTCGCGGAAGAACTGCTGCAGCTGTGCGCCAAGCTTCTCCTTGCCGACGAGCTGAATCATCCGCGGCAAGTACATCGGCGCGCCCCAGCGATACTGCCAGCGCGTCCCCTGATAGAGTCCGTTGCCCTTCATCTTGGTGTAGGTCTCGTCGATGTCCTTGAACTCCTTCGGCCAGATGCTGTCGAAGATTGCCTCGCCTCGCTTTGTCCAGCGGGCGGCGTCTTCCTTCATGCCCAGTTCCTCAGCCAGTTGGCCGAGCGCCCAAAAGTCGCCGCTGGCCTCGAGGCATTGGTCGGGACTCTTCAGGCTGAGGCGTTTCACCTCTGCCACCATGCCGGGATAGGCGTCGCGAAGCGTGGGGATACTGATGTCCTGACGATAGGCGTCGAGCAGGGTGGCAATAGCGTGCTCTGTTCGGACGGTCGGGACGCATTCGTAGTCGGTGCTCCAGTCCTTCTTGCCAGTAACATAAAGCTGGGAGAGCGACTGCATGATGTCGGACGAGCGACCTGCGTCGAGCAGCGTGATGAGCGGGAACTTCGTGCGATACGTGTCCCAGAGCGACCAGGAGCTGTAGTACTGGAAGTCCTTCGCTTCGTGCACCTGATTGTCCGTCCCGAGGTAGCGCGTCATCGTGCGGTCCGTCACTTGGAACGGGCTGTGGAATGTCCTATATAAAGATGTATAGAAGATGGTCTGCTGGTCTGCCGTGCCGCCTTCCACCTCGACCGTCGAGAGCAGTCGTTGCCATTGGCGCTCAGCACGTTCTGTCAGGGAGTGGAAGTCCGTCCGCCATACAGCCTGCTCCGGCATCTTGTCCAACTCGTCGGCGAAGCCAGTCGAGACGACCACTCGCACCTCAACATATCGGGCCGAAAGCTCGGGGAAGGTGAGGCGCTTGCGTCCGTCGGCAATCGTGTCGAGCACGAAAGGCGAGCTCGTATAGAGGCGGTAATGCAGGAGGTAGTGTCCTCTCCTACAGGTATTTGCGCAGTCTGCAAAGCCTTGTCCCATCGTGGGCGACTTCTGCTCGAAGCTGGCAGCGTATATCCTGTCGAAGGCAGAGCGGGGGTCGAGCAGGAGGACGGCCTTCGAGGGGTCGGGGAAGGAGAAGCGCTCCACAGCCATACGGCGGTCGGCAGTTGCGGTGAACCAGACGCCGTTGCTCAGCTGGACGCTGTAATAGCCTGGCTTCGCCACTTCCGTATGCTTGATGAGGCGGACGTCCTGGCCCGTGGCATCGGGCATCAGCGAAACGTTTCCGCCGCAGCCGCTACCGCCTACTCCCGAGAGGCGGTTGATGCTGAAGCCCGATATCGCCGGCACTTCGAAGTCGTAGCCCGGGTGCTGGCGTGGCTTGCTGTCTGGGCAAACCTGAATCTGTCCGTAGGGAACCGTCGCTCCGGGCGTCATCTGTCCGAAGTCGTCGGCTGTGCCCATGTAGAGGTTTACTTTGTCGAGGAGATTGTCCTGCTGGGCGTTCGCGCTCGTGCTGAATGCCAACGCAAAAAGTAGGGCGAGAGTCGGTGTTTTGAATGGCTTTATCTTCATAAGGACGTCATTTTTCGTGCAAAGATATAAAATAATTCATAATTCATAGTTCATAGTTCATAGTTTTTTCATACTTTTGCACAATAAAAGATAAATCGTAAATTGTAAATCGTCAAATTGTAAATTAAGAATATGTCAAAGGAGAACCAAAACAAGTACATCGCCGTGATGTATAAGCTCTACACCGACGGCACGGACGGCAAGCCCGAACTGATTGAAGAAACTGCAGAAGGCGATCCCTTCATCTTCATAAGCGCTCTGGGCATGACGCTCGACGCTTTCGAGTCGCAGATTGTGCCTCTCATGGTGGGCGACAAGTTCGATTTCACGCTCGCTCCGAACGATGCCTACGGCGATTATGACGAGGCAGGCAAACAGGCCCTTCCGCGCAAAGCATTCGAAATCAACGGCAAACTCGACCCGCGCTTCATCTTCGAGGGGGCTGTCGTGCCTCTCTCAAGTGCCGACGGCGCACGCTTCAATGGGACGATTGTCGAGATAGGCGAGGAGTCGGTGACCGTCGACCTCAATCATCCCCTTGCCGGCAAGAGCCTGAACTTCGTGGGCTCTGTGGTCGAGACGCGCGAGGCGACGAACGATGAGATACGCGACGCCCTCAACCAGATTACGGGTTGCGG
>CAMJOE010000127.1:0-7527 GCA_946407485.1 uncultured Prevotellaceae bacterium | reverse complement strand
CGACAAGATTATCCTGGGCGGCATGGGTATGACCAACGACGACTACTACTTCTTCCGCAACACCTTCGCTAACGCTGGTGCGCTCGACCGCATTATCTCCTTCATCAACACCACCGAGGACCCTGCCGTCGAGCGACTCCTCATTCCCGACATGGCGCTGGCTGCTGCCGAGTACTTTGCCGTCGAGAAGCACGAGACGGTGCTCGTCCTGCTGACCGACATGACCAGCTATGCCGACTCACTCTCCATCGTGAGCAACCGTATGGACCAGATTCCGTCGAAGGACTCCATGCCCGGTTCGCTCTATTCCGACTTGGCGAAGATTTACGAGAAGGCCGTGCAGTTCCCCGAGAGCGCAGGCGGCGGTTCCATCACCATCATCGCCGTGACAACCCTGTCAGGCGGCGACATCACACACGCCGTGCCCGACAACACGGGTTACATCACGGAGGGTCAGCTTTACCTGCGTCGCGACAGTGACATCGGCAAGGTTATCGTCGACCCATTCCGCTCGCTCAGCCGTCTGAAGCAGCTCGTAGCAGGTAAGAAGACCAGAAAAGACCACAGCCAAGTCATGAACGCGGCCATCCGACTCTATGCCGACGCAGCCAATGCCAAGACAAAGCTGGAGAACGGCTTCGACCTCACCGACTACGACAACCGTTGCCTCGACTTTGCGAAGGACTATTCGAGCAAACTCCTTGCCATCGACGTCAACCTCAACACCGAGGAGATGCTCGATGTCACATGGAGTCTCTTCCGAAAGTACTTCAAGCTCGAAGAGGTGAACATCAAGAAGGAGTTCACCGACATCTATTGGAAATAAAGCATTCCTACGAGCGAAGCGCCCGAAAAGGAGCTTTGACATATATTATAGATAATGGCATAAAAGCAGTTTCGTCATCCCAAACACATGGAGGAATCTGCTTTTATGCCTTTTTTACACCGAATTTAGGTAAAGACAAAAACTAAGATACAATGAAAAAGCTTTTACTTGCATTATCATTATTCATGACCGCCTGGGCGGTTCAGGCCGACGACCTCCTCTATGGTCTCTATCAAGGCAATGGCGATTTGACAGCCAAAGGTACGAAGAAAGTCGAGGCCTACGATGTAGCCATTCATTTCGACGACCCTTTCCTCGTGGGAAAGGAAGTGCGCGGGCTGCGCATTCCCATCAATTCAGCTGCGAGGAATGCCCACAACTACATGGCTTGGCTCTCATCGGAACTGACCCTTGCCAGCGGCAAGAATGTCCCCGACATCTGCAGCGTCAGCTTTACGCCCTCCGGTAGCTGGGCCGACGTGACGTTTGACGAACCTTATGTCATCACTGAAGAAGGCTTCTATGCCGGCTACTCGTTCGAGGTGTCGTCGATAGGAACGACGGCGACCGATGCCAACCAGACGCCCCTCATGTGCTTCGCCGGTGACGAGGAACTCTACATCCACACCTCCCGCACCTATCGCAAATGGCAGACTACGGCCATGTTTGGCACCTCGGCTCTCCTGTTGCGTCTTGGTGGCGAAGGCATTCACGAGCGTGCTGCCTCGCTGCAGTTGCCCGATGACCTGGCGGCTTATGCTCCTGTCGGCAAACAGACTACGCTGTCACTCACCGTCATCAATCATGGCACGGTACCCATCAGGAATATTGTCTATTCCTTAGAGATGGACGGCAACACCACGGAGCGGCGCGTCAACACAAGTTTCGGCACTGCCTACTACGGCCAGCAGAAGAAAATCAATGTCACGATACCTGCTGTACAGACACCTGGCACACGCACCATCACGTTCAGCATCATCTCTGTCAACGGCTCGGACAACGAGGACGAGCAAGCCACCGTGAGCTTCGAGATGCCTTTCCTCTCGGAGTTGCCCAAGCACAAGCCCCTCATGGAGGAATATACTGGAGCGTGGTGTCAGTTCTGTCCTCTTGGCACAGCGGCCATGGAGGCGATGTCAAGGCTGCATCCTGACGATTTCGTGGGCATAGCTTATCACGACGGCGACGAGATGGATGTCATTGCCGCGATGCCGGCTAACCCGTCGGGCTATCCCGCTGCCTACCTCGACCGCGTGCTGGCCGTGAGTCCTTTCTATGGTACTGGTGGCACGAGCCTCGGCATCGAGAACGACTGGAAGACACGGCAGGCCATAATGGCTCCTGCAGCTCTCGAACTCGAAGCCCATTGGACATCGGGCACCACAATCGATGTGACGGCCACCGCCACCTTCATACGCAACTTCCCCGTCAATCCTTACCGCCTGACGTACGTCCTTGTGGCCGACGACCTCTATGGCAAAGGACGATACTGGAGCCAGCAGAACGCCCTCTCGGGCAACAGCAGCTATAGCAGCGACCCCTATCTCTCCCCATGGGTGTCACAGCCTGGCGTTATCCTCGACATGCATTTCAACGATGTCGCCATACAGACATCTGCTGCCGGCGATGCTGCCCTCGACGGCAGTCTGCCTACAGACATCGTCGAGAACACGCCCTATGCACACACCTACACCTTCGACGTCGCCGACAACAAGTTCACCAAGACGTGCCTGAACAACAGTGCGGAGGAACCCATCGACAACAGAGCCAATATTCGTGTCGTTGCCATCCTCGTTGACACACGTACTGGCGAAGCCGTGAATGCAGAGAAAGCCAACATCAGCGGACTTGAAGATGTAATCGACGGCATCGAGGAAATTAAAAACGAAAAATTAAAGATTAATAATTATTTCTACGACCTCAGCGGACGTCGCGTTGAGCAGCCTCGCCACAAAGGTATATATATAAATAAGGAAAAGAAAGTAATCGTTCACAATCGCTAATTCATAATTCATAGTTCATAATTCATAGTTCATAGTTAAGCGCAGTAGCAAACTCTTCACTCTTAATTCATAGTTCATAATTCATAATCCTTATATTATGTCACACAGAATCTTATTTTACGCTATTTCGTTCTTCCTCTTCGTCCCTGCCTTTGCACAGCAGCCTGCTTTCGCTCCGATGAAGGCCAATAGCCATGGTATCATCACCGAGCAGCCAGAGGGCGAACTGCGCCACTACAACCGTTCGGGCGGCGCCACCTATGCCCCCATTTACTTCATTGCAGAGCAGCAGGACGGCATCTCTGCCGAAGTAGTCTTCTCGCCCGACGGCACGAAGGCCTACTTCAAGAACATCATCTCGCACGCCGCCACAGGTTCGTGGGTCGAGGGTACTGTCTCGGGCAATACCATCACCATACCCCTCGGGCAGACCGTCTATTGGTTCGACGACGGCAACTACGGCATGCAGCTGGCGCGCGTCAAGGTCAGCGGCACTATCACTGACTACACCTGCTCCACCCAAGGCAACATCACCTTTACCATCGACGGCAACGACCTCATACTCAACGACACGAGCGGCGACCCCGACAACAACAACTTCGACGGCATCGGACTTGCCTACACCACGCCCTACGCCGGCGAGTGGAGCTACTACCTCGACTACAGCACCGTCCTGACGTTCAAGGATGTCAATGCCGTCACGCCGCCCAAAGACTTGCATCCCATGACCTACTCCATGGAGTACGAGAACAGCGGCCATCTTGTTGGCGTAGGATTCGACGGCGACGATGTCTATGTCCAGGGCGTCTCGCAGTCCAATATTCCACGGGCTTGGATGAAGGGCAAGCTTGAAGGCGACAAGATTACCTTCCCGCTTCAGTATGCCGGCAGCCTCTCCACCTACCTCCTCTATTTCTGCGGTGCCGACGAGGAGTACGTCCTTACCGACGGGAACTACTACGACTGGATATATACATGGACCGACGGCAGCACGACCTTTACATACGATGCCGACACGCAGAGCTTCCAGACGAATCAGGCCTTGCTCGTCAACAATTCCGATGAGAGCGTCGACCGCGGCGAAAAGTTCCACGCTCCCCTCTTCCGTCCCTTCGTCGAGCAGCCTGCCACGCCTGCCGACCCATCCATCTCCGGCTTCATCGATATGTATTTCGAGATGGCGGGCTTCAACATCGTCATGCTCAACGTGCCGCTCAAGGACACAGAAGGGCGCTTCCTCGACCCCTCAAAGGTAAGCTATCAGCTCTTCATCGACGACGACGAACCCTATACGCTCTATCCCGACGAATACAAATACCTCACAGAACCCATCGACGAAGTTCCCTACCTCTTCACCTCTCCGGAGATGAGCGAAGCCTACAACCGCTCCTACATCTACGAGAAAGCCTACGCCCTCTACATCTTCCAGACAGGCTTCGACCGCTTTGGCGTGCAGACCATCTATCGCGGCGGCGGCGAAGAGCACCGTTCCAACATCAGCTACATGTACTTCGATGGCACAGGCATCAAGGAAATGAAGAGTGAAGAATTAAGAATGAAGAATGAAGTCTACGACCTCAGCGGCAGGAAATTGCAGGATGTCAATGGTCAGAAGTCAATGCCGAAGGGTATTGTCATCACAAGAACAGCCGACGGACGTATTATTAAGCAATTGAGATAAAAACGATATTACGAACTATTAATTAAACAACAATGAAGACAAGAAACTTTTTGGCAGCCTTGTTGCTTATGGTAGCAGGTTTGCAGACGGCGTGGGCGCAAGGCTTCCGCGTCTATCAAAGTGACGGCACACAGTTCAACTTCAGTCTCAAGACGGACAGCATCGTGTTCGACAACGGTTTGAGTGGCGACGAGGTGTTCGGCCCTTTCACTCCCGTCAACCAATGTATCGTGGGAACGTGGCAATGGGGAGGCAGCACAGTGACCTTCAATGCAGACGGCACAACGGACTTCAATGAAGGTTCAACCTACGAGTTCATGCCTTACCAAGGTATTATCATCATTTACAACGCATCGGGCAAACCATCAACTGCCCTCTTTGTTTATAAGTTGACATCCGAGGAGATGTACACAAACGCAACCAATATGAGCAGGGTAAACGTCTGGACGCGCGTGCATCAGGAGGGTCAGCCAGTAACGGGCATCACGTTAAGTGCGACAACATTGAGCTTGCAACCTGGAGCAACGAAGCAGCTCACGGCAACTGTCTCTCCTGCTGATGCTGCAAATACGAGCGTGACGTGGCAGAGCCTCGACGAGCTTGTGGCAACGGTCAGTTCCTCTGGCCTTGTGACGGCTGTAGGGAACGGCAGCACCAAGATATTGTGTCATGCTAATGACGGCAGCGGCGTGGTGGCCGAGTGCCAAGTGACGGTGGGCAGCTCGAGCGGTACACCTGTAACGAGCATCACACTCAGCCAGACAACACTCTCGCTTGCTGTCGGCTCGACGCAGACACTCACAGCCACCGTTTTGCCAACCAATGCCACGAACAAGAGCGTAGCTTGGACAAGCAGCAATACAAGTGTTGCTACCGTCAGTCAGGCTGGCACGGTATCAGCTTTAGCGAGTGGCAGCTGCACGATTGTTTGTAGCGCAACGGACGGCAGTGGCGTATATGCAGAATGCCAAGTAACGGTGACGGCAGGCACGCCAATAACGAGCATTACACTCAACGAGACAGCCATCAATCTGAATGTCGGCGGCAGCCAGACGCTCACAGCTACTGTGCTGCCCGAGAATGCGTCGAACAAGACGGTTGCATGGTCGAGCAACGACACGAGTGTCGCTTCTGTAAATGACTCGGGCAAGGTGACAGCTCACACACGCGGCAGTTGTACGATAACTTGTCGCGCTACAGACGGTAGCGGCGTAAAGGCAACGTGTACCGTTACAGTGAGTGGCGTTACCTCGGGCACAACGGACGGTCACGGCTGGGTTGACCTCGGCTTGCCCGACGGCACACGTTGGGCAACGTGCAACATCGGCGCAGACACCCCGGAGGAGACAGGAAACTACTATGCCTTTGGCGAGACAGAACCGAAGAGCGATTATAGCTGGACCACTTATATTTACTGTAACGGCACGTACAATACAATGACGAAGTACTGCATACATGCAGGCTACGGTTACAACGGCTTCACGGACGGCTTGACGGAACTCCTGCCGGAGGACGATGCAGCAACAGCAAACTGGAGCGAGAACTGGCAGATGCCGAGCCAGGAACAGATTGAGAATCTGATCAACAGCACTTACACGACGACAGAAATTACAACTCAGAATGGCGTCGAAGGAGCTAAGATAACGAGCAGGAGCAATGGCGAAAGCATTTTCCTGCCTTGTTCCGGCTACCGCGAAGGCACTGAGCTTAAATATCTGGGACGCATCGAGTATAGGTCGCGTTGCCTTGACACGGATCAATCCAACGGTTCGATAATAACATCAAAATTTAATAATCAAGAACTCAGAATAGGATATGGTTCCCGTATGAGAGGTTGTCCCGTCCGCCCTGTGCTGAAGTAGTAAGTTAAGTCTCATTGCGCGGACCTGCCACCATGTTTTGTTCCTGTTCTTTTGTTCCTTCTCCTTTATATATAGAGAAGGAACAAAAGAACGAGAACATAACGTGGCTAATTGGCTGACAACGTGATGCCGGCTCGCTCACAACACGTTGCTAACTCGCTGACATCACGTTAAAAAAATTATTGGTGTCCGGGGAAAATTTCTCTCTCTTCCTTTTAGGTCCTCTCTCATCGGTGTTTCTGACGAATAGCAGCTAATAGGGGCTTGCCAAAAGTCTCGAAGAGACGAAAGACCACAGACGGGGGTGTTAACCCCCGGTAATGTTGCAACGAAAGAGAAAGCCCCGAAGGGGCGACAGAGACATAAGCAAGTTGTTATTAAACAAGTTACATATTCTGTCGCCCCTTCGGGGCTTATTATTGTCAGGCTAACCTGTCCCGGGGGTTAACACCCCCGTCTGTGTTCTTTCGCACCTTCGGTGCTTTTCCCCGACAGCAATGATATCACGGCCTTTTTTATTCGCTCTGTTGCCCGTTTTCTACTAGGTAATTCGTTGCTGCATCGCGACAAAGCAATTGCTGCATGGCGACAAAGCAATTGCTGCATCGCCATGCAGCAATCAACTATGCAGTATATCTTTGGCAAAAAGACAAATGAAACGAGACGATGATGAAGGTAATGTCAATAACAATTTTCTTTATTTCTTGTCTTCTTTTGGTTCCATGCCTTTGAGGTAAGTCTTCTCTCCGTTGACGTAGCTCTTCAGGATGGCATAGTCGCAAGGAACCCAATACACACCTTTGCTGTTGAGGGTGAGGATGTGGTAGCTGCCATCCTGTTCACGTTTGCAGCAAAGGAAGAACTCGTCGCTGCCGTTATAGATGTGTCCTTTTACCATGTCGGGGAGCCCATGAATAGCATGGCTACTATCTGATCCTTCGAATTCAGTTGTGAATTTATAGGAGTAGGGATGCTCGGGATGACTGTTAACCATGACTTGCCGTTTTCGCTTTCGCAGATGGTAGAGTGCTTCGTGATAGGCAATGCGCTGAAGCCATGTCGAGACAGATGCCCGCTGCGGGTCGTAGTCCTTCAGATGCTGATAGGCAGCGACGAAAGTGTTCTGCACCACGTCCTCCGTGTCCTCCTGCACCC
>CAMJOE010000126.1:0-7548 GCA_946407485.1 uncultured Prevotellaceae bacterium | reverse complement strand
TGATGTCGAGGCGGATGATAGGCGTGATGCTCACAACGTAGCGGTTCACCGTCCCGGTGTGGTCGGCAATGCCGTCGATGCTCGAGCTGACGATGATGCAGCCTGCATCTTTGTCGTTGAGCGTGATGGCCTGTTTGTCCTTGAACGTCGCTGTCACCCAGTAGTTCAGGGCCACGTAGAGCTGTTGCTTCGTCTTACCCGGCGCCTGTATCACCTCCTGGTAGGTCAGGCTCTCGTTCTTGTCGAGCGTCAGCCCCGAGGCGATGTTCCTGGCGGCATCCACCCACTTGTCGCCGTATTTCTGTTTGGCGTATTTCTCCAAATCGGCAGCCTTCATCACCTGCCCCATTGTCTGCAAGCTGCAGAACAGTGCCGCACCGAGCAGCACGAAAAGTCGAATGCACTTCATAATCGAATCGCGTTTTGCTCTGCAAAGATACGAAATATTATTGAATAAGGTGCACACTTGCGCAGGAATGCTTGAAAACTTTTGCTTTTTGTGCCTGCATTGTCCTTACTTTCAATTATTCTTCGTAACTTTGACTGACGTCGAACTTACTCTCGTTCGGAAGCGCAATACAAAAAAAATCCTTTTTTTCTTTTGCGTTTCGCTCACTTATTCGTAACTTTGACGGACGTCGAACTTACTCTCGTTCGGAAGCGCAATACAAAAAAAATCCTTTTTTTCTTTTGCGTTTCGCTCACTTATTCGTAACTTTGCAAACAAAAAGGCAGAACATGGAAGCAATCATCACCTGGGCAAAGGAGAACTATAACCTCATTGTGCTCGCTGTGGGCATCGCGGGCATCGTCATCGCTGTCCTGAGCCTCATCCTCGAGATGAAGAAGCGGAAGAACCAGTAGCCTCTCTCATTCGACAACGTTTTAACA
Organism: uncultured Prevotellaceae bacterium; assembly: GCA_946407485.1. Taxonomy (GTDB): domain Bacteria; phylum Bacteroidota; class Bacteroidia; order Bacteroidales; family Bacteroidaceae; genus Physcousia. Next base: position 6,657 of record CAMJOE010000126.1, on the reverse strand, counting down.
GCATTCTTACGTATGAAACATTTCACTTATCGACTCGGACTCAGCGTCCTCTTCTCCCTTTGCTGCCTGTATGGCAGCGCACTCAAGCCCTCGAAGGCAAGTACGATGAAGCGTGCGAAAGCCGGCAGCACTCTGGAGGCAGCCATGGAGAATTATCTTCAAAGCGCCAGCGAGCAGAAGCTGAACATCCAAAGCGTAATGGTCGTGCAGCACGGGAAAGTGAGATACGAGAAGTGGCTGAATGGCGGCGAGCCTCAGAAGCCGCATGTGCTGAACAGCGTGAGCAAGACATTCACCTCGGCGGCCGTGGGATTGGCCATCGAGGAAGGTCTGCTGTCGCTCGACGACAAATTGGTTTCCTTCTTCCCCGACGACGTGCCCGCCTCGCCTTCGGAAAACCTGAAGAAGGTCACCATTCGCAATCTGCTGACGATGAACTGCGGGCACGACACCGAGCCGTCGCGCAAGAGAGAGGGCGACACGTGGGTCAGGACGTTCCTGGCCTGGCCTGTGGAGCACGAGCCGGGTACGTATTTCTGCTACAACAGCATGGGCACCTACATGCTCTCCGCCATCGTGCAGAAGGTGACGGGGCAGAAGGTCGTCGATTACCTGCAGCCTCGCCTCTTCGACCCTCTCGGCATCGAGGCGCCTCGCTGGGACGAGAGCCCGCAAGGCATCAACTGTGGCGGCTGGGGACTCTACCTGAAGACGGAGGACCTGGCCAAGATGGGGCAGCTGCTGCTCCAGAAAGGGAAATGGAAAGGCAAGCAGGTGCTGCCCGAAAGCTATGTCACGGAAATGACGCGCAAGCAAGTACCCTGCCAGCCCTCGTGGGTCAGGGCAGACAAGCTGGCTGAAAGCGGACTGACGCCCGAGAACAGCGACTGGGTGCAGGGCTACGGCTATCAGGTGTGGCGCTGCCGTCATGGCGCGTTCCGTGCCGATGGTGCCGGCGGACAGTACATCATCGTCATCCCCGAGAAGGATGCCGTCGTCATCAACACTGCCGACCTCAACGACATGCAGGCCGAGCAGAACCTCATCTGGGACCATATCCTTCCGGCTCTAAAGTAGAAAGATGGCGTCAGGAGAAGCGAAGAAAAGCATCGAGGTCGTTGCCGCGATTATCCGAAAGGACAATAAGGTCTTTGCGACGCAGCGAGGCTATGGCGACTGGAAGGACTGGTGGGAGTTCCCCGGCGGGAAAATGGAAGCGGGGGAAACGCCGCCGCAAGCCCTGAAGCGCGAGATTCGCGAGGAACTGTCAACGGAAATCAGCGTCGACGAGTTCCTTTGCACCGTGCACTACATTTACCCGGCCTTCCACCTCACGATGCATTGTTACCTCTGCTCTTTGCTGACAGAGGGGCTCCACCTCAACGAACACGAGGCGGCACGCTGGCTCGCGACGGACGAGCTGGACAGCGTGCAGTGGCTCCCGGCCGATGTTCTTGTCATAAAAAAGCTGACGAAGTAACGTCACACGAACGCCTTTATCTCGCTCAGCATCTCCTCTGCCTTTGCCCTTCCCATCGCATAGATACGGCGCATTTTGGCCTCGTCCTGTTCGGTGCGGCCGATGGGCAACGCATCCTGCGGATAGATGAGAAGGATGCTGTCCTGCCGCTCCTGCTCAGCGAGGTAGGAAAGTTCGTCGTTGTACATCAGATGCCTTCGCGACATGGCCTGCACGATGGCAGGATAGCGACGCATAAACAGATGGAAGAGCGGCATGAGCTTTGTGCGTTTCTTATAAAAGCCTTTGGGTTGCGTCAGGATGACCACATTGCGCTCGAAGCCCTGCTCCTGGAAGTAGCGAAGGGGAATGGAGTCGCTGATGCCGCCGTCGAGCAGAAGGTGTCCGCCGAGGCTGACAGGGCGCGACACAAGAGGCATTGAGGCAGAGGCGCGTATCCAATCGAGGCCCTCGTCGTTTATCTTGTCAAGGCGATGATAGACGGGTTCGCCCGTCAGGACATCCGTGCAGACGACGTGGAACTCGGCAGGGTCGCTGTTGTAGGTCTCATAGTCGAAGAGGTCGAGCTCGTTGGGCAAGGTGTGGTAGCTGAACTTCGCAGCGACGAGGTCGCCCGTACGGAGCAGGCTGCGCAGGCCCATGTAGCGCGGATCGTCCTTGAAGCGAATGTTGTAGCGAAGCACACGCCCCGGCTGATGCGACTTGTAGTTGCAGCCGAACGAGGCACCTGCCGACACGCCCACAATGCCGTCGAAACGGATGCCGTGCTCCATCATCACGTCCATCACGCCAGCCGTAAACAAGCCGCGCATCCCGCCGCCTTCAAGTACCAATCCTGTCTTCATCAATGCAAAAGTACAAAATAATTCGCAATTCTTCTTCCTTAATTCTTAATTTCTTTGTAATTTTGCGCCCGATATGAAGAATTTTAACGAACTTGGCCTTGCGGAGCCTCTGCTGCAAGCCATTGAAGAACTGGGCTACGAACATCCGATGCCCGTGCAGGAGGAAGTGATTCCTTATTTGTTGAATAACGACACCGACCTTGTTGCCTTGGCACAGACCGGCACGGGCAAGACGGCGGCCTACGGACTGCCGCTGCTGCAGAGGACCCTCTCTAACTCTCCCTTAAAGGGAGAGGACCCGGGAAATGACACCCTCCCTTTAAGGGAGGGACGGGGTGGGTCTATCGTCATCCTCAGCCCGACGCGCGAGCTGTGCCTGCAGATTGCGGACGACATGGAGGGCTTCAGCAAATACCTGCCCGAAATCAACATCCTGGCCGTCTATGGCGGTTCAAACATAGAGCCGCAGATACGCGCTCTGAAGCACGGCGTCGACATCATCGTGGCAACGCCCGGACGCCTCATGGACTTGATGAACCGCGGTGTGGCGGACCTCTCGAAGGTGCAGTACGTTGTCCTCGACGAGGCCGACGAGATGCTCTCGATGGGTTTCCAAGAGGAACTGGACAGCATCCTCGCAGGCATCCCAAGCCAGCACCGCACGCTGCTCTTCAGTGCCACGATGAGCCAGGAGATAGAGCGCATCGCACAGCATTATCTGACGGACGCCAAGCAGATACAAGTGGGCAGCCGCAACGAAGGAGCCGAGAACGTCAACCATATATATTATATGGTACACGCGCGAGACAAGTACCTCGCCCTGAAACGTGTCGTGGACTACTACCCGCGCATCTACGCCATCATCTTTTGCCGGACGCGCCTGGAGACACAGGAGGTGGCCGACAACCTGATTCGCGACGGCTACAATGCCGACGCCCTGCACGGCGAGCTCTCGCAGCAGCAGCGCGAGCTGACGATGCAGAAGTTCCGCCGCCACCGCATCCAGCTGCTCGTGGCGACCGACGTGGCGGCGCGCGGTCTCGACGTTGACGACCTGACGCACGTCATCAACTTCGGCATGCCCGACGACGTGGAGTACTACACGCATCGCTCCGGCCGAACGGGCCGCGCCGGCAAGAAAGGCACGAGCATCTGCATCATCGGCATGCGCGAACGCAGCAAGATAAAGCATATAGAAAAGGAGATACAGAAGACCTTCGAGCAAGGCACGCTGCCCGAACCGCGCGACATCTGCACGAAGCAACTCTATCACGTCATCGACGACATAGAACGCATCGAGGTGGACGAGGAGGAGATTGCACCCTTCATGGACGAGGTGCAGAAGCGCTGGGAGTGGCTCGACAAGACCGACCTCATCAAGCGCGTGCTGTCGCGCGAGTTCGGCCGCTTCCTGCAATACTACGCCGTGGAGGCCCCGCTCACGTCGCCCCAAGAGGGAGAAAAGCCATCGCGTTCGCGCGACAAGCGAAGGACGGCCGAGGAAGGCTACGTACGTCTGTTCCTCAACGTTGGCAAGATAGACGGCATGTATGCCCGCGAAATCATCGGCCTCATCAACAAGAACGTGCAGGGCGACAAGGTGGCCGTCGGGCGGATTGATTTGATGAAGAACTTCTCGTTCATCGAGGTCAAGCAGGACGACCTGAACCGCGTGCTGAAAGGCTTAAAGCACGGCGTGACGATGAAGGGGAGAAGCGTGGTGTGCGACATCTCGACTGACGCCCCATCCGCCGGCGCCTCCACAGAGGAGGAGGGAAGAAGGCGGCCCTCTAACCGCGGGGAGAAGCCCGCGGCACAACGGCAGAAGCCGCTGAAGCCCAAGGCGCCGGCGCGGAAAGCTGAGGCACCGACGCGCGAGAAACGCACCAAGCCGACGCGCGAGGAGAGGGGCTACACGGCGCCTCGCGGCAAGAAATACAAGAAGGAGGACTGGATGAAGTTCCTCCATCCCGACAAACCCTCGAAGAAGAACGAACTGAAGGGCGAGATTCCCGACTTCAGCGAGGAGGGCTGGGCAAGGCGAAAGCCTAAGAAGAAGTAACGGCGACGGCCCTCCCCCACCCGAGCGGACACCCCCTGCGACAGAGGGACCCCATAACCCCCTTAAGGGGGAATTCGACGCCACAGCAAGGAACGCCCGATGCCACAGCAAGGAACGCCCGACGCTACAGCAAGGAACGCCCGACGCTACAGCAAGGAACAGCCGACGCCTCACGACACATATATTCACCAGAAACAAACAACATCACATAACATGAAGAAACTCCTCCTTTGCGCTGCCTTGTGCGCGTTTTCCTCCCTGTCCCGTGCCGACGAAGGCATGTGGATGCTGAACCGTATCGACGAGAAGACGGCGGACGCCATGCAGAGTCTCGGCCTGCAGCTCACGCCCGACCAACTCTACAGCACCGAGCACGCGAGCCTCAAGGACTGCGTGGTCGATTTCGGCGACTTCTGCTCGGGCGTCGTGGTCAGTGCCGACGGCCTCGTCTTCACGAACCATCACTGCGGCTACGGTGCCATACAGAAGCTCTCGACGCCCCAGGACGACATCCTGACGAACGGCTTTGTGGCGCGCTCCCGCAAAGAGGAGCGGCCTGCCGACGGACTCTTCGTGCGCTTCCTGATAAGGACGGACGAGTGCACGGGCCGCATCATGCGCGCCCTCAACAAAGTGTATGAGGAGCACCCCGGCGAGTCGACCGCCGAACTCGACAAGCAGTACACCGACAGCATCATGGGCGCTGCGGAGCGCGAGTTCCGGAAGGCCAATCCCGGCCTCGACTGCATGGTCAGGGCCTACTATGAGAACAACGCCTTCTACGTGAGCTACTACAAGGTCTATCGCGACATACGCCTCGTCTTCACCGCTACGGAGACGATGGGCAAGTTCGGCGGCGACACCGACAACTGGATGTGGCCGCGACAGACGTGCGACTTCAGTGTGTTCCGCATCTATGCCGACAAAAACGGCGAGCCCGCTGATTACGACCCCAAGAACGTGCCGCTGCACCTCCAGAACTATGCACGCATCGCCATGGACGGCTACCGCAGCGGCGACTTCTGCATGACGGTCGGCTACCCCGGCAGCACCAGTCGCTACATGAGCTCCTGGGGCATCGACGAGCGCGTCAATGCCATCAACGTCAGCACGATACAAGTACGCGGCAAGAAGCAGGAGGTGTGGAAGCGCTTCATAGATGCCGACCGCGCCGTCGGCATCAAGTATGCCAGCAAGTGGGCCGGCAGCAGCAACTACTGGAAGAACAGCATCGGCATGAACAAGGCCATTGCCGACCTCGGCGTCATCAGGCAGAAGCAGCAGCTCGAGGGTAAGATCAGGCAGTGGTACGAAGGCCGTAAGGACCTCAAGGCCCGCTTCGGCGACATGTTCCAGAAGCTCAAGGAGGCCTACGGCAAACGGCGTGAGGGCGTCTATGCATCAGGATTCTTCCGCGAGACCTTCATGCGGGGCATCGAGCTCTATCGCGTCGCCAACATGCTCAACTCGATGCCGCAGGACGCCGACAGCACGGAGGCGGCGCTGGTCCGTAGTCGCATGGAAGCCTTCTTCAAGGACTACGACGCCAAGCTCGACGAGGCCACGATGGCCGCCCTACTGAAGAACTACCGCGAGCAGGTGACTGAGCGCCGCTATTGGCCCGGCTGCTACAACACCATCGACAGCCTCTACGGGGGCGACGAGGCAGCCTACGCACACGACGTCTTCGCAAAGACCATCTGCACGAGTATCGACGGCGTGGACAAGCTCTTGGCCGACAGCACCCTGCGCGACACCGACCTCGGACTGCTCTATGCCGGCGACATCCCGACCATGATGCAGGAGATAGGCGGACGGAACCGCGAGGCATCGACCACCATCGACTTCAACGAGCACCTCCTGACGCAAGCACTCCTCGAAATGGACCAGGAGACGCCCCACTACAGTGACGCCAACTTCACGATGCGCCTGTCATACGGATACATACAGGACTACACGGCCGGCGGCGTACATCATCAGTACTACACCAACGCACAGAGTCTGCTCGACAAGGCCGCCAAGCAGAATGAGATAGAGGATTACAAGCTGGAGGACGACATCATCGCCCTGATGAAGAAGGGCGACTGGGGGCGCTACGCCGACCGTACTACGGGCGACATGCACCTCTGCTTTCTCTCCAACAACGACATCACGGGAGGCAACTCCGGCTCACCAATGTTCAACGGCAAGGGCGAGCTGCTGGGCCTGGCCTTCGACGGCAACTGGGACGCCATGTCGGGCGACATCTCGTTCGACAGCAACCTGCAGCG
>CAMJOE010000125.1:0-7627 GCA_946407485.1 uncultured Prevotellaceae bacterium | reverse complement strand
TTGTACCAATAGGCAAAGCAGTGGTCGTAGAAGCTGCGTCCGCCGTGGCTGAGGAAGCCGACAGCAAACTGGTCGCTATAGCAGAAGTTGTACCAGTTGTTCTCCTGTTCGTCGATGAAGCCGCAACTGCTTTCGTACTGTTCGTCCGAGTTGTAGTAGAGCGGGTGGATATTGCGGAGGCTGTTGCCTGCGGAGCGAAGGAGGACGCCCACGTGGACGCCGCCGATGCGCATGTTTGTCAGGGTGTTGTCGAAGCCTTCTACAAGCACGCCGATGCAGTCGGGCTTTCTGTTGCCCGTGATATTGGTGTCGGAGATGTCGCTGTCGGATGAGCCGCTGTTTGCTCCGTGCTTGATGTGAATGCCGATTGTGGTGTTCTTGATGGACGTCTGCCGTATGGCCGTCTCGCGTCCGCTGTCGATGGAGATGCCTTTTGCTATGCCTCTGCCGTCGATGACGCCGCCCCTGAGGTAGTAGTTGCTGCCGGGCGTGGAGATGTTGTTGGCGGGGTCTTTGCCTCCGAGACGTATCATGGCCTCCTCGCTGGCCCAGCCCTCTGCTGCCCGTATGATGGCGAAGTTCGAGAGTTCGAGTGCGACGCTCTTCTGCGGGTCGGCAGGCGTGAGGATGGGTTTGCTGATGATGTAGATGCCGTCGGGAAAGTAGATGGTGCGGTTGGGGTGTGTGTCGATGACGCGTTGTATGTCATCGCTCACGTCTTTCCCTGCCGCCTCCTGTATGAAGTCGGTGACGACGACGTAGCCTCTCGCGGAGTTCATCTGGGCGAGGAGTGTCGCAGGCAATGCCAGGAGCAGAGCGATGAGTGTCAGAGTCTTGTGGTTCATGGTTTGATGTCGATTGCCTTGATGCGTCGAAGCGCTTCGGCGAACTTGTCGTCCTTAGCGCAGAGGCTGATGCGGATGTAGCGTTGGCCGTTGCTTCCGAAGATGAAGCCGGGCGTGATGAATACCCTGGCCTCGTGCAAGACGCGTTCCGTCAGTTCCTCTACATTATTATATATGTCTGGAATACGTCCCCAGAGGAACATCCCGGTCTGTTGCGGGTCGTACTGACAGCCGAGGACCTGCATGATTTCCTCTGCCATGCGGCGCCGCCTGGCGTATGTCTCCACGTTGGCCGTCTTGTGCCAGAGGTCGCTGTTGCCGTACGCGCGGGCTGCCGCGAGCTGGATTGCGCGGAAGGTTCCGCTGTCGATGTTGCTTTTCACCTTTAGTATCCAGCTTACGAACTGTGGGTTGGTGGCAAGCATGCCGACGCGCCAGCCTGGCATATTGTGGCTCTTCGACATCGAATTGAACTCGATGCAGCACTCCTTGGCACGCGGCACCTGCAGAATCGACAGGAGACCCTCCTCCATTCCCTCCCCTAAAGGGTGTGGCGCAGCTGCCTTTTCTACAGCAGAGCTGTCTGTTTCCCTCCCTTTAAGGGAGGGGTTGGGGGTGGGTCTTATAAAGCTGTAGGGATTGTCGTTGACAACGATGATGCTGTGTCGCAAGGCGAAATCGACGAGCCGCTCATAGGTCTCGCGCCGCGCCCTTGCGCCTGTCGGCATGTTTGGGTAGTTCGTCCACATCAGTTTGACACGGCTGAGGTCCATCTTCTCAAGGGCCTCGAAGTCGGGTTGCCAGCCGTTCTCGGGCAGAAGGTCATAATTGACAATCTTCGCGCCCAGCAGTTTCGAGAGGCTTGTGTAGGTAGGGTAGCCCGGATTGGGTACGAGGACCTCGTCGCCGACATTCACAAAGGCCAGCGTGACATGCAGAATGCCCTCCTTGCTGCCGATGAGGGGCTGGATCTCGCTGTTCGGGTCGAGGTCCACACCGTACCAGCGTTTGTAGAAGCCACTCATGGCCTGGCGCAGCTCGGGGATACCTATCGTGGGCTGATAGCCGTGAGCCGTGGGCTTGCGGGCTTCCTCGCAGAGCGTTTCGATGGTTTCGGGCGAGGGAGGCATATCGGGACTTCCGATGGCGAGGCTGATGACGTCCATTCCCTGGGCGTTCATCGCTGCCACTTCCTTCAGCTTGCGGCTGAAGTAATACTCTGTGACGTCGGCCAGTCTGTCAGCAGGCCTGAAGTTTAGTTCATAGTTCATAGTGATGAGTTCATAGTTAACGGCGCGGTAGCAAATACTTCATACTTCATACTTCGTCCTTCATCCTCAGCTCAGATGCTTTGTCGGCCGTCTTCGTAGATGCCGAGCTGTTTGAGTTCGCGGGTCAGCGGGGTGATGGCGTTGAGCGCTTGGCGGTAGCGTTTCTCGTCGTTGAAGGAGAGGTCGATGTAGAACATGTATTGCCACTCCTGCCCGATGATGGGCAGACTCTGTATCTTTGTGAGGTTGAGTTTATAGAAGGAGAGGACCGACAGAATGGCGCTCAGGCTGCCTTCCTCGTGGGGGAGGGTGAAGACGAGACTCGCCTTGTCGATGTGCCTGGTACAACGGATGGCCTGAGCCTTCTCGGGCTGGGCGAGGACGAGAAAGCGCGTGAAGTTGTGCTTGTTCGTTTCGATGCCCTCCTGCAGCACTTTCATGCCGTAGATGTCGGCGGCGTCGCGATGGCAGATGGCCGCATGCCCGTGCCTGCGCTCGCGGCTGATGTCGGCGGCGGCACCCGCGGTGTCGGCCGTTTCCACCTTTTTCAGCTCCGGATGCCTCGAGAGGAACTGGCGGCATTGCATGAGGGCGACGGGGTGGGAATTGACCTCGGTGATGTCTGCCCAGTCCTCGTCGGGCAGACACATGATGCTGTGCTTGATGCGCAGTTTGTGTTCGCCGACTATCGTCATGCCGCTCTCTCGCAGCAGCTCGTAGTTGTGGAGCAGGCTGCCCGCTATTGTGTTCTCTATCGCCATGAGTCCCAGCAGGTCTTTCTCCGCTTTGAGGCGGGCGAACATCTCTTCGAAAGTGTCGCAGCAGACCAGTTCCACCTCCTCGCCCTCGAAGAAGCGATGGGCGGCGATGTCGTGGAAACTGCCCTCGATGCCTTGTATTGCTATCCGTTTCATCGTTTTAATCAAGCCCCCTCCCCGCTCCCCCTTTGGGAGAGTGCCCTGTCGCTCCGAAGCACTCCCCTGGAGGGGGAGCGGGGAGGGGGCTATTAAATTAAAAGTCCCGCTTCACGATGTGAGCGGGACCTCTATGTTTTGTTTTCTTTCTCTATATACCTTATTTATATATATACGACGACCCGCTCTACTTCAGTTGCTAAAGTAAAAGTAATAATAGAAGCCGAAGAAGCTGTTCGCGATATTTTTCATCTGTTCCTTTGAATTGTTGTGCAAAAATACATCATTTCTTTCATTCTGCCAAGAGAAACGTCGAAAAATTTTACATTTTTCCGCAAAAAACGTGTCGCCACGTGGAAAAAAGCCAGATTCGACAGGCCGAACGACTCGATTCGTCAGGTCAGCTTGCTCGACGCAACACGTAGCATCGCTTGATTGTTCATGTACTTGCAATTGCAAGTTCATGTATATGCAATTGCAAGTACATGAAGTTTCAAACCCTCTGTCACGTTAAGTCGTGCGAATGGCCGTGTCAAGTTGACCTTGGCAACGTGCTCGGCGGTAGAGCTGCCACGCGTTGAAGAGGTTGTGCCAAATGGTGTAGAAGCCGCCCGCCACGGAGGTCAGGGGGTCGAGGAACGTGTAACCCACCCAGATGGCAAGCACCGTGTTCTTCTGTCCGCACGCCTGGCCGGCCGTCACGCCTTCTCCATAGTGCCTGCCCGCAAGCCGTCCGAAGGCGAACTGCATGATGCAGGCCGCGAGGGAGCCTGTCAGAATCAGCAGGCAGAGCTGCCAAGTCACCTCGGCATGCACGAGAATCCGCGTGGTGACGGCTATTGCGAGCGAGAGCGAGACGAGCCAAAGATGGAAGGGCAGGTCGGGAATCGAGGTCAGACGGCGCAGCAGGGCAGGGGAGATGCGACGGATGCCGAGGGCGAGAAACAGGGGGAAGATGAGCAGGGGAAACACTCTGCGGATAATCATCCAGAAGGAAAGCCAGAAACTTAACTCGCCAGCGGGATTGACGAGAGGCACGAAGGCGGAGATGAGGACAGCCGCCGTGAGGTTGATCAGCATGGTATAGGCCGTCAGCGAGCCGACGTTGCCGCCCAGCTTGGCAGTCACCACGGCCGCCGCCGTCGCTGTGGGGCAGAGGAAACAGAGCATCGTGCTCTGCAGGAAGACACGCATCGACGCGTCCTCCGCCACTAGATTTAAATAGTGCCTCGTCCCGTATGTTGCGTTGCCAACGCAACATTCCCAACACCCCTCCATTTGATGAAACAGGCAGAGCAACGCCGCGACACCCGCCTGGAAAGCCAGCAGCCACCCCTGCCACCCGCGAAGCCGCATGTCCTCAAACCGGATGCGGCAGAACGTCAGCGTCAACATGCAGAATATCAACACGGGCTGCACGTAGCCGACGCTTTCCCCGACAGCCGCCCTGACAGCCTCCGGGAGCCCCAGACTCCTGCAGAGAAAGTAGGCGGAGGCACCCGTCAGCATGCTCAGCGGCAGCGCCCAATCCCTTATGAATCTTCTAAAGTCCATCGTTTCCCGTTTTGGGGGAGTTAAAGAAGTTAAGGGAGTTATCGCTCGCTTTGCTCGCTTGGAAGTTAAAGGACATTACTTGTGGATGTTCACATCGTGATGCGAAAGCTGTCGTCCTTTAACTTCTTTAACTTCCTCTAACTTCTTTAACTTCCTTTCTCTATTCCTTTTTGCCGCACAAAATTAGTCAAAAACTCCCGCTTAGCATGTTTTTATGCCACGAAAATTTCGCTATGTGGCGTCTTTTGACTATCTTTGTGGCGCAATACTCAGTATAGTGGTTGCTGCTCAACGAAGCAGAGGGGTACAACGCCCCAAGCGACCACATGATTATCGCGCACGCTATCACAGAGCATCTGCCTCTCATGTCGAGCGACACGAAATACTCTTTCTACCGCAATCAAAGGCTTTAGCTTATTGCATTTGAATATTAAGATGAGATATTCCTTACGAATAGTAAACTGAAATCGTCAAGTTGTAAACCGTAAATCGTCAGGTTGTAAACCGTAAATCGTCAGGTTGTAAATTGTAAATTGTCAAGTTGTAAATTGTAAATTGTCAAATTGTAAATTATAGATTGTCAAGTTGTAAATTGTAAATTGTCAAATTGTAAATTATTAGATGAACCTTTATATCAGATTTTTCGACGAAGAGACGCTCGTCTATAGTGTCGATGAGGCCATGGCTTTCCTCAGTTCTTTGGAGGACGTCGAGGTCAACGAAGGCACGCGCCTCGAGCTGGAGAAGTTCATGTCGAGCAGCGCCATGTACCCCAAACACATCAAAGTGAGCCAGCGCTCCTTCTTCATCGCCATCAAGACGACGGCAGCCTCGATGGAAGAGTTCAAGGCAAAAGGCGCCGGGCAAAAGGCGCCGGAGAAGGCTGCTCAGAAAGAGGCCGTGGCCAACTTCGGCAAGGCTCAGCCCGGATGGTACGAGGCAAAGATATGCTTCAAGCGTGTCATCCTGATACCCGAGACGCAGAAGTCGCAGTACTTCGACACACCCTTCGTCTGCAAGTTATGGGCGAACAGCGTGCAGGAATGCTACGACAAGGTGCTCGACCACTTACGCAGCCGCCAGGACATCGACCCGCGCAGCCAGTTCCCAAGCATCAAGAGTGCGAACTTCGAGTATAGTTTCTTAGGAGAATAGCTTATTATGTTGCTCCGCTATCTGCTCTTCTTTACCGTTCTGCTTGCGTCCGCGACTGCTTTTGCCGATAAGAAAGGCAAGAAGAAGGGCGAGGTGGTGGAGCCCACCTATGCTTTGCCGGAGCCGGACGCCTTGCCGCGTGCCCCGTTGCCAGAGCTTTCGCTGACGCCCGTCACAGAAGTGCGGGCCATCATCCGCCACACCGTCGCCCAGCAGCAAGGCATCGACGTGTCGCACTATCAAGGTCACATCAATTGGGAGGAAGTGGGGCAGGACAAGTCGATTGCCTTCGTCTATGTCAAGGCGACCGAGGGCGCGAGCCTGGTCGACGACTGCTACGTCCGCAACCTCTACGGGGCGAAGCGCGCCGGCATTCCTGTCGGTTCCTATCACTTCTTCAGTCCGTCGATAAGCGCACTCGTGCAGCTGGAGAATTTCCGCTCGACCGTTGACCCGCGCCAGCAGGATCTCATCCCCGTCGTTGACGTCGAGAAGCGCGGCAAAGCGTCTCTCGTGCAGTTCCAAAGGAGCTTGAAGACGTTCCTCGATGGTGTAGAGCGCATGTTCGGCGTCAAGCCAATCATCTATACGGGTGTGAATTTCTACGCGAAGTACCTTGAAGGCAAGTTCACCGGCTACCGCTTTATGGTGGCCCGCTATGCGGAGGAGTTCCCCGGGCTGAGCGAGGACGTGCCCATCGTCCTCTGGCAATACTCGAGCACAAGCTACGTGGACGGCATCCGCGGACACGTTGACAAGAGCGTATTCCTCGACCGCTATGGCGTGTCGGATATCATGTTGAGAAAGTAGCCATGCACATCGTAATCGCAGGAAATATAGGGAGCGGCAAGACGACGTTGACTGAGATGCTCGCCCAGCACTACGGGTGGGAGCCGATGTACGAGCAGGTGGCCTTCAATCCCTACCTTGACGACTACTACCGCGACATCGAGCGGTGGTCGTTCCCTATGGAGGTCTTCTTCCTGAAAGAGCGGTTCCGCGACCTCATGGAAATGCAGAAGAGCGGTAGGGACACCATTCAGGACCGCTCCATCTACGAGGGGGTCTATGTCTTCGCTACCAACAACAAGCGCATGGGCAACCTTAGCGACCGCGACTTCGACACGTTCATGGAGCTCTTCGGACACATGGAGAGCATCGTCCGCTTCCCCGACCTCATGATTTACCTGCGTGCCAGCATCCCCCACCTCGTGCATAACATCCAGAAGCGCGGCCGCAACTGCGAGCAGGCCATTCAGCTCGAGTACCTCAAGGGCTTGAATGACCTCTACGAGGACTTCATATATAAGAAGTACAGAGGAAAGGTGCTGACCGTCGAGGTGGACAATATCGACTACCAGCACAACCCGAAGGACTTCAAGGAGATAACCGACAAGATAGACGGACTGCTGTATGGCATGTTCCCCCTTGATGAATGAAGAACGAAGAATGAAGAGTGAAGAATTTGCTACCGCACGAGAAATAGCGAAATAGTAAATAAATCGTAAGTCATAAATCGTCAAATAGTAAATGCCATTATGCACATAGCAGTAGCCGGAAACATCGGGTGCGGCAAGACCACCCTCACTAAGTTGCTCGTCAAGCGCTACGGTTGGACGCCCCGCTACGAGCCTGTAGAGACGAACCCTTACCTCGACGACTTCTATCAGGACATGAGTCGCTGGAGCTTCAACCTGCAGATCTATTTCCTCAACAAACGCTTCCGCGACGTCGTGGAGATATCGAAGAGCACGGACACCATCATCCAGGACCGCACCATCTTCGAGGACGCGCGCATCTTCGCCCCCAATCTCCATGCCCAAGGCTACATGAGCGACCGCGACTTCCAGAACTACAGCGACCTCTTCGACCTGATGATGTCGCTCGT
>CAMJOE010000124.1:0-7643 GCA_946407485.1 uncultured Prevotellaceae bacterium | reverse complement strand
GCTATTGTCCTTTAACTTCCCCAAGCGAGCATAGCGAGCTAACTTCTTTAACTTCATTAACTCCCAAAACTTCAATTATATTATATAATGTATAGAAAATAGTGATGCGAGAGAGGATTCGACATGATAAAACACTCGACTTAACGTGTCGAGGGGTTTGCAAGTTCATGTACTTGCAATTGAATATTCATGTACTTGCAATTGCATGTACATGAACAATCAAACAATCAGACGTGTCAAGTTGGACGACTCGACGTTTTAAGTTGAGCATTTTAACGAGTCAAGTTGATAAACTTAACGTGAAGTGTTTGCAGATATGACATTTTATTCGTAATTTTGTAGCGTCTTTTTGTTACAAACCAATACTTTTGGCGTTATATAATAAAAGACAATACGCGAAAATGGACACGAAGGTTCTTCTCTTTCTCTGCCTGTTGCCATTCCTCGCCCATGCTGAGGAGTCGGCACTCGCGAAGCTTGCTCAGAGGCAGGCTGCCTTTGGACGCACCATTCCGCAGGAGAAAGTCTTCGTCCACATGGACAATACCAGCTACCAGCTCGGCGATACGATTTGGTTCACGGCTTACCTTCGCCGGACCGACACGGACCGACCTTCCGACGTGAGCGGCGTGCTCTATGTGGAGCTTTATGGTCAGGAAGGCTACATGATAGAGCGTAAACTCATCCAAATGAAAGAGGGGCGAGGCTCTGGATTCTTTGCTTTAAGCAGATACATACAGTATGCTGGGTTCTATGAGCTTAGGGCATACACCCGTTGGCAACTCAATTGGGGACGTTTCGAGCGCAAGCATACCGAAAAGATTAAAGAATGGTTCCCGAGCAAGCGACAGGAGAAGGAGTATTTTCGCGACTATGAGAAGCTCTACAGCCGCGTGTTTCCCGTCTATGACAAACCCCTCGAACCAGGCGAATTCACCCACGATATGACCCTTCGTGCCATGCGCCGCCTCTATCCCAATCAGGCCGAGAACCGCGAGTTGAAGCTTTCCCTCTATCCCGAGGGCGGCAATCTCGTGGAGGGACTGCCCCAGAGGGTTGCCTTCGAGGCAGCTTTCGACGATGGAGAGTGGGCAGAGGGCTGGCTCCATTATCAGGGCGACTCCATCAAGACCATGAATCGTGGCAGAGGACTCTTCGAGGTCGTTCCGCAGAAAGGACAGGAGCCGGAGGTGCTCTTCGTGAGCAAAGACGGCAAGCAAGCCAGGGCAAAACTGCCAAAACCAGAGCCCACAGGCGTTTCTCTTCGAGTAGAACAGACCGATAGCGGCTGGGTGGCTCATATCCGACATACAGCCGATTTGCCTGCCGACAGCTTGGGCGTGAGCTTGATGAGGGAGGGAAAATTAGTGAAGAATGAAGAATTAAGAATTAAGAATGAAGAATTTGCTGCCGCCGTGCCGACATCTTCATCCGCTATCAGTTCGGTAGAAAATTCTTCATTCTTCATTCTTCATTCTTCACTCAACAAATCTGGCGTCTACCAGCTTACCGTCTTCGACACCCGAGGCCGCGTCTTTGCTGACCGTCTCTTCTTTAATCGTGGCAAAGAGGACTTGATGCCGACCCTCAGCATCGAAGGCCTCAAGGAAGAATACAAGCCTTACGAAGCTATTAACCTAAAGTTGAGGACCCTCTCTAATTCCTCCTTAAAGGGGGAGGAAACAGGTCAGGAAGTCTCCCCTTTAAGGGGAGATTTAGAGGGGTCTGGCGCTGCTGTCTCCCTTTCCGTCCGCGATGCCTATTACGCCGACTGCCTTTACGACAACTCTAACATCCTGACCGAGATGCTCCTCTCAAGCGAGATACGCGGCTTCGTGCCTCAACCTGGCTGGTACTTCGAGCAGGATGACGAGGAACATCGTGCTGCCCTCGACCTCCTGATGATGACGCAAGGCTGGCGTCGCTTCGATTGGCGAAGCATGGCGGTGGCAGGGACATGGGACATCACGCAGCCTGCCGAGCGGGCTCCCATCCTGATAGGCAACACCTACAAGAACGTCATCGTCGATTTCGTGGAAGGTGAAGAGACGGACAACGAGAAGAAGGAGGACGAAGAATATCCTTTCAGCGAAGACGGAAGAAACCCTCATGAGGACGATTACTATGAGACCAAGCCGATGGACCTGCCCGACCTCTTCAGTAAAGGCAGGAGTAAGAAGCGCGAGGAGAAAGCCTACGACAAAGCCATCAACACGAAGAATCAGAAGAAAGAAACTGAGCTGAAGGTTCATGCAGAGATAGTTACGCTCGATGCTGAAATGTCCTTCACGGGCGAAAGCGAGACATACAGGAAAGGTTTCCGCATTCAGTTGCCCCCATTCTACGGTAATGCTATCGTCTTCATCAGCGTGGCCGACACGACGAAATGGGGGAAAGACGAGTCCTACACCTGGATACAAGCCGAGCCGGACGACTTGGAATCGGACTACATGTACTTGCCTGCGAGCAGAAAGGCAAGGCGAAAGATATTCGTGGAGCCTGCCGACTACCTCGCCCGCATCAGCTGGCCCTATCCGCGCTTCGTGAACCCCTATTCGTTCTATCAGAACCATCTTGCTCCCACACCGGAGCAAAAGAAGCTTAATGGCGAGTGGGTGAGGCTGGACGACGAGACCATCATGAGCGAGGTGACGGTGAAGGCTAAGCGGCGAGGCTTGAACAAGTTCGACGACAACTGGCCCGTCTTTGCCATCGATGCTGAGGTGGCCAACAACATCGCGCAAGATGTTGGATTGGGCTTCATGAAGGTCTATACGGCAGACTACGGCGTCGGCACGATAGACAGGAAATATGGAGAGGGGCAGGAGCCAACCTTCGAGACCCGCCAAGGTGCAGGATATACACGAAGAATGCTTATGGCCATGCGGGGCGACTCGATTCCCTCTGATTCCATGTATGCAAGGAAGTATCTCTCCTCGTTTTCCCTCAATCAAGAAGGCAGCATGCAACTCTCGCCCGGCGAGAAGCGTGAGTACGAGGGCAATGGCATCTGGGATATGTACGTCTTCTACTCTGACTACAGTCCTCGGCTCTATGGCAACAATATGTATTATGGTAGCAACGAGCCCAAGACGAAGCTTGTGCGCTATCCATATCCCGACGGCTCACGTCGCATCACCTATCGCGACCGCCGCTATTTCCTCCCGGGCTTTGCCTATCCTGCTGAGTTCTACTCGCCCGATTACAGCAAGCAAGTTCCCTCGGACGACAAGAAAGACTATCGCCGCACACTCTATTGGAACCCAAACCTCAAGCTGAACGAAGAAGGCGAAGCAGAGGTGAAGTTCTACAACAACAGCCGCACCTCTGTGCTTTCCGTGGATGCAGAAGGACAAGCCGCGGACGGAACCCTGCTGTGGAACGAGCAAAGCCCTAAATGATAAAATGATAAATGATAAATGATTCAAGTTTATGGAGTTAAAGAAGTTAAAGAAGTTAGCTCGCTATGCTCGCCTTGGGAAGTTAAAGGACAATAGCTTTTGCAGTCAAACAGCCAACTGAAAGCTCTCCGCATCCAAAGGTATCGTCCTTTAACTTCTTTAACTTCCTTAACTTCTTTAACTTCCCAAAAATCTTAATATCGTAACTAAAATAATATAACTATGAACATGAAACGACAACTAACCATCTTGGCAGCCATCGCATGCAGTCTGCTGCCAGCCAGTTCACAACCTTCGGAAGGCTATCCCATCACTCCTGTTCCTTTCACTTCTGTAAAGGTAACCCCCGGCACTTTCTGGGGGCAACGATTGGAGGCAAGCCGCAAAGTGACCATTCCCCTTGCTTTCTCGAAATGCGAGGAGACAGACCGCTACACGAACTTCTCTAATGCCGCAAAGCATCTGCAAGACCCTTCGAAAGTCTTTGACATCAAGAAAGGCACTTTTCCTTTCGACGATACAGACCCCTACAAGACCATCGAGGGCGCGAGCTACATCCTGCAGACTTATCCCGACAAAGCCCTTGCAAAGTATATCGACTCCGTCCTGAACGTGATTGCCTCTGCGCAAGAACCTGATGGCTATCTCTATACAGCCCGAACGCAGAACCCCGAGCATCCGCATGACTGGTCTGGGCCAAAGCGTTGGAGCGCAGAAGAGCAAGGCAGCCACGAGCTTTATAACCTCGGCCACATGGTAGAGGCCGCCATTGCGCATTATCAAGCGACAAAGAGCCGCAAGTTCCTCGACATCGCCATTCGCTACTCAGACCTCGTCTGCAAAGAAGTAGGCCCCAATCCCGGGCAAGCTTGCGTCGTGCCAGGCCATCAGATTGCCGAGATGGCTTTGGCAAAACTTTATCTCACCACAGGCGACAAGAAGTATCTCGACGAGGCAAAGTTCCTGCTCGACTATCGTGGCAAGACAACCATCAAGCAGGAGTATTCGCAGTCGCACAAGCCAGTCGTGGAGCAGGACGAGGCCGTCGGTCATGCTGTCCGGGCAGCCTATATGTATGCAGGCATGGCTGATGTGGCGGCGCTTACAGGCGACCAGGATTACGTCAAGGCCATCGATGCCATTTGGGACAACATCGTCACGAAGAAGCTTTATATCACAGGTGGCATCGGAGCCACAGGAAATGGCGAGGCTTTCGGCAAGAACTACGAGCTGCCCAACATGACAGCCTATTGCGAGACGTGTGCCGCCATCGGTAATGTCTATGTCAACCACCGCCTCTTCCTGCTTCATGGCGAGTCGAAGTACTACGATGTCTTGGAGCGCACGCTCTACAACGGACTTATCAGCGGCGTTTCCCTTGAAGGCAACGGCTTCTACTATCCCAACCCCCTCGAGTCTGCAGGCGGCTATGAGCGAAAGCCGTGGTTCGGCTGTGCTTGCTGCCCCAGCAACATCTGCCGCTTCATTCCCTCGCTGCCCGGCTACATCTATGCCGTAAAAGAAAATGCTTTCAAGAACACGCCTGCAGTCTATGTAAACCTTTTCCTGTCGAACACCTCCACGCTGAATGTGGGCGGCAAGAAGGTCAGACTGAGTCAGACGACAGATTACCCTTGGAGTGGCGACATCACGCTGAAAATAGAGGAGAACAAGGCAGGCGAATTCTGGCTCAATATCCGCCTCCCGGGCTGGGTTTATAACCAAGCTGTTCCCTCCGACCTCTATACCTACGCAGATGGCAAAACGCCCAAGTTCACCGTCAGTGTAAATAACAAGAAACAACAGTTTTTCCCCTCTAATATAGAATCCGCACACGGATATATAGCGATGGGCGGTAAGTGGAAGAAGGGCGATGTGATAAAGATTCACTTCGACATGGAGCCCCGCATCGTTCGTGCCAACGACCAGGTCGAGGCCGACCGCGGCATGCTTTGTGTGGAGAGAGGACCGCTTGTCTATTGTGCCGAGCAGCCCGACAATACTATGGATATCACAGAAGCCCGCATCTCCCCTCAGACTAAGTTCAAGACAGGCAAGACCGAGATAGCAGGAACGCCTGTTACGACGCTCATCGCGGAGGACAAGCCCTTGACGCTCATCCCCTACTATGCATGGTGCCATCGCGGCGCCGGCAAGATGCGCGTCTGGCTGCCGCAGGAATTTTAACGTGTCGTGTCGGCCATCGCAACGTGCTGTGTCGGCCATCGCAACGTGTCATGTTTGGGGAATATTCACAGATTCACAATTCACAGTTTATTTTTGTGCCCTTGCACTCATAGACTTGAATTAAGAATGTTAATTATTATTAATTATTATTATTATATATTAATATATATATAATATAATATATATATAACTATATATAAATCTATCTGAGGAGGGATGCAACCCTTCAAAAAAAAACTGTGAATTGTGAATCTGTGAATGGTTGCATGTTCAAGAAGTTTTTTCTGTCTTTCTGGGGGCTATGGAGAAATCTTCACAGATTCACAATTCACAGTTTATTTTTGAGCCCCTGCATGGAACAAGAAGAGGGAGCCTCGAGTCTTCGGGGGCAGCATCTTCGGCGTGAAAATCTACATCAAAGACCTAATTAAGCGAGCAAACAAATAAAAGTAAAAAAATGCTTTGAAGTTTGCCCGCTTTTTCGTATCTTTGCAGAGGAAAGGAAAATAATGGCAAAGAAACTATGAGAAAGTATCTTCTTTATTAGACGTCAGTTGTTCTTGTTGTGTCGTCTTGCAGCAAGTCTCCAGAAGACAAGGCTAATTTACTAATGTAAAGAGGGCGACAGCAATCCCACCATTCAACCGTAACAAGCGCAACAACCGCAACAACCGCAACAACCGCAACATCGTTAGCAGTGAGAGAAACAACAAGCCTCGCTTGATTGTTTCCGAGTCGCGACACGATGTCAACGAAGTTAACAAGCATTTTCAAGAGATAAGAAAAGCCCCCCTTTACTCGTGCATCGCTGATTACTTCTCCTGCCGCAGATAATAATTACTAACTTTGTGGCGTGAAACTCCAAATAAACACTTCAAACCTATCAAACTATGAATACAAGATACCTCATCGCAGCGCTGCTGCTATTGGTGGCAGGCCTGCAGTCAGCAAAGGCACAAGAAGCCTACACGGTTCTCAATGATGGTACTTTGACGTTCTACTACGACAATCTGCGCAGCAGCCGTCCTGGCACTTCATATAATCTGAATAGAGGGGACTTCCCCCCTGATTGGAGAAGCGAAGCAGCAAAAGTCAAAAGTGCTGTGTTTGACCCGTCGTTTGCCAATGCCAAACCGAATTCCACGGTATGTTGGTTTTGCGAGATGGAAAATCTCACATCCATCACTGGCATGGAATACCTGAACACCAGTTATGTGCTTTATATGAGGGGTATGTTCAGCGACTGCTCTTCCTTGACGAGTCTTGACGTGAGCCACTTAGATACGAGTGTAGTGACCGATATGAGCGCCATGTTTCAGAGCTGCTCTTCCTTGACAAGTCTTGACGTGAGCAACTTCAACACGATAAATGTGAAAAATATGGGGTCTATGTTCAGTTTCTGCTCTTCCTTGACAAGCCTTGACTTGAGCCACTTCGAAACGTGGATTGTGACGAATATGGGGAGTATGTTCAAAAAATGTTTGTCCTTGACGAGCCTTGACGTGCACAACTTCAACACGGGAAGTGTGACGGATATGTCTGATATGTTTGCTCTTTGCGAGAGCCTGACGAGTCTTGACTTATCCAGTTTCAACACGTCGAGAGTGCGAAACATGAGTCGTATGTTCTGGGACTGCTGTAATTTGAAAAATCTCGATTTAAGATATTTCGACACAAGGGATGTGACGAACATGAGTAATATGTTCTGTCATTGTTGGAGCCTGACGAGCCTGGACCTGAGTAATTTCAACACAAAGAATGTGACCAATATGGGAGGAATGTTTAGCGAATGTACAGGCTTGAAAAGTATTAACTTATCGGGATTCAACACATCAAGTACAAGGAAGATGTCTTCAATGTTCGATTTATGCAAAAGTTTGACAAGCCTTGACTTGAGCAATTTCAACACAGAGAATGTGGAGGACATGAGTTATATGTTCGCATTCTGTGAAGCCTTGACAAGTTTGGATCTGAGTAATTTCAATACATCGAATGTATGTAATCCTTCAGACTGGCTCGTCGATGGGTTTATAGGTATGTTCAGCGGGTGCAGCA
>CAMJOE010000123.1:0-7645 GCA_946407485.1 uncultured Prevotellaceae bacterium | reverse complement strand
TCGATGGTGGCGAAGCGCAGGATGCGTTTGTAGCCGATGTTGCCGAAGGGCTCGCCCGGGTCGATTTGTGTCCACTTGCCATCCACGAGTGCTTCTGCCTCGAACCGTCCTACCCTTTGTCCTAAAGGAATGTATTCCTGCAAGAGGAGACGGTTCACTCGGGTGGGCTTGCGGAAGGTGAAGGTGACGGAGCCGGTGGTCGTGCCGTCGGGCGTTGCCCAATAGGTGTCCCACTTGCCGTCGTTCAACTTCTTGGCACTAAAGCTCTTGCCGCGCTCGCTGCTGGCTGTGACCTTGGCTTTACGCAGGAGATCCGTCTTGAACTCCGCGTCGATTATCTGACGGAAGCGAACGGCGTTGGTGCTGTCGATGGCATTCACCCTACCCTCTCGGTCGACGGGGAAGTTCAGCAAGAAGGTCGCGTTCCTTCCGACAGACTTATAATAGATGTCGACCAGTTGCTCGGGCGTCTTCACCTTGCTGTCCTCTTCGGGATGATAGAACCAGCCCGGACGGATGGAGACGTCGCACTCTGCCGCCACCCAGATGTCGCCGTCGGGGAAGCCGCTGTTCAGCACTTGGCTGTTCGGCATACCCGGATAGACTTTGTCCTTCTTGAGGAACGACCAGTTGGGGATGCCGGCCACGCCATTCTCGTTTCCTACCCATCGACAACCCGGACCTCCGTCGCTGAAGATGATGGCCTGCGGCTGGTTCGTCTCGATGATGGAGTGAATCTTCGGGAAGTTGTAGTAGTTGCGGCGGTCAATCTTGCGCGTCTCCCTCGCCCCGCCGTAGTAGCCGTCGCCGCCATTCGCGCCGTCGAGCCACACCTCGAAGAGCGGCCCATACTCCGTCGTCAGCTGCTCAAGCTGCTTGTGATAGTAATCGACGTATGCCTGCCGTCCGTACTCGGCATGGTTTCTGTCCCAAGGCGAGAGATAGATGCCCATCTTGAGGCCGTACTTGTCGCACGCCTTTCGCAGTTCGGCCAGCACATCGACCTTGCCGTCCTTGTTCTTCGGCCCGTCGTAGGAGGACTTCGTGATGTTGTATTCGGTCAGGGGCGAAGGCCACATGGCGAAGCCGTCGTGATGCTTGGCGACGATGATGACGCCCTTCATGCCGGCCTGCTTGAACGTCCGCACCCATTGGTCCACGTCCATCCGCGAGGGGTTGAACGTCTTGGGGTCGGCGTCGCCATAGCCCCATTCCTTGTCGGTAAAGGTATTGAGGCCGTAATGTACGAAGGCGTAGGTCTCCATCTTCTGCCACTCCACCTGCTTTGGCAAGGGCAGCGGACCAATCGGATCGGGTGCGTTCTTCTGGGCTAAGAGAGTGAAGAATGAAGATTGAAGAATGAAAAATAAAAATACTCGTTTCATGGTTTATTTAGTTTTTATTAATTTGAACGTTTATTCCATCGGGTGAGTTCTCGAACGAGAGCCAGAAGAGTCGGCCAGCCAAGGTGTTGGCGGGAGACGTTATGACCTTCAGCTCGTGATTGACCTTCTTTCCTTCCACATCGGTCAGGGTGAAGATGCCCGACTTGTAGTCTTTTGGCAGGTAGAGGCAGATGATGTTGGTGGTGTTTAGAGGCGACTTGCAGGTGAAGCGGAAGCCTTCGTCGGTAATCTGCTCGTCATACTGACGCGAGGCAGCTGCAATTACCTGCGGACGTTTCTTGTCGATTTTGGTTAAGTCGAAGAAGAAACCTTGTTGTCCGGGCAGGATACTTATCTCTGAGAAATAGGTAAGCTCAGGCGAAAAAAGGTCGATGAAATGGCCCTTTTTTGTAAATGGAGCGTCGCTCACAACATTCTCGTCGAGCACAGCGACAAGGGTATATGGACCACGCTCCAGGTAGAAAGCGTTCTTCTGCTCCAGCTTGCCGTATGCCTTCTCGACGACCTCCACGAACCTTTTGTCGCCACCCTCCTTGAGGACATACTCCTTGGGGTCGTGCCTGAGCACATAGACCTTGCCCTTACCATATTTATATTCGCCCTCGGCTGCTTTCTCGGGAATGCCCATCAGGGAGAAGAGGTGTTCGGAGGGAGCGGCATAGTGCATCTCGCCCTGGTTCCACCACTCCTGCACACCCTGATAAGGGTCGTCGTCACGCCCAGAATATACGATGAAACCGCCCTTTTTTACCCATTCTGCCAAATGTATGTGGGCTTCGGGCGAGAGGGGTTTCATGTTGCTGTAGGACATCAAAAGCACCCGCACATCGTTCCACGTCTCGGCATAACCCACGTTCTCTATGTGTGTGATGCTGACGGGCACGCCTCGCTTCAAGAGGGGAAGCGCCTCGCCGTAGAAGTTGGAGAGCTGCGGGTCGTCGTAACCCTCCACCGGTCTTGGCGAGCGCTGGAACATCAGGGAGTTCGCCATCAGCACGGAGATGCCTTGCGACCCGCTGACAGCCCCCTTCCCCGCTCCCCCCGAGGAGGGAGTGCGCGGCATGAAGTTGAGGGTGTTGACCATCACCTGCATCTGCGTGGAGTAGAAACGCGGAATATGTGCCTTTTCATCGCTATTTGCGCTCACTTTGTAGAGTCCCTCATAGATGCGGTCGGGCCAAGGCATCACCTCGTAATCGGCAATCTGAGGATAAAGCAATTGCGCCGTGAAGGTGGCCTGATAGTTGCGTTTGTAGTCCTCCCAGTCCTTTGCCCTGTCCTCGATGGGGTCAGTCAGGAAGAACATCTTTCGGCCGGTCGGTCGCGTCATGGACTCCATGCAACCGTACTCCAGGAAAGCCGTCTCGAAGACGCGCTCCTTGGCTTTGCCATTAAAGTAGTTCGGCTCGCGGGAGGTTCCCGTCCAGACCTGCGCGATGTAGCCGTCGCAGTTCTCCATCGAGGCGAGCGAGGCTTCGGGCGACACAATCTGCCATTGGGAATAGTTGAGCAGGGAATGCGTCGGCACATAGCAGCGCACGTTCATCCCCTTCTCGCGCCCATACTGCTTGGCATACGCGAAAGCCTCATCAAGAGCGCGATAGTAGAGGTGATACTTGAGTTTGTTGGAGAGGTAGGTATTCTCTGCACTCTCGTGCTGAGGCCGCCAGGGGAAGCCGTAGTAGTCCTGCCATTCGCGCTGGAAGGCCTCGCTGTACCCTGCCCTCGCCCAGAACTCCGGCTCCTCGAGGAAAATGGCATCGATGCCGGCGTCTATCACGGGCTTGATGTGCCGCTCCTTGAAATAAGCGAGGTAGTTTCTGGTGGGAATGATATAAGGAATGAGGCGGCCGTGCCAGATGGTGTCGCCCTGCATCGTCTTTTGTCCTTCATCGAGGTGCCACTTGCCGTCCCATTTGCCCGTGAAATAGTCCTGATAGTCGCCCCAGGCTATGCCTGTCATGAAGTGGGTGGTGTAGCCTCTCTGCCTCCACGACTCCACTCTCTCGCGGAAGGTCATGCGGCGGTTGTCGTTGGCCCCATAGACCATCACGAGGTCGGAGCGGATGTCGGTGACGGGCTTCCAGGGGCCGGCCGTCTGAAATGTCGTCTTCTCGGATGCTTTAGCACCTTCCGCCTGCGCCTGAGGCATTTGCCGAAGAAGGCGCGCCCCTAAGTCGCGGAGTTCCTGTGCTGAAGCATTCAGGGTGAGGACGAGAAGAATTGTGGCAAAAGTGACGCGCATAAGGAAATGAACTTGTTTTGTTGTGCTTTCGAGGGACAAAGATACGAAAAAAAGAAAAATGAAGAATGAAGAATGAAGAATTATTTTCGTGAGGCTTCGAGAAACGGCTCACGGGTAGTTGGCAAATCATGCACTAGTAAATCGCAAACTACACACTAGTAAATCGCAAACTACACACTAGTAAATCGCAATTTACACACTATTAATTTGCCAACTACACACTAGTAGTTTTTCCTTCACGCGCGCGATATTATATAATGTAATACTAAAAACCATCATTTTATTTGTGTTAATGCCCGTTTATTCGTACCTTTGCAAGGCAAAACTAATCCGCTATGAAAAAGATTATCACCTGCCTGCTGGCCATGCTTGGGCTGACAAGTGCCTGCGCCGAGCAACCTACGACAAAGACCTACGAAACAGACGTCTTCAAGACAAAAAGCGGAAAGGAGGTCAAGTTCCACGCTCTCATGCACTCCTGCATCCGCATCGAGTTCGATGGCAACGAGATTGAAATCGACCCCGTGGCCAAGCTGAGGGACCGAACCGTCGACTATTCCGCCATGCCGAAAGCTGACTACATCTTCGTCACCCACGAACACGGCGACCACTACGACGAAGCCACCATCCGACTTCTTTCGACGGAAAAGACGAAACTGGTCATGAACAAACGCTGCGCAGACATGTTCGGCGCCGGTCTGGTCATGACGAACGGACAGAATTTCCTGCTCGGCGATATCAAGGTGGAAGCCGTCCCGGCATACAACACGACGGAAGGGCGCCAGCAGTACCACCCCAAGGGGCGCGACAACGGCTACATCCTGACCCTCGACGGACTGAGAATCTACATCGCAGGCGACACAGAAGACATCCCCGAAATGGCTGACATCAAGGATATTGACATTGCCTTCCTGCCCTGCAACCAGCCCTACACGATGACGCCGGAGCAACTGGTAAGGGCGGCTAAAACGATTAAGCCCAAGGTGCTCTTCCCCTACCACTACGGCCAAACCGACGTCAGCTCCATCCCCGACATGCTCAAGGACGAAGCCATCGACGTCAGAATCAGGCACTACGAATAGTCCGGGCCTTTACTTTATACTTTTGTAAGGAAGGAAACCCTACCTTCCGGCAAAGACTATCATCGCCAGGCCAGCGATGAAGAAGATGAACATGATGGCGAGGTAGCCGTTCGTCTTCGCGTCGGCTCCCTTGAACTCTTTCCACACGAACACTCCCCAAAGGGCAGCAATCATCGGAGCGCCCTGTCCGAGGGCATAGGAGATGGCAGCCCCGGCCTTGCCTGCTGCGATGTAACTGAGCACCGTGCCAAGTCCCCAAATGATGCCGCCAAGCAGTCCTACCAGATGCAGACTCCCGGCACCCTTGAAATAATCAGCATAACCGACGGGTTTCCCCTCCACGGGATGCTTCATGGCAATCGTGCCCCAAAGGAAATTGCTGAGGAAGATGCCGACGGAGAAGATGAAGAAGGCCGTGTAGGGCGTCGCCTTGCCGATGGCCGGGCTCTCGAAGTTATCGAGGTCCATCCCCTTGGCCACAAAGGAGTAGAAGAACGACATCAGCACGCCGGCGACGATTGCCAGGATGATGCCCTTCCTGCTGCCCGATGAGCCCTTGTAGGCCTCTGCACCCATGCTCGCTTTTTTTGCACGAAGCCTTTGTATGCGCCCCGAAGCGAAGCCGTTCACGATGATAGCCACCACCACAAGCAACACGCCGAGGAAGAGGAACGTGGCGCTGCCCTTTGCCTGAAGAATATAATTCTGGACGACGCCGAGAACCAGCGCCAAGCCCACTCCGACAGGGAAAGCGACGGACATGCCTGCCTGCGAAATGGAGGCGCTCAGCAGGATGTTGGCCAGGTTGAAGACGATGCCGCCCAGGAGAATCCAGCCGAACGTGGGAAGCGACAACTGAGCGAGGTCGGCGGTAAAGCTTCGGCCTTCCTCGCCGAAACTGCCGAAAGTGAAGCCGACAAGAAGCGAGAAGAGCAAGATGCCGATGACATAATCCCAATAAAAAAGCTCGTAGCGCCAGCTCTTTCCCGCGAGCTTCTGGGTGTTACCCCACGAACCCCAGCACATCATCGTGACAACACACAGGATGACAGCCAGAAGATAACTTTTAACGATAAACATGGCGATGATATTAGTTAAGAGTAATAATTAAGAGTTAAAAATTAAGAATTAAGAATTTTCAACTATGAATTATGAATTGTGAATTATGAATTATGAACTATTTCCTTTTCGTAGGGAATACTCATCCATGCTCCGATGCGTGTCACGCTAAGCGAGGCTGCCTTGTTAGCGAAGCGAATGGCCTCGACTAAGTCCTTGCCCTTGCTCAGCGCCACACACAAAGCTCCGCAAAACGTGTCGCCCGCAGCCGTCGTATCGACAACCTCGGTCTTTACGGTCGGGATGTGTACCAACTTTCCCTCAATAGAAGTATAGGCACCAGCTGCTCCGGCGGTAATAATCACGTTGCCCACGCCCTTCCTCTGTATCTCGCAGATAGCCCTGAGCGCCGAGTCCTCGTCCGTCACCCTGACGCCGCTCATTCCCGCAGCCTCCGTCTCGTTGGGTGTGATGATATCGACCATTTCGAGCAATTCGGCAGGCAACGGTTGCTTCGGATAGGGAGCAGGGTTCAGCACCACCTTCGCCCCATATCTCTTTGCCAGGCGAGCCGCCTCGACGAGTGTCGGCACAGGAGTCTCGAGCTGCATCAGCAGGATGGATGCCCCCTCGAACAACGGCTCTGCAGCCTCGATGTCGTCGGGCGAGAGCATGGCATTTGCACCACTCGAGACGATGATGGAGTTTTCGCCCTTATCATCTACAGGGATGAGCGCCACACCCGTCGAGACGCCGTCCGTCAGCCTCACAAACTCGGTATTGATGCCCTCCTCAGTCAGCAGGCGAAGCGATTTCGCTCCGAAGTCGTCGTTGCCCAGCCGGGCGATAAAAGCCGTTTCGCCCCCGAGCCGCCGAACAGCCACAGCCTGATTGGCACCCTTGCCACCCTGGTTGGTCATGAAATCGCGGCCGATGATTGTCTCGCCCGGCAAAGGAAGATGGTCCACGCGAATCACCATATCGGTGTTGCAGCTGCCCACAACAATAATTCTCCTATTCATTTGCTTTTTTGTTTATTTATTTTACTTTCCCTCTCAAAAGATAGGGCAGAAATTGTTTGATTCATTTACTTCTTTCTGCAGCCATAAGTTAGTTCTCTACAGCTCTGGAAATTATTATTGTATTATGGTATTCCCCACATTCATTGCGGGAGCAAAAATACGAAAAAAAAGTGAGCATCACAAAAAAGTGGAGAAAATATCTCTCTAAACCTCACAAAGAAGCACCACAAGACTTGCAGTACAAATCTTTTATAAATATTTATTCGATTCTTTTTTATGGGTACTTGGGTGGGACAAGGTGGTGTCTGGAACATGGGCGCGTCATTCCTTTGCCACAAATCTGAAGTTGGCGAGCGTAGAGGAACTATACATTTCTGAAAGTATGGGGCACTCGCAAGGTAACGATGTCACCAGCGGCTATCAGGACATGTATCCTCTTGAAATCCGATTCCGTAACAATTGTAAGTTGCTTAACATCGAAAAGGAAGAAGAACCTATAGACATTGATAGTTTTACTTCTGTACAGATGAAGGAAATGCTAAAGAAGATGAGGGGAAGCAATAAAAATCGCAATATATTGTGATTTTTACGGATTCTTATGGCTATTTATAGTAAAATATACCAAAAATCGCACTTTATTGAGATTTTTATCTTCTATTTGAGAATTATTTGCTACCTTTGCACCGAAATCGCAATATATTGGGATTATGACACAACAAGAAATAGGAATTGCCATCAAAGAAAGGCGAAAGAAATTGGGTATCAACCAACAAACGTTGGCTGACCTGGCAAGTGTAGCTGTTAATACCGTTGTAGCGATTGAACGAGGCG
>CAMJOE010000122.1:0-7917 GCA_946407485.1 uncultured Prevotellaceae bacterium | reverse complement strand
ATTTGTTGATGATGATGCCGTCGGCCATCTCCATGATGCCGCGCTTGATGCCTTGCAGCTCGTCGCCTGTGCCTGCCAACTGGATGAGGAGGAAGAAATCGACCATCGAGTGACAGGCCGTCTCGCTTTGTCCCACGCCAACCGTTTCGACAAAAATCTTGTCGAAACCTGCTGCCTCGCAAAGGATGATGGTCTCGCGCGTCTTGCGAGCCACACCGCCAAGACTGCCTGCCGAAGGGCTGGGACGAATGAAGGAGTCGGGGTGCACGCTGAGCTTCTCCATGCGAGTCTTGTCGCCGAGGATGCTGCCTTTCGTCCTCTCGCTGCTGGGGTCGATGGCAAGGACAGCAAGTCGTCCGCCGTACTGCTTTAGGACATGGATGCCGAACTCGTCGATGCTTGTGCTCTTGCCAGCACCGGGAACGCCGCTGATGCCGATGCGGACGCTGTTGCCTGAATGCGGCAGGCACTTCTCGATAACCTCTTGTGCGATGACTTGATGTTCGGGAATGGTGCTCTCGACCAGCGTCACAGCCTGTCCGAGGATAGTGATGTTGCCCTTCAGGATGCCTTCCACGTAGTCGCCGGCCGTAAGGTGACGGCGTGCAAAGCGCTGCCTGTTGAGGTGCGGGTTGACGATAGAGACAGGACCTACGCCGCTGTTCACGGTCAAGCCTGCATATTCGGGATTGTTTTCAGGATGCGTCATGTTTAGTTCATAATTATGAGTTCATAGTTCATAATTCATAATTAAGCGCGGTAGCAAACTCTTCACTCTTCACTCTTCACTCTTCACTCTTATTTGTCATAACGTCCACATTGATGTATTGCTTCGCCTGCCTGGGAGCGTCGGTGATGAGCATGACGCGCATGCGGCCCTTGCTCTTGCCCATGTAGCGGGCAGCGACGCTTATCTTCAGCTTTGTGCTTTTACCCGGGCGAATGGTGCTCTTGTCGATGCTGACGCTGATGGCTTTGTTGAAGACCTGTACTGCGTGGATGTGGAGGTCGCTCTTGCCTGTATTGGTGAGCATGATGGTGCGGCTGAGTGCCTTCTTCCCATTGAAAGCGCCCATGTCGATCGACGACTCGCTGATGCTGAGCTCGGGAGCTTCGGCAAGAGCCTCGTCGCTCATGTCGGCAAAGCTTGGCAAGAGGATGGCCGAGACGAGAATCTCGTTCGTGTCGCCTATCTTGTCGCCCATGTAGCGTGAGAGGTAAATGCTGGTCTGGTTGAGGCCTAATGAGCTGAGCTTCTCGCTGTCGAGGGTGAGGCGAATGGTGCCTGCCTTGCCTGCGGGAATGTCTTCGGGCAAGTAATCTGCCGAGAGATACGGCGGCAGGTGCATCAGCTCAGGGCGGAAGGCCGTTCGGTCAGCATTGAGCAGGCGCAGCTCGGCAGTAGGCTGGTCGCCTCTGTTGACGTCCTCAAACTCTACGGTGTTCGTCACGAGCCTGACATTGCCGAGGTCGATAGGGAACTCGTCGCTGTAGTCGTGCACTTCAGTCACTACGGTTCCCTGAATGGCAACGTAGGAAGGCTTGTCGGAGACATTGGTCTGCACCTCGACCTCCTTGTAGAACGAGCCAAGCAGCTTGGCATCGAACGTGAGACTTATCTCGCCGCGAGAGCCTGCAGCAATGGGACCTTTGGGGAACGCGACATCGAGGCAACCGCATGATGCCTTCACCTCTTTGATGATGAGAGGCTTGTCGCCTTTGTTCGTAAAGCCAAGACTGAAGTGCCGGGGCACCTGGAACTCCACTTCGCCCACCTTCTTGATGTCCGTGTCTGGCACAAAGCGAGGCTGAGCCAAAATCATTGAACATTGAACATTGAACATTGAATAGGCAGCGAAGAGTATGAGGAGAGTTATGTGTTTGTTCATCTATAATCGTCTTTTATCGTGCAAAGGTACAAAAAAAAGTTCATAGTTCATAGTTCATAGTCCATAATTATTTCGTATCTTTGCAGCAACTATACATTATAAACTATGAAGCAAGGCTCGACGATAGTCAACGACAAACTAAAAGGAAGGCTTTTCTTCCTCCTCTTTGCGGTGCTTCTCATCACCGTGTTCAGCACTTGTTCGTTCCTTTATCCGCTTAATCCGTGGGACGATGCCAATGTCTATATGACGATAGGCAACGCGATGCTTGGCGGCAGGGAGCTTTATGTGGATATCTTCGACCACAAGGGGCCTGTGCTCTTCTTCCTTCACGAATGGGCGGCCATGCTGTCGAGGAGCAGTTTCATCGGCATCTATTTCCTGGAGATAGTGTGCTGCTACTTCTATCTGCTCTTTTCGTGGAAGACGATGAAGCTCTTCACGTCGTTCTTTTCACCTTTTCACCTTTTCACCTTTTCACTTTTTCTTGGCCTCCTGACCTATTCCTCCGACTTCTTCTCCTACGGCGACAGCGTGGAGGAGTTTGCCTTGCCCATCTTTGCCCACAGCCTTTACCTGATGCTGCGGTATGTGATGCACCGAGAGCTGCCGGGCCGTTGGCATTCTGTGGCGATGGGCATCGGCGTGGCCCTGCTCTTCTGGATGAAGTTCAACCTCCTGTTCTTCTACGTCGGAGGCCTGCTTGTGATTGCCTGCATCGCTTGGCGGCGCGAACAGATGAGGGAGTTTTGGACGATTGTCCTTTGGGCATTCCTCGGCTTCATGGCGGTGACGGCTGGCGTGCTGGCATACTTCGCCCTTCATGGCACGCTGGCGGCGCTTTGGGAGTCGTACTTCATGGTCAACATCTTCCACTATCATGGCGTGGGTACGAACGGCGAGCCTCCCTTCTGGTGGTTCAAGCTCGTGAAGCTCGGCATCTGGGCTGTGCTGATGATTCCCGTCTTCTTCCTCAGGGTCAGCAGGGAGGTGAAGCTTCTCGTCTTCGGCACATACGGCGTGCTCGTCCTCTCGTTCGCCACCCTGACCGTGCAGTTCTACTACTTCCTCACGCTCTTCCCCTTCTTCGTGTTCTTAGTGACCCTTAAAGACCCTAAGGACCTTAAAGACCCTAAAGACCCTAAAGACCCTAAGGACCTTAAGGACCTTAAAGACCTTAAAGACCTTAAAGACCTTAAAGACCTTAAAGACCCTAAAGTCCCTAAAGCCCTTAAGGCCCTTAAGGCCCTTAAAGTCCTTAAAGTCCTTTTCCCTTTTATTGCTCTATTGGCCATTGCCACCAACTGGAACCTCGTCACCTTGCTCAACGGCACTTTTCCCAGGAGCGTTCTTGAAATGGCCGAGATAATCAATGCAAACGAAACGGAGGACAGCGAGGTCTTGACGTTCAGCTCCTACGATACGGGCATCTATCAGCATACGCGCCACTTGCCGCCCAACCGCAACTTCTTCATCTCGAGCATCCTCGACCCTGAGATAAAGCGGGAGCAGGCCGAGCTGGTCAACTCAGGAAAGATAAAGTACCTGGTGCGAGAGATTGGCGCCATCAACACTTGCCACGAGTACTACGACGCTCCGGTGCCCGACAACTACCAGCTCATCTACGACAACGAGGAGCTCTTCCGTTATCGCTTCATCTGGCAGCCGCTGAGCTACCTTTGGAACCTCACCTGGCCGCGACCTTTGCTCCGTCACATCATGGAGCCCGTCACCGCCAACCAGAAGATGCAGGTTTACGAGCGGAGGCCTTAGGGCTTACCACTCTTCGTCCCAAAGGTTCTTGTCGCCGTAGTAATGTTCTTCGCGGACAGGCGGCTCGTCGTTTCCGCCTGGATTTATCACGGAGTCGGGGTCAGGACTGCCGGAAAGCAGCACTCCCCGCTGTTGTAGCGGGACTGCTGCCATTCCGGGTTTCTTGTATGAAGTTTTCATCGTATGGCCTCCTTTCTGCCGCCATGGATGTAGATGCCCTTCTGCGTGGGTTTGCCCGAGAGCTTCACGCCATCCAGCGTGTACCAATCTTCCGACGATTCTTCATTCTTCATTCTTAATTCTTCATTTAAACCAGTCGCGTCGTCCTCCTCGCCGTCGAAGAAGTGCATCTCGCGGGCGTAGCTTGTCGTGCCGCCGAACTTGTTGGTCTTGCGGATTATCCAGCGATAGGGACCGATAGTGACGCTTGTGCCGAGGCAGATGTTGCCAAGAGAGCTGACGTAGTAGAACTGGTCGCTGCCGGAGGCAGGCGTGTCCTCGTAGGTGGCGTAGAAGGAATAGACGTCTTCTGCCGTCTCTGTCTTCAAGATAACGCCGGTGTTCTTTGCCTTCAGCGTCACATTGGAGGAAGTGAACGCATAGTTAGTCACAGCTTCTTTAGCCTTAATGACGTAAGGCATGTTGGCATGGAGCACAGTTCCTGCTGTCTCAAGTTTTGTCAGGAACAACCACATCTGGTTTGTTGCATCCTGGCTCGGATTGGGCGAATTGGCAATCATGTTAATCTTGTAGAAGCTGAACTTCTCCAAGTCGTCAGCCGTGATGGCATAATCGAAGGGCACAAGCCAAGACTGATGCTTACCCACGCGGCTCTCCTCGATAGTCCTTCTGTAGGTGGCGGTGGTTACAGAACCGTCTTGTGTCGTCCTATAAGCAGTGCCGTCAGTCAACGAATTACTTTGCCATTGTGCATAGAGTGTTACAGTGGCACCTGACGTTGACGCCAGAGTGCTGACGTTTTGTCCGTCAGCGAGGGCAGTGCCGCTGCCATCGGCTTGGGTGTTCCATTCTGCAAAGATACTGTTTGTGTGGGTGAAGGTGTTATTGCTTAGGTTCTGGGGCACATTGTACATCAGAATCTGGTTTGTCATCGTTCCTGCTCCGCCATTGGCATTGAATGCGACTGTGTAGGGATAGGTTACAAAAGGACTTTGAGAAATGTTGCCCGTCTCTACGCCGCCGATGGATACGGTGCCGCAGGTGCCTTGATGGCCTGCGCC
Organism: uncultured Prevotellaceae bacterium; assembly: GCA_946407485.1. GTDB lineage: Bacteria > Bacteroidota > Bacteroidia > Bacteroidales > Bacteroidaceae > Physcousia. The sequence continues at coordinate 3,014 of CAMJOE010000122.1, read as the reverse complement.
GATGCTGTTTGAGGCATAAATGCCCATTGTCGCTTCAACACTGGTCACGCCGGTAGTGATAGAGATGTCGCCACAACTGCTATTCCCACAGCTACCAATACCTGCAGCACTAGAGCAGCCTGTCGCGTTAATAGTGCCACCTTTTATTAAGATATAACCGCAAGAAGAATTGCTGCCGCAACCTATACCGGCACCATCATAATTGCCACCCTTGGCATTGATTGTGCCTCCCTCGATGACTATATTTCCACCGCGTTGATGATAGCCTACATTGTTTAAAGTATAACGGGCACCACCACCAATACCTGCGCTTTGGGAATTGGAATAATTGTTAGCGTCAAGCGTGCCATTGCCTTTTATCGTGAGCGTTTTGTTTTCGGGGACATAGATACATGGATAATAAGGGCTAAATGATTTAACATCGTTTGTGCCTTCAAGGATGATGGTAGCATCACCGAGGCAGTTGATACCAGCGAAATAATAAGTCATGGTGGTGCTGCCGTTAATGGTCACGTTCCGTAGCGTTACGGTTGCACCATTGGCAATGGAAATCTTGTGGTTACCGTTAAGCGTCGAATTCAATATGTCACCGTTTATTGCCGTAAAGTCGCCAGTAAGCGTTGAGAGGTCAATGTTATGGTTCCATTGCGCATATAGTGTCACTGTGGAGTTTGCCGTCGCGCCGACAATGCCGCTTACGCTCTGCCCATTAGTGTAGGCTACTTCGCCGTCGGGTGTGGTTGACCATCCTAAAAGATTGTGACCTTCATAATAGGTGAAGGTGTTAGCTCTGAGGGCTTGCTCAATGCCGTAGAGGAGTTGTTGATTAGCCATTGAGCCTGAACCACCGTTACTGTTGAATGCGACAGTGTATTTGTAGTTCACTGATGGCTTGTAGGTGACGGGGCTTTGGGCGATGTTGCCCGTCACTACGCCGCCGATGGTAATCGTACCGCATGAACTACCATTGCGTGCCCCGATGCTGTAGTTGGAAGCTTCACCCTTTTTAGCTGTAACACTGGTCACGCCGGTAGTGATAGAGATGTTGCCGCAGGTGCCTGTGTAATCTGATCCTATGCCTGGTGCATTAGAACCTCCTGTCGCATTGACCGTGCCGCCGCTGATGGTGATGTTGCCGCAGGTGCTTCTGTCACATGATCCTATGCCTGGTGCATTAGAACCTCCTGTCGCATTGACCGTGCCGCCGCTGATGGTGATGTTGCCGCATGTCTGATTTAAGCCAGAGACACCAATACCTGGGGCATAGCTACCGCCTGTAGCGTTAATTGTACCCCCTTGAATGACAATATTGCCACCGTTATTTGGAGAGTTACTGCCGATGCCCACGTTTTTACTACTTACGTTGAGTGTGCCACTGCCTTTGATGGTGAGCGTTTTGTCCTGAGGAATGTAAATGCCTGGTGAGTAGTAGAAACCTTTCACAATATTCGTCGTGCCGCTTGCCAGGACAATAGTGGCATTGCCCTCACAAGTGATACCTGCCCAATCGTAGCTGCTGTTGTTTACGCCGTTGATGGTCGCATTCCGTAGCGTCACGGTTGCGCCGTCGGCAATGGAAACCTTCACGGGATGGTTCTCCGTGTCGAGTGTGCCGGTCAATATATCACCATTTATTGCCGTAAAGTCTGATGTTACACTCTGTAGGAAGACTGGTCCCCTTGCGGTTGTGAAATGCATATAGATGGCATTGCCGCCATCACAACCATTATTTAGGTTGTAACCCGTGGTCCCCCCATTCTGGCCGACAGCACCGCTTTGGGTATTGTTAATCGTAATGCCTGTGACGAGGCGCCAGTCGTCAAACTGTTCTTTGGTATAAAAGAGATGGATGTAGTCGCCGCCAGCTCCGTAATTTAAGTCGCCATTTTTATTACTGAATCCAGTATCGCCGGCGAACTGTGCGATATTATAAGTATGTCCGTTGTAGGTGAGAGTGGGACTGGAAACATTGCTTGAAGCTCCTCTGATGTAAAAGTCAGTGATGACGCTGCCGGCAGTGGGATTGCTGGTCGTCTTATAGCCTAAATAGATGCAGGGTTTGTTATTAAGACCACTGTTCAACTCAGATAAAATGATTGTGTACCCCTGATTCTGGTATGAGGTACATAGTGCGGCTATGCCCTCACTGGTTGTATGGCCGAGTACTATCACATCAGTGATGTAGTCCGTTGCCTGGGCCGGGGTTGTCGTAAACACTGCAAGCAGCAACAGCATGGCTGCCCTTGCAAAGGAGGTCGTGAGGTTTTTCATATGCGTATGTGTTTAGATTCTCGCCTACAAAGGTACGAATATAATCTGAAGTCTGCAAGCTTTTCGGGAAATTATTTTCAGGACACTAATAAATAATGAATGGTTTAGAGACGAATTGCCATAAATGGCTCACGAATTGTCAGGAACTTCAGTCAGGAATATTATTCGCCAGGGGGGGGTGTTCTTGAGCTATATGAAAATTCGTGGGCGATTAGATGGTAATTGCATGCCAGTGGTTTTGGCATAAATTGCCACGAATGGCCCGCGAATTCTCATGAATAGGTGATTGGTGTTCTGGTGCTTAGTTTGCGGCCGGGGCAGGAGGCGAGAGCCCCCTCCCAGCCTCCCCCCTCCTGGGGGAGGAGGTTAGAATGGGCCGTGGCCGAGGCAGGAGGTGGTCGTGATGGCAGTCAGGGCTGCCGTGATGGCGGCCACAAGAACTTTGAGAATTACTTCCCAGACTTTGCTGTTTTTCATGGTGGTTTTTGGTTGAGGGTTGAGTGTTCTGAGTGTTCTGAGTGCTCTGAGTATTCAGAGAATTCAGAGTTTTCTGATTATTCTGATTATTCTGATTATTCTGATTATTCTGAGTACTCTGATTATTCAGAGTACTCAGAGAATTCAGAGTGTTCAGATTGGCTTTCCTCTCGCTTACTCGAGGCCTTGAGCTTTGCTCGAGGCCTCTCACGCTCGGAAAAGCTCGAGCTGGGCTCGGCTTTCCTCTCGCTTACTCGAGGCCTTGA
>CAMJOE010000121.1:0-8193 GCA_946407485.1 uncultured Prevotellaceae bacterium | reverse complement strand
CTACAGGTTCGTTCTCTTGATGTCGAAGAGGTAGGACACTTTGGCGATGATGGTACTGTTGGCACTACGGGCAAAGGGGTCTTTCTTCGAGTTCTTGAACATATCGCTCAAGCCGTAGAAGTATCGGCCTTCGAGGATGAAGTGGTGACCTTTCTTCGTACTGAAGTCTATGCCGAGGCCGCCTGTGATGCCGTATTCAAACTTCCTCTGCACCTTCAGCTCATGCTGGTTCTGCAGGCCGTCGAGCTGATGCGGGACGTAGCCAGCGCCGTCGCCCGTTGTCTTCACCGTCTCGCCGATGCAGAAACTGAGCTGAGGACCTACGACGAGGAATCCCTTCAGGCCGCCACGCTCGCGTCCGTAGCCGAGATTGGCCAGCAAAGGCATCTGCACGTAGTGAACCGTACGCTGATAGGAGCCGCCATCATAGCCCATGGCGGAGCTCTCAGGATTCTCTTTCCAACCAGCCATAGAGTAGTTCAATTCCCCCTGAAAGGCACAAAGCAGGCTGAAGTATTTCTCGCAAGTGTATCGGGCCGTAAAGCCCAACGTAGCGCCTGGCTTCATGCTCTGCTTGATAGCTGGCTTGAACGATACCTGGTTCAAGGCAACGCCTCCACTCATGCCCACAGCAAGGTCTGTGCGGGGCTCACCGACTTGCGCGTGAACGGGCAACAGACAACAGGCAACGGACAACAGAAATACAGCGAGGCGTTTCATCGGATAATCTCAACTTTATTCTCTGTGGTGTAGTGGATGAACTGCACGAAGTTGTTGAAGAAGCTCAATCCTGAGGTGCCTCTCTCAAAGCGGAACCAGCTCTGATAGGGCTGCTGATGGATGCCGCTTTGCATCTGCTCGAACGTGTCGCCCAGGCTGCCGAGCCCCGATAGGAAATAGCATCCGAGGTCGAAGCCGAGAGCCGCAAAGCGCGGATTGGACGAGCCGATGGACGTGCGGAAGTTCAGCAGGTAGTCGCGCTCGAATGCCTTTATCCTGTCGTCCCATATATTATAATAGTAAGGGCTGACGATGAAGCTGTCGAAGGCAAAGAAGTCGTCGAGAAGCGTCTCGGAGTCCTCCTGCCAAGCATCGTAGCCCAAGAGAGAGAGGCGATACTGCGAATGCTTTGCGCGGAAGTCCTTGAGGTGGGCAAGGAGGATGTTGAGCGAGCGGACGTTGCTGTCATCGAGGACAATCACGTTGTCGCGGAACTGATTGAAGGCTGCCTCATAAGCAAAGTCGTCGCCCTCAAGCTCGAGCTTGCGAGCCGTAGCAGTATGCTGGGCCAGCGCCAGCGTCACGGCCTCAGTGAGGTTCCTGCCCTTGTTGTCGGCATTCCCCGTGTGGACAATAACATAGTTCCTGTCGGGGTAGAAGCTCATCAGCTTCGTCAGAGCGGCACTATAGAGGTATGTGCTTGGTGCAGTCACATTATAGACGAGGGGATAGTCCTGCAAGGTCTGACCGCTGTAGAAGGGCAGCACGAGGCGTATTCCCTGCTCTTTGCATGCCTCAGCGACGGGCGGTATTTGCGAGGCAGAAGCAGGGCCGAAGAGGACATCTAGTTCCTTCAGTTCGGGCAGCAAAGCCTCTATCTTATCCGTCGTCGTCCCGCAATCCCAAGCATAAATGTCGAGATTAACGCCACTCTTGCGCACGCTGTCTGCAGCCATCAGGAAGCCGCGATAGAACTCCACCATTCGCTTATCGGCAAGGGGAAGCAGCACACCTACCTTCAGGTCAGGAATGGCCGTACGGATGACGCGGGTGGGCTTTTCAGGCACTTCGCTAACAGGCACGTATTGCGGCTGAGGAGGCAAAGGCTTCTTGGGGATAATCAGCAAGGTGCCTTTCTTCGGCTTCTTACGCGTCACATCAGGATTTGCAGCCCTCAGTTCCTCGACAGAAATGCCCTGACTGGCAGCAATACTCTCCCACGTTTCACCCTTGACCACCTTATGCATGTCCTCAAGCGTCGAAAGTAGCCCTTGAGCGCATAAAAACGTCGGCAAAATGCAATATATGAGTATTAAAATACGTTTCATTTATGCAAAAGTACAAAAAAGTTCATAATTCATGGCTCATAGTTCGCAGTTTTTTTTTACATTTGCATAAATATTGTACGATATGAAGCGCATTTTATTCTTTTTCCTTGCTCTTTTGCCACTTTTGGCGTGGGCACAGATACCAACAGTTGACCCAGTTGGCACATACTATACGGTCAACGAAAAAGGCGAAGAGGAAACAGGTGATGTGAACGGACAGACGCTGAACAATCCCTTCCGAGTAGAATTTACGGCCAATCCTACCATTCCAGAAGGCTACAAGAGCGATGTATGGTACGAATGGACGATGTGGAAGACTGACAATCCCGGCACAATCCTCGTGCGCCGAAACGACGAAACCTTCGACTACAGCTTTACCGAGAGCGGAAGCTACACGATTCAGCTCAAGGCCATCTTCTATGGCGAGGAAGGCGTGGAGAACTACGAGTTCCCGCAGGAAGGCGAGGATGCGAAGTTCATCACCTGCGTGCTCAGCGAAAGCTTCCTTGATTTCCCAAACGGCTTCTCGCCAAATGGCGACGAATGGAACAACGAGCTCAAGCCCAAAGACGGATTCAAAGGTATCGTGGACTTTCATGCCGTCATCTTCAATCGTTGGGGCAAGAAGCTCTATTCGTGGGACGACGTGCACGGCTTCTGGGATGGAAAGGTGAATGGTAAAGTCGTGCCTGATGGCGTTTATTTCCTGCATGTCTCAGCAAAGGGCAGCGACGGAATCGACTACAACATCAAGAAGGCCATCAACGTCATTTCAGGATACAATAATGGCGAGGAAGAAGGCGGAGCTACAGCAGAAGAGTAAAGCCGGGGAGAAGATTTGCGTAGAAGGTGCCCGCGTCCATAATCTCAAGAATGTGGACGTAGAGATACCGCGTAACAGCCTCACAGTCATCACGGGTCTCAGCGGCAGCGGCAAGTCCTCTCTTGCCTTCGACACCATTTATGCCGAAGGCCAGCGTCGGTATATCGAGACGTTCAGCGCCTATGCGCGCAACTTCCTGGGCAACATGGAGCGGCCCGATGTCGATAAGATAACAGGCCTGAGCCCCGTCATCAGCATCGAGCAGAAGACCACGAACAAGAACCCAAGAAGCACGGTCGGCACTACGACGGAGATTTACGACTTCCTGCGCCTCCTTTATGCAAGGGCTGCAGATGCCTACTCCTACGTGAGCGGCGAGAAGATGGTGCGCTATACCGAGGAGCAGATACTCGACCTCCTGCTCAGCGACTACCTTGGCAAACGCGTCATCCTGCTTGCTCCGCTCGTCAAGAACCGCAAGGGACACTACAAGGAACTCTTCGAGACCATTCGCCGCAAAGGCTACATCTATGCCCGAGTGGACGGCGAGATGCAGGAACTGGTGCCTGGCATGAAGCTCGACCGCTATCGCAACCACAGCATAGAGGTCGTGGTGGACCGCCTACAAGTGCAGGACAAGGACGACAAGCGGCTTGTGCAAAGCGTACAGATTGCCATGAAACAAGGCGATGGCGAGATGCTCGTCTGCGATATGGACACCAACGAAGTCCGCCACTACAGCAAGCACCTGATGTGCCCCACGAGTGGCATCTCCTATCACGACCCTGCGCCTCACGATTTCTCGTTCAATAGTCCTCAAGGCGCTTGCCCTCGCTGCAAAGGTCTTGGCTTCGTGCACATAATCGACAAGGGCAAAGTCATCCCCGACCCGTCCCTTTCGCTTCGCGACGGAGGCTTCGCTCCCCTCGGCAAAGCCAAGCAAGCCATGATATTCTGGCAAGTGGAAGCCGTCCTCGAGGAGTACGACTGCACCATAGACACACCGCTTGGCGAGGTGCCCGACGAAGCGATTGACGAGATACTGGAAGGCAGCTCGGGGCGGCTTCGCATTCCTGCCAGCAAGGCAAAGACCACGAATGACGTCTATACGGAGTTCGACGGACTGGTCAAGTACATCGAGCAAATGAGGGATGCCGACGTTGGGGCTGCGGCTCAGAGATGGGCTGAGCAGTTCAGCGGCACGTGTGAATGTCCCGAATGCAAAGGGCAGCGGCTGAAGAAGGAGTCGCTCCATTTCCTGCTCGACGGCAAGAACATAGCCGAAATCTCTGCCCTCGAACTGAATCAACTCTACGAATGGCTCGAGCAGCTCGACCATAACATCAGCGAACGCCAACGTGCCATCGCGGCGGAAATCATCAAGGAAATCAAGACGCGACTCAAGTTCCTGCTCGACGTGGGACTCGACTACCTGTCCCTCTCGCGCCCATCCATGAGCCTTTCGGGCGGTGAGAGCCAGCGCATTCGCCTTGCCACGCAGATTGGAAGCCAGCTTGTGGGCGTCCTCTACATACTCGACGAACCCAGCATCGGCCTGCATCAGCGCGACAACATCAAGCTCATCCATTCCCTCCAAGCCCTCAGAGATGCCGGCAACACCGTGCTTGTCGTGGAGCACGACCGCGAGATGATGGAGAATGCCGACTACATCGTCGACATCGGTCCCCTTGCAGGTCGCCGGGGAGGAGAAGTTGTCTTCCAGGGCACCTACAAGGAAATGCTGAAGACAGACACGCTGACAGCAAAGTATCTGAGAGGCGAGGCCTCCCCCATCCCATCCAAAGGTGGGGCGAACAAAGCAGGAAACGCCGAACCATCACCGTCTCCTTTGGAGAGGACTGGAGAGAGGCTGTTGACACTCAAAGGGGCAAGCGGCCACAACCTCAAGGACATCGACGTCAGCATCCCGCTTGGCAAGCTGATTTGCATCACCGGCGTGAGCGGAAGCGGCAAGAGCACGCTCATCAGCGAAACGCTCTACCCCATCCTCAGCAAGCATTTCTATCGCTCCCTCACCGAGCCGCTGCCGTATCGTTCCATTGAGGGGCTGGAGAACATCGACAAGGTAATCGACGTGGACCAAAGTCCGCTCGGACGCACGCCACGCTCCAACCCGGCCACTTACACGGGAGTCTTCATGGACATCCGCAACCTCTTCGTAGAACTTCCCGAGGCTCGCATCCGCGGTTACAAGCCCGGACGCTTCTCGTTCAACGTGAAGGGCGGACGATGCGAGACGTGCGGCGGCAACGGCTACCGTACCATCGAGATGAACTTCCTGCCCAACGTCTTCGTTCCCTGCGAGGAGTGTCGGGGCAAGCGCTACAATCGCGAGACGCTCGAGGTGCGTTTCCGCGGCAAGAGCATCGCCGATGTGCTCGACATGACCATCAATCAAGCGGTCGAGTTCTTCCAGAATCAGCCCACCATCCTCAATAAGATAAAGGTCTTGCAAGAAGTCGGCTTGGGCTACATCAAGCTTGGCCAGCCCAGCAACACCCTATCGGGAGGCGAGAGCCAACGCGTCAAGCTGGCCGCCGAATTGGCTCGAAGGGATACGGGCCGCACGCTCTACATCCTGGACGAACCCACGACGGGACTGCATTTCGAGGACATCCGCGTCTTGCTCGAAGTGCTTCGCAAGCTCGTGAACAAGGGCAACACCATCATCGTCATCGAGCACAATCCCGACATCATCCGCTCGGCCGACTGGATTATCGAAATGGGACCGGGCGGCGGACGACGCGGCGGCGAGATACTCTACAACGGAGAACCAAAGGAATCGCTGCTGGCGTGACCCGTTATACATTATTTATATTAGCGTTTTGAGCTTTCCTGTCAACTCGTGCACAGAATCATATTCCGGAACCAGACACGTCTAATTGGCAAACCAGACACTTCTAATTGGCAAACCAGACACTTCTAATTGGCAAACCAGACACTTCTAATTGGCAAACTAGACACGTCTAATTGGCAAACTAAGCACGTTGAATTTGCAAACTAAGCACGTCAAAATGACAAACCTGACACGTCTTGCCGGCGAACTCTTCCTGCCGGGCGGGGTGCCTCGGAGGGCAGTTCGGGCTTTTATGAAACATTTTTCAGCGTATATTTTCCTCAGTTCAAAGATTTTTCTTATCTTTGCAAAGGAAACAGTACGATTGTATAATTGTCAAATTGTCAGATTAAACCATGACGCGGAAAGAGTTATACGAGCTTATCGAGATTGACGAGGGGTCGAACGTATGGAGCCATCTCTACGATGTCGTCATGTTCATCATCATCATCCTGAGCGTGGTGCCTCTCATGTTTTGGGACCATCGCCCCTACTTCACCTATTTGGAAGCCTTCACGACGACCGTCTTCATCATCGACTACATCTTGCGATGGATTACGGCCGACTTCCGACTCAAGAAGGGCAGGCACTCGTTCGTGAACTATCCCTACAGCTTCTGGGCCATCATCGACTTGCTCTCCATCCTGCCGAGCTTCCATATCTTGGGCAGCAACTTCAAGATACTCCGTACCATCAGGATGCTGAAGATGCTGCGACTGCTGAAGGTGCTGCGCTACTCCGAGCAGATGTTCATCTTCCTGGACGTGCTGAAGAAGGAGCGAAGGGTGTTTGCCTCGCTGCTCCTCTTTGCCGCCACCTACATCTTCATCACGGCTCTGGCGATGTTCAATTTCGAGCCCCACATCAATCCCTACTCGGGCGAGGTGACATTCCGCACTTTCCTCGACGCAATCTATTGGTCCACAGTGACCCTGACGACTGTTGGCTACGGCGACCTATGCCCCGCAACCGACTTGGGGCGAGTGATTAGCATGCTCTCCGCACTCTTCGGCATCGCCGTGATTGCCCTGCCATCGGGTATCATCACGGCAAGCTATCTCGACGAGATACACAAGATTGAGAGGAAGAAAGAGAAGGAAAGAGAGCGGAAAGAGAAGATGAAAAAGAAAGAGGAGAAAGCGAATGCTAAAGTTGAGAGCGAGAGTTGAGAGTTGAGACTCGAGAGTCAGCCACCTAATCCAAAACTATCATATTATGAACTTGTTCATAATCTTTAAGCTTTTAGGCTCGTTGGCATTGCTGATGTTCGGCATGAAGTCGATGAGCGAGGCGCTGCAGAAGATGGCAGGCCCACAGTTGCGACACGTGCTTGGCGCAATGACCACTAACCGCTTCACAGGCGCCCTGACCGGTATGTTCGTGACGGCTGCCGTGCAAAGCTCTACGGCCACAACCCTGATGACCGTCTCGTTCGTGAATGCAGGACTGCTCACGCTCGTGCAGGCCATCTCTGTCATCATGGGTGCCAACATAGGCACCACCCTGACGGCATGGATCATGTCGCTCGGCATGGGCTTCAACATCTCCGACTTCGTCTATCCAGCCTTCTTCCTCGGCATCATACTGATATACATGAAGAAGCGTCGCATCGTGGGCGACTTCCTGTTCGGCGTCGCGTTCCTCTTCCTGGGCTTGGCCACGCTGAAGGAGACAGGCTTCTCGCTCGTCGATAGTCCGGAATCGAAGGAAGCCATCACCGCCTTCTTCTCGGAGTTCCGCAACGGAGGTTTCCTCGTTTCGCTCCTCTTCCTGCTCATCGGCACGGTGCTGACCCTATGCGTCCAAAGCTCGGCAGCCATCATGGCCATCACGATGATGCTCTGCTCGACGGGCGTCCTGCACATCGAACAAGGCGTCATGCTCGTCTTGGGCGAGAACGTCGGCACCACCATCACGTCGAACATCGTAGCACTCAGCGCCAACACGCAAGCACGCCGCGCTGCCTTCGCTCACCTCAGCTTCAATGCCGTCGGCGTCTTTTGGGTGCTGCTCCTGATGAAACCATTCTTCGCGATGGTCTGCCACTTATCAGGCTTCAACCCCGCCATGAGCCCCGACGACTCAAGTTTCGCCATCAAGGCAAGCGTGGCGCTCGCCACCTTCCACTCCGCCTTCAACATCAGCAACACGCTCTTGCTCATTTGGTTCATCCCGCAGATTGAGAAATTCGTATGCTGGGCTATCAAGGCAAAGAGTCCGAAGGAGGAGGAAGACTTCCGCCTGCGCTTCATCACCTCAGGCATCATGAAGACGCCCGAGCTGTCTGTCCTCGAGGCACACAAGGAGATATCCTCCTTCAGCGTCCGCATCCAGCGCATGTTCGGAATGGTGCACGAGCTGCTTACGGAAAAGGACCAGAACAAGTTCACAAAGCTCTTCAACCGCATCGAGAAGTACGAGAACATCGCCGACAACATGGAGATAAGCATCGCGGAATACCTCGA
>CAMJOE010000120.1:0-8242 GCA_946407485.1 uncultured Prevotellaceae bacterium | reverse complement strand
GGTCGATTGGTCCGCAGCAGACGCTCTATGTGCCCGGCTGCTGGCTCAAGAAGGGTAGGAACGAGGTGATTGTCCTTGATGTTGTAGGTCCAAGCGAACGTGTCGTGTGGGGACAGGCTGAACCCGAACTGAACAAGCTGCAACTGGAGAAGAACAACAAGCACAACAACCCTGGCGACAAGCCCGACCTCAACTCGAAATCTCCTGCGTTCGAGGGAGAGCTGAAGGCTGGCAACGGCTGGCAGACGGTCAATTTCAAGTGGAATCGTCGCGGACGTTATCTCGCCATCGAAATGTTGAGCACTCAAAAAGAGAACGATGTGGCTGCTATTGCCGAACTTTATGTTCTCGGAGATGAGTCGAAACGTCTGAGTCGTGAGCCTTGGACGGTAAAGTATGCAAGCTCAGAAGAAGAAAACGGCAACCATTGGGGCGATAAAGTTTTCGACCTTCAGGAGAGCACCTATTGGCAGACTGTAAAGGGTGCAGATTTCCCGCACCTTTTGGTCATCGACCTCGGCTCGGAACAAATTGTTAACGGCATAGAGTACCTTCCTCGAGCTGAACAAGGCGCTCCGGGCAGCATCAAGAAATTCAGAGTCTTTGTCTATTAGCAAACCATAGTTCATAGTTTTCAATTCATAGTTTTCAATTCATAGTTTTCAATTCATAATTCTCGGATGCTCTAGCACCGAGGCGGGTTCTTGCACGCTTTAGCGGCAAGGTGCAATGTTAGCCTGCGGAGGCAGTCGCGGAGGTTCAACGACACACGTGTAGTTGGCCATTCATGCACGTGTTGTTTCCCATTTGCGCTGCAATCGTGATGCATCTTAATTGCATTGCAAAAGTACGACATTTGCTTCAAAGAGCAAAGGCTTGTTACGACTGGCGGGCGGGGTTGTTACGGATCTTGTGCTTCTGAGAGTAAAGGTGTCCACTGTCCACTGTCCTCTGCCATTTTCAACATATATACATATACATCCTTCATTTCTTTATATTGTATATATTATTTATATAATATATACAATATAAAAGGTAAAAAAGCGTATTGCACCATATCTTGTTTTTTGCAGTGGACGGGGTACGGTGGACGCTTTTTCCCTTCTTTGAGGAGACAATAAGTGAGTTCGATGAAAAGCGGCTCACCAATTCGGCGGGCCGCTTTTTATTGAACAAGCAAACACTTGTTTTTCGTAGAGATAGAAAGGTCTTCTTTTTTGGTAATGATATAGAAGTTGGCATGTTTTTCGGATGGATTAAAGAGCTTCCATCGTGCCAACTGCTATATCATTGCCTCTTTTTTTTATCCAGTTGATTATTCTGTCTTGCGGTCGTCGATGTTGTCGCCTTCTGTTTCCTTGAGGGTTTCGTCGAAGTCATCCAGCCCGTTCTCGATGAGGATGTTGTACCATTGGATGAGCTTCTTGATGTCGGTAGGGTAGACGCGGTCGCGGTCGAAGGTGGGCAGCACTTCGCCAAGGTAGGCGTAGAGTTCGTCCTTCGATGCCTTGCGGTAGTCGATGGAGGCGGTTTTGCCGCTTTCTTTGGTCTTGATGCTGTTCAGCACTATGCGCAGAGGCACTTCCTTTTCGTCGGTGTACATGGCGATGTCGGCGAGCGAGATGACTTTGTCTGCTGCAAAGGCCGGGAAACGCTTCTTCTGAGCGTCGATGGTTTCAACGATGAGGCTGCGATTGCCTCGCGATACGAGTTTGTAGAGTCCGGGCTTTCCGGAAATTGCTAAGATTGTTTCGAGCATGATGTTATATTGGTTATTGGTTATTGGTTATTGGTTGTTGGTTATTGGCTATTGGTTATTGGCTATTGGTTGTTGGTTATTGGTTGTTGGTTATTGGCTATTGGTTATTGGTTATTGGTTATTGGATTCTGTTTATAAATGAGGTTCTAAGGCCTGAGAGCATTTTTGCTATATCCGTAATCTGCTGACGCATTTCATCAAGTTTTGACTCTGTAATATACTGTAGGTCTGTCGCTGTCTGTAGTTCACAAAAGACTTCCATCAACGAACCATAGGAGATTTCAATAAAGTGTATCTTCTCTTTCAGTGATTGGCGGCCGCTTCCTTCTGCAATGTTGGCTGTAATGGAGGTTGATGCCCGTCGCAGTTGGTCGCATAACCCATAGCGTTCGTCTTGTGGGAAACAACGCAGTGAACGATATATATCAGAGACAAGAACTCTGCTTTTTTGGTAAACCTCTAATGCCTCGAATGAAAACTCCCTTGAGTCCATAATTTAAATAATCTTGTTGCTTTTATGGCTTCAATAACCAATAACCAATAACCTATAAACTATATTAGCCAATTGTTCCTGTAATCTTGTGTTGTCGTCCGTGCTGTTGTCGATGATGAAGTCGGCTTGGAGGCGGTGCAGCTCGGGCCTCTGCATCTTCATTCGGGCGCGGATTTGTGCCTCGCTGGCATTGTCGCGAAGCATCGCTCTGCGAAGACGGACATCTTCAGGTGCATCGACGAAGAGGACGTAATCAACTGAGGCGTTGAAGCCGCTCTCATAGAGGATGGCGCTCTCCAGTCCGACAGTTGTCTGTTGTCCGTTGTTTGATGCCCATTTCTCGAAGTCCAGGAGGACGATAGGGTGGATGATGGCATTGACCGCGCTGGCGTGCTCGACGTCGGCGAAGAGGTAATCGGCAAGCAGCTGCTTGTTGAGTCCTCCACCAGCAAACACCTCGGGACCGACAAGAGCGATGAGCCTTTGGCGTATCTCCTCGTCCTCGGCGGTGAGCCGCTTGGCTTCCTTGTCGCAATCATAGACGGGAATGCCGAACTTCTGCCGCAAAAGGTTGGAAACGTAGCTCTTTCCGCTGCCTATTCCTCCTGTTATTCCGATGGTCTTCAAGGTGATGGTTATTAGTTGTATGTTATTGGTTATTGAGGGGAGATTACTGTTCTTCGGCCACTTGTTCGATGAGGTAATCGACTTCCCGAGGCGATATCCTGACGTTCGAGACGCCCTCGGGCACAGTTTTCAGCTGCAAGGCAAGCTTGCTGCTTTCCGTGTTGTCGAGCAGCTCCTCGTAGGTCGTGGCGAGCACGAAGTCATCCGTCGAGACGTGATTATACCGTCCGGATTCAATTCTGAATGTGATGCTGACCTGTGCGGGGAAGGTGCGGAGCTTCTTGTCTGCGGGGAAGTTGAGGCCGATGACGGACACCTTGACGGTCTTCTCCGTATAGTAACCGACGCTGACCTTGACGTTGACTTGCGTGGGCTCGTACTTCAGGAGCTTTTGTTGCAGCAGATTTATATGATAGCTGCCGGCTTCGTGAAGTCCCTCGAAGAGAAAATCCTCGGAATAGACCGCCCTCATCGAGTCGAGGATGGCTTTCGGGGCAAATACTCGGACGGAATCCGGCTCGATGCGAATGCCTTGAATGTAGTTCTGCTGCGATGGCTTGAATGTACCTGTCAGTTTGACCGGCAGGGTTCGCGAGTGGCCGTGGTTGTAAGCAAAACGGAGCGTGTCGGGGCGGAAGGACTGTATTTTCATCGAGGGCACGAAGATGTTTCCCAGCATTCGCTGCATGTCGGCATTCGAGATGTAGATTTCCGCATCCTTCTTTCCCGTCTCGTACTTGCTGAAGTCGATTTTTACGCGATTGGGGCGGAAGAGGGTCGAGAAACTGTGCCGGGCGAGTGTCAGCCCTTTGTTCTGCAAGGTGACGCTGATGGCGGGGGGTAGCGAGTCGATGATAACGACATCGGGTGGCACGTTTTCGAGTTCCAGTCGGACGCTTACTTCCCGTTGGAGTGTCTCATTCAGCGCCTGAAGGAGCCAGAAGCCGAACGATACGGCAAGGAAAAAGCAGAAAACCAGCAGTTCGTGACTCTTCGGTCCGAACAGCGAGTTCCATCTTTGCTCGAAGCTTTTCTTGCCCTTCGACATCATTCATTTACCATTTAATCATTTACCATTTACCATTTCATAACTCCCCAACATAACTCCCCATCATAACTTCCATTCTTTCAGAAGAGGATTCCGGCGAGGCTATTGCATGTTCGTTTGCGGCGTGGCAAAGACGCTACCCTTGTCCACCTGGATACAGATGCCGTTGGCAATTTCCACCTTGAGTTTGTTGGCAGCTTCGTCGATGTCCTTCACCGTTCCATAGATGCCGCCGGCCGTCACGATTTGTGTGCCTCTGGTAATACTTGCCCTGAAGTTCTGGATTTCCTTTTGCCTCTTCTGCTGAGGGCGAATCATGAAGAACCACATAATGGCGAAGATGGCGACCATCATCAGAAGGAACGACATATTGCCGCCACCTTGAGCTTGAAGTAATGTTAACATAATTGTAATATTAATTTACGATTTGACTATTTACTATTTACGATTTATTTAATTTACAATTTAACAATGTACTATTGATTTACAATTTAGTAATTTTATTATTTACAGGGCGAATGCTTTCAATTTTCACTCTTCAATTTTCACTCTTCAATTTTCAATTGTCTGTCGGGCTGTCTTTCGTGAGCTTTCCCTCCTCGATGAGTCTCTTTGCGATGGTGTCGAGGGTCGCATTGATGTACTTGTCGCTTTTCGGAGTGCTGTACATCTTGGCGATATCGACATACTCGTTGATGCTGACGCTCAGCGGGATGCTGGGGAACGTCGTTATCTCTGCCAGGCCAAGCTGCAGGATGACGCGGTCCATGAGGGCGATGCGCTTGAAGTCCCATTTGCGCGTCGTGCCGCTGATGAGTTCGCCATAGTGCTCTTGGCCGACGATGGCGCGATAGAGCAGCTTCTTGGCGAAATCGAGGTCGGCGTCGCTCTTGTACTCGGGCATGAGCGGGAAGGTGGAGGTGGTGTTCTCCGTAAAGCGGTTGATGGTCTTGAGGACGAAGGTATCGACTATCGTCTTGTCGTCGTTCCAATAGATATTCGTGTCCTCCAGCAGGTCGGAGAGCTCCTCGTTGCCCACGATGAGGTGGCGGTAGATGAGTCGCCATACCTCGCGGTCCATCTCGTAGCTTGTGGTCTCGCTCGCCATGTAGTCCTTGTAGAACTCGCTTGCCTCTACCTTATTATATAAATCGCGCACGAAAGCCTCGTGGTCGGCCCAGCTGAGGTCGTGCTCCGAGCAGTAGTCGCGAAGCTGGCGGTTGGATTCCAATTGGATGATGAAGCGGTTATCGACGAACCGATGGCTCCATTTGATGCCGTCCTTCAGCTTCTTGCTGCGTTTCTCATAGACCTCAAGCATGCGTACGGACATGCGGCTGACCTCGACAAGAAGCATCAGGAGATAGTTATAAAGGTCGTATGCTTTGTCCAGACTCAGCAGCAGTTCCTTCTCGGCGACGTCCGGGTTGTGCATCCCTTTCTGCAAATAGGAGTAGAGCACCTGCACAAGCTTTATTCGTATCAGTTCACGGTTTATCATAGAGCACTATTAGAGTTAAGAATTAAGAGTTAAGAGTTAAGAATTAATGCGTTTCCTTGTCAACTCCTTCGCTTGTCAGCTTAATTTGCGTGCAAAGATACAACAAATAAATGAAAAATGAAAAATGAAAAATGAAAAAGGATAGGATTATATTAAAAAAAGTTGTACTTTTGCCAGACAAATGGTAATTGATAAATATTTTAATGATGAATTATATGTTGGAAACAGAGAAAAAACCTTTTGATGGCAAGGATGCCGAAATCCTATTCTCGCGGACAGTCAAGGCGGGGCACCGCATCTATTATGTCGACGTGAAGCAGAACCGCCGTGGCGAGATGTACCTGAGCATCACCGAGAGCAAGAAGATGCTGAGCGGGCCTCAAGATATGCCGCAGGTCAATTTCGAGAAGCACAAGATATTTCTTTTCAAGGAGGATTTTGGCAAGTTTCAGGAAGCCCTGAACGATGCCTTCTGTTTCGTTGCTAACGAGCAGGGCGAAGCCCCCGAGAGGCAGGAGAATGGCGATGCCATCAAGCTCGATTTGGATTTCTGACACAATAAACTGCCCATCTTACCTGCCTTCGTGACTCATTATGACACGAGGGTAGGGCGGTTCGTGGCATATATGCGGTTTGCTGTATGACGGTGCGCGAATCATGCAATTTGACGTATTGCATCACGTATTTGGTGTGCCAAAAGTAGTGTGTTTTTGGTGCAGAAGGCGGGCGACAAGGCTCGCATCGTCGGCAATTCTTCCCTTTTTCGTCTGTTTAGCAGACTTTTCGGGGCTTTCTTTTCCTTATTTAATATAAAATGTGTAACTTCGCGGCGCAAAAAGACACCCTTGCCCCGGGAAAGCCTCTTCCAATCCTTCCAAAGGGGAAAGGCTTAAAGGGAATGACTTAAATGGAAAATGTGAGGTGAAAGTCGCTGTCGTAAAATACAATGCCGGAAATATCTTTTCGGTGGTTCACGCCTTGAAGCGATTGGGCGTGGAGCCCTTGCTGACCGATTCGCCCGAGCAGTTGAGGAGTGCCGACCGCGTCATCTTCCCCGGTCAGGGCGAGGCTTCGGGCGCGATGCACTACTTGCGGGAGCGCGGGCTGGACGAGGTGATTCGCTCCCTGACGAATCCCGTTCTCGGCATCTGCATTGGCCAGCAGCTGATGTGCCGCCATTCGGAAGAGGGCGATGTGGATTGTCTGGGCATTTTCGACGCCGATGTGAAGCGCTTTGTGCCCCTCAGGCACGAGGAAAAGATACCGCATATGGGGTGGAATGAAATAGTAGCCCCCTCTCCGCTCCCCCTTTGGGGGAGTACTACGGCTGCAGTCACTTCCCCTCTTTTCAAAGCACTCCCCCAAGGGGGGAGCAGGGAGGGGGCTCCTTTCGTCTATTTCGTCCATAGCTACTACGTGCCTGTCTGCAAGAACACGGTTGCCGTGACCGAATACATTCACCCGTTCAGCGCAGCGATGCAGAAGGACAACTTCTTCTGCACGCAGTTCCATCCCGAGAAGAGTGGCAAGGTAGGGCAACAGATATTGCGTAATTTCCTGGAGCTTAAAATATGAAAGCCCCCATCCCTCTCCGCAGAGGGGAATAAATAGTAAAATAGTTAAATCGTAAATAAATAGTAAATCGTAAATCGTCAAATCGTAAATGGAACTGGTTCCTGCAATAGACATCATCGAAGGCAAGTGCGTTCGCTTGACCAAAGGCGACTACGACACGAAGAAGGTCTATGGCGACCCGCTGGAGATGGCTCAGCAGTTTGAGGACTTGGGGATGCGGCGCCTGCATGTCGTCGACCTCGACGGCGCCAAGAGCAAGCATGTCGTGAACCTCGCTGCCCTCCGAGCCATTACGGCCCATACCCGTCTCATCGTCGATTTCGGTGGGGGCGTGAAGAGCGACGACGACCTTGAACGGGCTTTCGATGCAGGAGCCACCATGATAACGGCCGGAAGCATCGCCATCACCGACCCCGACCTCTATCTCGGCTGGCTCGAGAAGTACGGTGCAGAGCACCTCATCCTCGGAGCCGACGTGCGCGACGGCAAAGTCTCCATCAACGGCTGGAAGGAAGATTCTGACATCCTGCTCGAGGACTTCCTTGCCCGCTACATGGCGGCAGGCACAAAGAACGTGCTTTGCACCGAGATTAGTCGTGACGGCACCCTTGTCGGACCAGCCATCGAACTCTATCAGAGCATCATGCGCCGCTATCCCGACTGCTACCTCATCGCCAGCGGAGGTGTGGGGAGCACCGAGGACATCGTGGTCCTCGACCGCGCAGGCATCCCTGCCGTCGTCTTCGGAAAAGCCTTCTACGAAGGAAAGATAGACCTGAAAGAATTAAGAATGGAATAGCCTCCCCCGACCCCTCCAAAGGAGGTGAGAGTAAATAGCTAAATTACTAAATAGTAAATAAATCGTAAATAGTAAATCGTCAAATAGTAAATTACTTAAATCGTCAAATCGTAAATAAATTCGGTGTTAGCAAAACGCATTATACCATGTCTCGATGTCAAGGACGGGCAGACCGTCAAGGGCACGAATTTCCTGCAGCTCCGGCAGGCGGGCGACCCCGTCGAGCTCGGCAAACTGTACAGCGAGCAAGGGGCCGACGAACTGGTCTTCCTCGACATTACCGCCAGCCACGAAGGCCGCAAGACCTTCACGGACATGGTGCAGAAGGTGGCTGCCGAGGTTGACATCCCGTTTACCGTGGGCGGCGGCATCAGCGAGCTGCGCGACGTGGACCGCATGCTCTCGGCCGGTGCCGACAAGATAAGCATCAACAGCGCCGC
>CAMJOE010000119.1:0-8462 GCA_946407485.1 uncultured Prevotellaceae bacterium | reverse complement strand
GACAGTCCAGTCATGGTCTTCAAAAAGTTCCTTCTCTTCATGCGATATGATTCAATATAAGTAGATTCTCGGATGCACAATTTTTAATTCTTATTTTTTATTTTTTAATTCTTAATTCTTAATTCTAAATTCGTCTCATGGCTGTTTGTATCCTTTGCTGGCATCGTCGATGATGAGCACCCAGTCGAGTTCCTCACCAGGATTGGGAGAGATAAAGCTGACGCGCTCGGCATGCTCTATCGAGCCAATCCTTTTGGACTGACCGTTCCTGGGATTATACCACCAGCCTGTCAACTTCTTGCCATTGATGACGGTAGTGTTCACCTCAAACTTCCGTCCTACAGGCGCATAGACCATCAGATAGGTTCTGTCAGTGTCCATTGTTGCAGCAAATCGATAAATGCCTTCACCCGGCCAGGCAGAAGGGATGTTACTCTTTGCGAGGACAGCTTCGGTGGCAGGGATGCGCGACAGGTAAGGGCGGCTGAGCATGAGCCGCTTGCCCCATTGCATCTGTGCTGCACCCGGTTGGTCGATGGCTTCATACCAAGGCAACAAGGGGTTGTTTACGGGATAAGGACTTTTGCTCGGGTTCCACATCTGCCAGACTGAGTGATGACCATAAGTGTGTCCGCAAGCTCCGTTGAATAGATTCCAATAGAGTGCTCGGCGGCAATCGGCAGCCACAGAGTGCCCCCGTTTTCCTGCGTCAAAAGCTACAGGATGGTCCTCGTAGATGGGTTCACCGTCGAGTACAGGTTTTATGGGGTTGGTGCGGTTCCAGTCCTCCAGCGTCACCTTGTAAGCCTCTGCCCAATGGTTATGTCCATTTTGCCTCATGTTGAAGTCGAGCCAGTCCTCATTGTGGAAGAACTGTGCGCTGCCGCAGTAACCCGTTGGATGATAGGTGATGAGGTGTGTGTGCTGGTCTCCTTCGATGAGTCCGAGCGCCATCTGTCGGATGGTTTCTCGCTGTTCTTTGCTCTCGGGGTTGCGGTCGCCTCCGAGCACCCAGATTATCTTGGCTTCGCGGTATCTGTGAGCAAGCCATTGGGCATAGATGCGGGCATTCTGCGGATTGAAGACGGGTTTGTCGCCATCATGCCAGTAGCGTCCCCAAGTGGGCAGCATGGCCACATAAAGCCCTTCTTCATTAGCTCTGCGGACGATATAATCCACATGGTCCCAATAGTCGTTGTCAGCTCCTTCCTTGGTGGCTGGCCGAGTGGGGTTCTCGTCCACAAAAGGAAGGTGTCCGTAGGCATTTGGAGTATTGATGCCATCGAGTTCGGCGATGGCTACCGCTTGGATGGCCGTAAATCCCTTTTGGGCCCGATTCCTGAGGTACATGTCTGCCTCTTCGCGATTGAGCCGGTGGAAAAGTTCCCAAGCGGTATCTGCCAAATAGAAGAAGGGCTGACCCTCTTCATCAACGAGGTAGCGATGGTTACTGGAAATACTGATGCGCCCGGGCATCTTGGCTGTCTTGGTTGTCTTTGCAGAAACAAACAAGGTGCTGCATGTCAAGGCAAACAACAACAGGAGCATTCTGCATTTAATCATGCTGATTAGATTAGGGAGATGCTCTGCAGAGTAAGACCTTATTATATTTAAGGATAGTTTCTTTCGTTTCACGATGCCAAGATACGACAAAAAATGAAAAGAGGAAAGTGAAAAGCGAAAAATAATGAGATAATTCGAGAAAAATGAAAAACAATGAACCCTGAGCTATGAACTATGAACTATTTTTCGTACCTTTGCGCCCGAAAAAGGGAAGAGAGACCCCCTCTGACTCCCCCTCCAAAGGAATAGCCTCCCCCGACCCCTCTCCCTCTTAAGTGAAGAATGAAGAGTGAAGAGTGAAGAATTTGCTACCGCACTGTAAATAGTTAAATTACTAAATTGTAAATCAATTGTACATTGTAAATAGTTAAATCGTAAATTACTTAAATCGTAAATAAATCGTAAATCGTAAATCGTCAAATCGTAAATAAAAAAATGTTGAGAATAGCAGTTCAGTCGAAGGGTCGTCTCTTCGAAGACACAATGGCTCTGCTTGCGGAAGCAGGCATCAAGGTGAGCAGCAGCAAGCGAACGCTTTTGGTACAGAGCAGTAATTTCCCCATTGAGGTACTTTATCTTCGTGACGACGACATACCTCAAAGTGTTGCAAGCGGGGTGGCCGACCTCGGTATTGTGGGGCAGAACGAGTATGAGGAAAGGGCAGAGGATGCCGAGGTGGTGCGTCCACTGGGCTTCAGCAAGTGTCGCCTCTCATTGGCTGTGCCAAAAGGTTGCGGCTACTATGGCTTGAAGTGGTTCGAAGGTAAGAAGATAGCCACGAGCTATCCCAATATCCTGCGCCGCTTTTTGGAGGAGAAGCGACTTGTTGCCGACGTTCATGTCATCACTGGCAGTGTGGAGATAAGTCCGGGCATCGGTCTTGCAGATGCCATCTTCGACATTGTCAGCAGCGGCTCAACCCTCGTCAGCAACAATCTTGTGGAGGTGGAGACGGTGATGCAGAGCGAAGCCATCCTCATTGCCAATAGGAATCTCGATGATGAGAAGCGGGCTGTGCTCGACGAACTCCTGTTCCGCATTGAGGCCGTCAAAGCAGCCGAAGACAAGAAGTATGTCCTGATGAATGTGCCGACAGACAAGCTGAAGGAGATAGTTGCTGTGCTGCCGGGAGTGAAGAGCCCGACAGTGATGCCCCTTGCCACAGAAGGCTGGAGCAGCGTTCACACAGTCATCGAGGAGAAACGCTTCTGGGAAATCATTCGCGAACTGAAGAGCCTCGGCGCAGAAGGTATTCTCGTGGTGCCCATTGAGAAGATGATACCATAAAGGCAGGACTCCCCAACCCCCTAAGGGGGAGAATTATTTTCAATTATCAATGTTCAATTTTCAATGAAAATCTACACATATCCAATTAAGGAGGAAGTTGAAGACCTGCTCAGGCGACCAGTTCGAGATGCTTCGGAGCTGAATGCGACGGTCTCTGCTGTCTTGAAAGATGTTCGAGAGCGCGGAGATGCTGCAGTCAGGGAATATGAGGAGCGTTTCGACAAGGTCTGCCTTGATGACCTTGCAGTCAGCGAAAGCGAGATGGCAGAAGCGGAGAAGCTTGTCAGCGAGGAACTCAAGCGGGCCATCTGTCTTGCTCATCAGAACATCGAACGCTTTCATGCAGCACAGAGGTTCGAGGGCAAGCATGTCAAGGTGACCGAGGGAGTGGAGTGCTGGCAGAAGTCTGTGGCAATCGAGAAGGTAGGCCTCTACATTCCAGGCGGCACAGCTCCCCTGTTCAGCACAGTCCTTATGCTTGCCACACCGGCAAAGATAGCAGGCTGCCGAGACATCGTTCTCTGCACCCCTCCTGCAAAGGATGGAAGCGTCAATCCCGCAATCCTTGTGGCTGCCCGAGTGGCTGGAGTCAGTCGCATCTACAAGATTGGTGGCGTGCAAGCGATAGGAGCGATGGCTTATGGCACGGAAAGTGTGCCTAAGGTCTATAAGATATTCGGCCCGGGCAACCAGTTTGTGATGTGTGCCAAGCAGCAAGTAAGTCTGCATGATGTTGCCATTGATATGCCTGCAGGACCGAGTGAAGTGGAAGTCTTGGCCGACGAGACAAGCAATGTCAGCTTCGTTGCAGCCGACCTCCTCAGTCAGGCAGAGCATGGCATCGACAGCCAGGTGCTGCTTGTCTGCAAGAGCAAGGAAACGGCTGAGAAGGTAGAGGCAGAAGTGGAGCGACAGCTTGCTCTCCTGCCGAGGAAGGACATCGCCGCTCAAGCCCTTGAACATAGCAAAGCGATTGTGGTTCATGATGATGAAGAGATGATGGACATCACCAATCATTATGCACCCGAGCACCTCATCATCGAGACCTCGAACTATATGGAGCTTGCTCCGAAGGTCATCAATGCCGGCAGTGTCTTCCTCGGCCCGCTCACACCTGAGAGTGCCGGCGACTATGCCAGCGGAACGAATCATACCTTGCCCACCAACGGCTATGCAGTGGCTTATAGCGGCGTCAACCTCGACAGCTTCTGCCGCAAGATAAACTTCCAGCACATTCAGCCAGAAGGCATTCGCGTCATCGGCAGGGCTGTGGAACTGATGGCTGAGGCAGAGGGACTGGATGCCCACAAGAATGCAATGACTTTGAGAATGAACAGCCTCACCCCTCTCTCATAGGCGAGGGGGAACAATTATGAATTCTGAATTTGTTAATTTTGAATTTTGAATTATGAATTATGAATTGAGCAAGCTTGTTCGCCCAAACATTTGGGCGCTCGAACCCTACAGTTGTGCCCGCGACGAGTTCAAGGGCATGGATGCCCATGTCTTTCTCGATGCGAACGAGAATCCCTATAACGACCCTATCAATCGTTATCCCGACCCTTTGCAGGAGAAGCTGAAAGAGCGCCTCGCCCCCCTGAAGGGAGTGCGCCCCTCTCAGATATTCCTCGGCAATGGAAGCGACGAAGCCATCGACCTTGTCTATCGCATCTTCTGCAATCCCGGCAAAGACAATGTGGTGGCCATCGCGCCAACTTATGGGATGTATAAGGTCTGTGCCGACATCAATGATGTGGAGTACAGAGGAGTGCCTTTGACAGAGGATTGGCAGCTCGACACGAAGGGTTTGCTGAATGCCTGCGATGCCCGGACCAAGGTCATTTGGCTTTGCTCGCCCAACAACCCAACCGGCAACGATTTCCCTCGCGAAGCCATCCATGAGGTGCTGACAGGCTTCTCGGGCATTGTGGTCGTCGACGAGGCTTATTGCGACTTCTCGTCGCAAGTGCCTTTCCGCAGCTTGCTCGACAACTATCCTAATCTCATTGTCCTAAACACCTTCAGCAAGGCATGGGCTTCGGCAGCCATCCGACTTGGCATGGCCTTTGCCAGCGAAGAAATCATCAGCCTGTTCAACAAGGTGAAGTACCCCTACAATGTCAACCTGTTGACGCAGGAGAAGGCGCTGGCTCTGCTCTCAGACTTCGGAACAATCGATGCCTGGCTTGCACAAATCAGGCGCGAGCGCGAACATGTCCTGCCGGCACTTGCCGAGCTTCCCATTGTTCTGAAAGTCTTTCCTACGGATGCCAACTTCGTGCTTGTGAGGGTTACGGATGCCAATCGCATCTACCGCTATCTCATAGAGAAAGGCATAGTGGTGCGCAACCGTACTCGAGTCCAGCTGTGCAGGGACTGCCTCCGCATCACCATCGGCACCAGACAGGAAAACAACGAATTGCTCGGAGCATTGCGCTTTTTTAAGTGAAGAGTGAAGAATGAAGAGTGAAGAATTTGCTACCGCGCTGAATTATGCTACGCAACTACCTCCGCAACTAACATTGCGCCTTGCCGCTAAAGCGTGCAAGAATTGCGCCTCGGTGCTAGAGCATCCGAGAATTATGAATTATGAATTGTGAATTATGAATTGTGAATTGAAAAAGCTTCTCTTCATCGACCGCGATGGCACAATACTCCGAGAGCCCTCTGACGAGCAGATTGACAGTTTCGAGAAGTTCAGTTTCGTGCCCGGAGCCATCAGTGCCCTGAAGTTCCTGCGCCAGCATACCGACTTCCTTTTCATCATGGTCAGCAATCAGGACGGACTTGGCACGGAGAGCTATCCCGAGGAAACGTTCTGGCCGACACAAAACCTCATGCTCGATATACTGAAGGGCGAGGGCATCACCTTCGATGCCATCCACATCGACCGCAGTTTCCCGCAAGACAACCTGCCTACCCGAAAGCCTGGAACCGCCATGCTGACCGATTATATGACAGGCGATTACGACTTGGCTGGAAGCTTTGTCATCGGCGACAGGCAAACGGATGCGAAGCTTGCAGAGAACCTCGGCTGCCGCAGCCTCATACTCTCCGAAGAGATGAACTGGGAGAAGATAGCGGAACTTCTCTTTGCAGGAGAAAGAACCGCAACTGTCAAGCGAACCACGAAGGAAACAGACATCGAGGTGAGGGTCTGCCTGGACGGTAACGGCAAGAGCGACATACAGACCGGACTTGGCTTCTTCGACCACATGCTCGAGCAGATTGCAAAGCATGGAATGACCGACCTCTATATCCGTTGCAAAGGCGACCTCGAGGTGGATGAGCATCACACGATAGAGGACGTGGCACTTGCCCTCGGCGAGTGCATCCGCAAGGCTCTCGGCGACAAGCGAGGCATAGAGCGATATGGCTATTGCCTGCCGATGGACGATTGCCTTTGCCAGGTGGCACTCGACTTTGGTGGCCGCCCCTGGCTGGTGTGGGATGCCGAGTTCCATCGCGAGAAGGTCGGCGAGATGCCCACGGAGATGTTCCTCCACTTCTTCAAGAGCCTCAGCGACAGCGCAGCCATGAACCTCAATGTCAAGGCAGAAGGGCAGAACGAGCACCACAAGATAGAGGGCATCTTCAAAGCGTTTGCACGAAGCTTGAGAATGGCTGTCCGAAGAGATGTGACACACTTTCAACTTCCATCTAGCAAAGGAACACTGTAATTTGACAATCGGACAATTTGACAATCGGACAATTTAATTGTGAAATTGTGAAATAGTAAAATTGTGAAATGATAAATGCAAGATATTCCTCACAGCTTCTCGAGAAGGCCGTAATGGAAATCAACCGCCTGCCTGGCATTGGCAGCAAGACGGCTCTTCGCTTGGCTCTTCACTTGCTCCGGCAGGATGAGGAGCGGGTGGAGGCATTGGCTGATAGTCTTGTCGAGATGCGAAAGGGGGTGCGTTACTGTGAAGTGTGCTACAATATCTGCGATGATGCCCGATGCGAAATCTGTAGCAATCCGAATCGTGATGCCAGTCAGGTCTGTGTGGTCGAGAATGTTCAGGATGTGATGGCCATCGAGAACACGATGCAGTACCGCGGACTCTATCACGTGCTTGGCGGCGTCATCAGTCCGATGGACGGCATTGGTCCGAGCGATTTGCAGATAGAGAGCCTCGTGGAGCGTGTCAAAAGGGGTGGGGTGGAGGAAGTCATCCTTGCCCTCAGTCCTACGATGGAGGGCGACACCACCAACTACTTCATCTTCCGCAAACTCGAAGAGACAGGCGTCAAAGTGACTGTCATAGCCCGTGGCATCGCACAAAACGATGAACTGCAATACACCGACGAAGTGACCCTCGGCAGAGCCCTCGCCGGGAGAATACCATTTGGTCAATAATAGCCTCCTCCTGCTCCCCTTTTGGGGGTGCTAATGTTCAATTATCAATATTCAATTACCAATATTCAATCATCAATATTCAATATTCAATCATCAATATTCAATATTCAATTATCAATGTTCAATGTTCAATGTTCAATGTTCAATGTTCAATGATTACCTACATCCTAACCCTGATTTGTGCGGCAACAATCCTGGTTGCAGCGTACTTTGCTATTCGTTATAGGAAGGTGAATGCCTATATCCGAGTGGCTGCGATTGCAGTTGCCGCTGCCTTTGTCCTGTACCTCTACTTCAAGTACGACAACACTTCGCAGCTCTATGGACTTGGCATCCTGGCTGTCGCCCTCATCTTCCCTCTCATAGACATCAAGCGGAATGCTAAGGAGTGACAAACTGAAACTGAGAGCCGTTGAGCCCGAGGACCTCGACCTGATGTATCTCATCGAGAATGATACTGAGCTGTGGCCGCTCGGACAGTCTTCTGCGCCTTTTTCCCACTATGCCCTCAAGCAATACATTGCCGAGTGCAGCAACGACTTCTTCCACGACCGCCAGCTTCGGCTTGTCATAGAGACTGCCGACGGGACGAGTGCTGGTTTTGTGGATTTGCAGAACTACGAGCCTCTGCATCATCGTGCTGAGGTGGGCATCGTCGTGGTTCCGGAGCAGCAACGAAAGGGTTTGGCGACAGAGGCGCTTCGTTTGCTTGCCGGTTATGTGTCGAACCATCTGGGCATCCATCAGCTCTATGCCCTTGTGCCTGAGGGCAATGATGCCTCGATAGCCCTGTTCCGTAAGTGCGGATACAAAGAGACTGCCACCCTCGAGGACTGGTTGAAGAGCCCAGAAGGATGGCAGTCGGTAAAGGTGTTTCAAAAGAAAGACCACAGACCCTCTCCAAACCTCTCCCTTTAGGGCGAGGCTTTCTTAAGGGGAGAGTACAATTCAAAATTCAAATATAATAAATTGAAAATTAAAAGGCTCTCCTCCAGTAAATTACAAAATAGCTAAATTGTACATAAATTGTACATTGTACATTGCTAAATTGTAAATTAATTCTGCATTGCTAAATTGTAAATCTGGTCTGTTTACTTGCCGAAGTAGCGTTTCAGCAACCCAGCGAAACCTGCACCATGACGGGCTTCGTCCTTTGCCATCTCGTGAACGGTGTCGTGGATGGCATCGAAGCCTGCAGCCTTAGCATTCTTGGCAATGCGGAACTTGTCTTCGCAAGCACCTGCCTCAG
>CAMJOE010000118.1:0-8770 GCA_946407485.1 uncultured Prevotellaceae bacterium | reverse complement strand
CCGCCGAGGGCGAACATCACGGCGTCGGCCATGACGATGCCCGGCGTGTTGAAGTTCTTGCCGTCGCTCGTGTAGTTCATGTATGCTGCGAGTACGGTGCGGCGGTTCGGGCTGAGGCTGCGGTTCTCGTCGATGACGCTCTTGATGTTCGCAAAGCGTCCCTCGCCGCTCGTCAGGCTGTTGCCGGCTTGGTTCCCCCACACCTCGTTGTAGAGGAAATCCACTTTGCCCGTGCCCGCTATCTGCGATGCGCCCCATCCGGAGACGGCATTCATGATGAGCCGCTTCTCGGGGTGTCGGTTCTTCATGTGGTTGATGAAGGTGGCGAATCCGTCGCGCAGGTTGACGCTGTTGCCGCTGTAGTCATAGACGTTGCCGCGCGAGCCGAGCTGGTCTATCTGGTAGCCGTCGAAGTCGAGAAAGGAATAGACCTCGTCGTTGCGCTCAGCCAGATGGGCGAGCCACTCGTCGTTGGCGGGATTGACTAAGTAAATGTCGCTCTTCCACGAGTCGGGGAGGTCGTGTCGGTCTGTTGTCTGATGTCTGTTGTCTTTATAAATGAACCACTCCTGCTTTACGCCGCGTTCCTCCCAGCCGTCGAGTACGCCGAAGCAGAGGTTGTAGAAGATGCTCTTCATGCCGCGGTCGTGCTGCGCCCGGATGTAGTTTTTGATGGCCGAGGTGTAGATGGTGCGGTTTGCGATGTCCTTGTAGGTTGCCCAGAGGCCGCCGTCGCGCGTGCCGCCGAGCGGCCAGTCGTGGCAGTAGTGCCAATCCTGGAACTGCACGCCGTTGATGTGGCAGCGGTTGAGCCACTTCATCTCGCTTCGGGTCTTGCTTAGTGTCTTGTCGCTCCCGAAGGTGGCGACGAATCCGTAGCGCGGAAAGCTTGTCCAGTCGCTGCTGACGTCGATGCCGATGGTGGCGCAGATGTTGTCGCAGTCGTCGCCTCTGCGATAGACCTCGACCATGTAGCCCCGGAAGTCGTCGGGCGGCGCCAGCCATGTCCAGCTGCGAGAGGCGAGCAGGGTGTCTGCGATGACGTCGCCGAGGTAGCGGTAGCGCACGCGCGTGCCCTCCGCAGGTGCCGGCGACATGGTCAGCATCACGGTGTCGCCTGGGGCGTAGCAGCACTTGTCGGTCTCTATCTGATAGCGCAGCTTGGGCAGCTTCGTGCTTGCTCCCGACGCCAGTACGGGGGCGATGGGGCGCACGTCGATTGCCTTCTTGTAGGGCTTCGAGTGCAGCGCCAGCGTGCCGGAGGAGAGGGTGAGCAGTCCACTGTAAGTGCCCGCATCGGGCGAGTCCTCGTGGAGGGCGTAGTCATTCTGGTCGTTGAAGGTTGTGCCGACGGCCGTCCCCACCGGGTACAGGCAGGGCGGGTAGATGCGTGGTTCCGGCTGGCCTGCCGCCTTTGCTGATGTTGTAAGCAACAGGAAGAGGAAGGTATAGAGCAGTTGTTTCATGGTTTATTATTATATATAATGTATATTCACCTGCAAAGATAGGCTTTTTTCGGCGAAGAGAGAAGCGTGGAGGCAAACTTTCTGTCTTGTTTCTTGTTTCGTAAGCAAAAACGTGCTATCTTTGCACAAAAAAGTAAATGGTAAATGATTAAATAGTAAAAGAAAGATGGCAAATTACATCAAACAGAGCCTCGAAGAAGGCGAAACAATCATCTTTAAGGGACGGCTTCACTGGTCGTACATCTTCGGTTATTTATTTTTTGCGTTTCTGTTCTTAGTGGGTGGAATCGTGGCTATCGTGCTGGCGTACTACAAGTTCCCCGAGCAGAAGACGGCGCTCTTCTACACAGGCATCGCCCTGCTGGTGCTGTCGTTCTTCACGTGGCTTGTGGGTCGCATCATCCGCACGCGCAGCGAGTTCGCCGTCACCGACACGCGCTTTGTGCAGAAGGATGGCATCTTCAACATCAAGATGACTGAAATACCGCTCGGCCGCATCGAGACGGTGAACTTCTACCAATCGCTCTGGCAGCGTATCCTCGGCACGGGCTGCGTGGAGATGGTGGGCAGCGGCGGCACCTCGCATCAGGTGCATTGCATCGAGGAGCCCATGAAGGTGCGCAAAATCATCTGCGCGTCTATCAAGAAGCCTCAGCCCAACCAGAATACTCAGAACAATCAGAACAATCAGGATAATCTGAATTCTCCCAGTTCTCCGACTCCTCAGAGTAATTAATATTTAAGTTACAGATGTTATTTTTTTATTGAAGTTAAAGAAGTTAAAGAAGTTAGCTCGCTATGCTCGCTTGGGGAAGTTAAAGGACAATAGCTTTTGCAGCCGAATACGGGGCTGAATGCACGCCGCATCCCAATGTATCGTCCTTTAACTTCTTTAACTTCATTAACTTCTTTAACTCCAGAAACTTGGATTAATTATAAATTGTGAATTATGAATTATGAATTGAAAGAGCGCGTGGCGTTTGTCGATTGGATACGCGTCATCGCGTGTTTTATGGTGATGCTGGTGCACGCCAGCGAGAACTTCTATGGTGCCGACAACAGCGGCCTGGCCGGTAACGTGTCGATGCTGGCCACCGAGGCGAACCGCTTCTGGGTGGCTTTCTACGACGGCGGCTTGGGCCGAACGGCCGTGCCCCTCTTCATGACCATCAGCGCCTTCCTGCTTGTCCCGATGAAGCCGGGCATGAGCATGACGCAGTTCTACCGCCGGCGCGCGCTCCGCATCCTGCCGCCGATGATTGTCTTCATGCTGCTCTACTGCTTCCTCCCGCTCCTGTGGGGCGGCATGACTCAGGAGCAGTCGTGGGCCGACTTCTGCCGCCTGCCCTGGAACTTCCCGTCGATGGCCGGCCACCTCTGGTTCATGTACCCCCTCATCAGCATTTACCTCATCATCCCCATCGTGTCGCCCTGGCTGGAACGTGCTACGGCGAAGGAGGAGCGCATCTTTCTCTACATCTTCACGTTCTCGACGACGATGCCCTGGCTGCACCGTTTCGTGAGCGACGAGTTGTGGGGCGAGTGCTTCTGGAACGGCTTCCACATGCTCTGGTACTGCTCGGGCTACCTCGGCTACCTCGTCCTGGCGCACTACATCCGCTTCCACCTCAAGTGGAGCAGCGAGAAGCGCATCGGCGTCGGACTCTTCTGCTTCCTCGTCGGAGCGGCATTCACGGCATGGAGCTTCTGGCTGAAGGGCGAGCCGGGTGTCGTCATAGAGACCCCGATGCTGGAATGGAGCTGGGAGTTCTGCACGTTGAACGTCCTGATGGCTACTTACGGACTCTTCCTGCTGTTCTCCACGATACAGAAGCCTGCGCCGCGCGTCATCACGTCCCTCTCCAAGCTGAGCTTCGGCATGTACCTCATGCACCTCTTCTTCCTGGCCCCCATCGCAGCCTACTTCGTGAATGGCAATCCCGCCGAACCGCTGATGCCCGTCTGGGCAGTCATTCCCGTCATCGCCGTGCTGAGTTTCATCTGCTGCGCTGTGACGACGAAGCTCATCTCCCTGCTGCCCGGCAGCAAGTATATCGTAGGTTAGAGGAAGAGAATAATATAGCAGTTGGCACAATAGAAGGCTGAAAGCCTGATAAGAACATAGGCGGGGGTGTAACCCCCGTAAATTAGACATTGTAACATCTGAGTGCTGAAAGCACGACAGAACATCCAAATTCTGTCACCCTTTCAGGGTTTTTTCCTCCCGTTCGCACTTGTTACGGGGGTTTCACCCCCGCCTATGTTCTTATCAGGCTTTCAGCCTTCATCCACCCCCGTCTATGCTCTTTCACCCATCTGTAAAGTGTGACAACCATCATATCATTGCTTAGGGAAAAATATCCCACAGCAAGGAAGGGCCGACGCCACAGCAAGCGTCGGCCGTTCCCACAGCAAGCGTCGGCCGTTCCCACAGCAAGGAAAAACAATCCCCACACGTGGCGTTTTGAGATGCCTCATGTGGGGATTGCCTTGTCTATGCGAAAAGACGTGCGGCGGGAACTTTACCAGATGTCCTCCGGACGCTCGGGGTTGTCGTAGATTTCCTTTGCCACGTACTCGATGAAGTCCATGTAGAACTCCTTGCGGTCTGAGTCGAGCACGGACTTCAGCTTGATGTAGTAGGTCTCGTTGGGGTCGAGCGTCTGGCGCACAAAGATGTGGCGGATGTTCTCGCGGTCATTGTAGTCGCGCTCGGTGCCGTCGTTCGAGTCGATGGATTTCGGGCCCTTCATGTAGCCGTTGTTGCGCATCTTCTTGTCGTTCTCGGCGTTGATGTCGTCGTCAGTCTGCGAGTCTCTCTCCCACCCCACTTTCCTGGCGTCCAGCTCATTACGGCAATCGAGCGTCAAGTCCATGGGAATACCTGTGACAGGTAACTTGTCGGGATTCGAACCAAAATAAATCTGCGCTACACCACGATTGCCGTTGGCCAGCACCTTGTAGCGTACCTCGTAGGTACCTCTGCGAGGCACGGGCGGCAGCTTGAACATGACCTCGAAGCGGCCGACGGCCTTCATCTCGTCGCGCTGCAGGTTGCACCAGTCGTCGTTCCACGCGTTGTAGTACACGAAGTTCATGTCGCGGTTCTGCTGCATGTTCTCGAAGTAGTTGTAGGCGCGCACCGTGTTGGGGATATAGACGTGCTTGTAGCGCTCTTCGGAGGCCTTCTTCAGTCGGATGTCATTGTTCATGGCTTCGGGGAAGAGGCTCATGCCGTCGAAACGTATGCGGTGGCGCTGCAGGTTGTTGCGCGTCTCGTCGTTGTAGGAGATGGGAGCGTCGATGGGATACACGTTGCAGTTGATCATGTCGTTGAGGATGGCCAGGTCGGATTCGGTATCCACGCGGCTTCCCACGTTTTTCGCGTCGCAACCGATCTCCTCGCCCGTGCCCTGGCGACCGTTATCGACGATGGGGAACCGGTTAATGTAGATGCCGCCGGCTTGCTTGCTCTCATAGAGTTTGAAGAGACGGCGCTTGCCCATCGTGGTGTAGAATTCCTCGACGGGAATGGTGTAGTTGTTGGGTCGGCTCAGGTTGTAGCCGTACTCGTTGACGTGGAACACCAGCTTGCCTTTCGGTATGCGCATGGGCAGGATGTGATAGGTGATCCACTGGTTGAGCAGGTTGTCCTCGCTCTCATAGTTCTCGTCGGTCGTGAAGTGGTCTTCGTCGCTGTACTGATGCTTGTCGACAATCCACCTGGTAATCTTCTGGAGCAGGTCTGGGTCTTCGGGGTCGATGCCTTCGCCTCGCCAGAAGTCGTCGGGCTCAGCAAAGATGGTGAAGCCGTAGAGGCGATGCTTGGGCGCATAGCCTATCTCGCCCTCGGCGAAGCCATAGCTCGTCATGCCCACCAGGTCCTCTATCAGGCCGCTCTGGTAGAGCTCTTCGTACTTCTCGTCGCGTATCTTGCTCAGCGTGTCGAGCAGTCCGCAAGCCTGAATGACGCGGAAGCAGGCGTAGAAGCCTTCCTTCTTCTCGTCGAGGCACTCCTGAATGTAGCTGGCAGCCGATATGTCCTTGGGGGCGATGACTTTCTCCATCTGATGGATGATGCCGTTGATGGCCAGGATGTCCCTCTCCTTGATGCTGACAGGGCAAACGTCATTGATGTAGATGCTGTCCGGCTGGCTGGCGGGCTTTCTTACAGACAGCTTCTTGTCGTTGAGCGTACCGAGGATGAACTCGTCCTTGTCGTTGGGGAAGCTGAAAGTGTAGAAGAAGGCCGTGGTCTCGTCTCCGCCATCGATGATGCTGTTGTAGACGATGACCTTGCGAATGGAGTCGGCCTTGTGCTCGTTGGGGAAGCCGTCCCAACTCGGCTCGGAGATGAGGCCCTCCTCTGCAAGCTCGTTGAGGTACGCCTGAATAGCCGCGTTGTTGGGCGCAAAGACGGTGTAAACGCCGCGAGCGCTCAGCAGCTGGCTCACTTTCGAATCGCTGAGCTTGCTGATGTTCACTTTCTTGAGGATGTCAACATAGCTGCTGTAGGCCTCGTGCTTTTCCAAATAACTCAGGATGGTTTCTTCCCTGAAAACATAACGTGCCGATGTGTCGATATTTTCTGTGCAATTCCACAGTCCGACAAGACAGATTGCCAAAAGGCATAAATTGAATGTGTTTGAGAGTCTTCTCATATCATTTAAGTGTTTATTTTGGGACAAAGATAGCAAATAATACGATACAACGCAACATTTTGTTTCATTTCTTTTGCTTTTTCCTTTCATAATTGTAACTTTGCAGCAAGAAGAACAATTTAATCAATACTAATTTAACACAAAAGTATGAAGAAAAACCTTTTCCTCGGTCTCGCGGCTATAGCTGCCGGACTTTGTCTCACAGCTTGCGAAGGCAAGACAAACAGCAACACTGAGAGCGCAGACAGCCTCACCCTCTCTGGTCTCAACCCCGCCGACTTCGTCAGCGACTCTACTGCCCTCTATGTCATCTCCAACGATAACGGCATGGAGGTGTGCTTCACTAACTTCGGCGGACGCATCGTCAGCATTATGGTGCCCGACAAAGACGGCAACATGACGGACGTCTGTCTCGGACACTCCTGCATTGCCGACTATGAGAAGTACGGAGCCGACGGCTGCAACTTCGGCGCCCTCATCGGCCGCTACGGCAACCGCATAGCAAAGGGCCGCTTCACCCTCGACGGCGAAACCTATCAGCTCCCCATCAACAACGGCCCCAACAGCCTCCACGGCGGCGGCCCCATCGCCTTCCACAACCGCATCTGGACGGCTGACCCACTCGACGACAACAGTATCGCATTCAGCACCAGCAGCCCAGACGGCGAGGACGGTTATCCTGGCAACATCGACGTCACAGTAACCTACGTCCTCACCAACGACAATGCTCTGCAAATTAGTTACTTCGCAACGACCGACAAGGCTACAGTCCTCAACCTGACCAACCACTGCTACTTCAACCTCAGCGGCGACGGCACGAAGGATTGCCTTGATGAAGTGCTCTGGCTCGACGCCGACAAGTTCACCGCCGTCGACGCCGACGTGGCCGTCACAGGCGAAGTGCTCGACGTCGCCGGCACGCCATTCGACTTCCGCACTCCTACCGCCATCGGCGACCGCATTGATGACGAGAGCAGCCAGCAAATCGTGAACGGACACGGCTATGACCACAACTGGATTCTCAACAACCCAGGCGACATCACAAAGCCCTTCGCAAGTCTCTACGACCCAAATAGCGGCATCCTCATGGAGATGTTTACCGACCAGCCCGGCGTGCAGTTCTACGCAGGCAACTTCCTCGACGGCAGCTTCGTCGGCAAGAAAGGCGTGAAGCATCCCCGCCGCAGCGCATTCTGCTTCGAAACGCAGCACTACCCCGACAGCCCCAATCATCCCGAATGGCCCACCACAACCCTCCGACCGGGCGAAGAGTACATGACCACCACCATCTACAAATTCAGCACGAAGTAATATACCTTATATATATTATTGCGAAGCAAAGCAGCGAGCCTGGCATCTCCCGGGGTCGCTGCTTTCTTTGTCTGACTGACGGACGGCCAAGTGGTAATGGATTTAGCGACGTGATGCGGGAAAGCTGACAACGTGATGTGAGAGATTAAGCAACGTGATGCGGGAGATTTGGCGACGTGATGTGAGAGATTTGGCGACGTGATGTAGGAAAGCTGGCAACGTGAGGTGGGAGATTTGGCCTCTATGGGGAGGTTTACGTTCTTTTTTTGCAGGAAGATATAGGCGGATAGCAAAAAATGTCGTATCTTTGCGCACGTAATTAACATTAGCTTATGAAGAAACTGTTTTTCCTGCTGGCCGCCCTGCTGACCGCCAGCACCATGCCAACCACCGCGCTGGCAGAAGAAGTCTATCGCGACAGCCATGTCCGCTTCACCCTCATCGACGAGGGAACCATTCGTCTGGAGTATGCCCCCGACGGCAAATTTGTTGACGACAAGAGTTTCGTGGCCGTCATCCGCGAATACGGTAACGTGCCGCACAAAGCCTCGACGGGTGGCAGCAAGGTGGTCATCACGACAAGCAAGTTCAGCCTTACCTACAAGAAAGACGGCGCACCGCTTAGCGCGAAGAACCTCTCCATCACCTCTGCCAAAGGGCTTGGCACGACGTTCAGCTGGACGCCTGAATCAAAGCAGAAGGGCAACCTAAAGGGCACCTATCGCACACTCGACGGCTACGACGGCGACACCTATCAGTACAGCAACCCCAAGCACCCGATGCCTCTCGAGGATGGCTTGCTGGCAACCGACGGCTGGACGCTCATCGACGACTCCAAAAACTTCCTGTTCGACGGCGCTCAGGATTGGGACTGGGTCAAAGAGCGCAAGTGTGCCGAGGGCGCACAGGATTGGTACTTCATGGCTTACGGTCACGACTACAAGGGTGCGCTGAAGAGCTTCACGAAGTTTGCGGGCAAGGTGCCTCTGCCGCCGCGTTACACGTTCGGCTACTGGTGGAGCCGCTACTGGAGCTATTCAGATAAAGAGCTGCGCGACCTCATCAGCAACTTCCATCGCCTCGACCTGCCGCTCGACGTGATTGTCATCGACATGGACTGGCATCCCAATACCAAGGAAAGCGGCGGCGGCTGGACAGGCTGGGACTGGAACGAGAGCATCTTCCCCGACTACAGAAAGTTCCTCGCATACCTCGACGAGCAGGGCGTGAAGACTACCATGAACCTGCATCCCGCCGACGGTGTCCGTCCCTACGAAAAGAAGTACAACGAGTTCATGCAACGCTACGGCAAGAACGACGGCAAGACCTACG
>CAMJOE010000117.1:0-8791 GCA_946407485.1 uncultured Prevotellaceae bacterium | reverse complement strand
GCATCCTCATCGTCTCGCTTACCACGCTGCTTTCCAACCTGATAGGCTTCCTGCCGATGCAGCTCGGCGTACAGGAAGGCGGCTTTGCTATCTCCACGAAAGCAATGGGCTTGACCATCGAGCAAGGCTTCTTCGTCAGCATCATCTGCCGTGTCCGTGAAATCATCTGGATCATCATCGGCATCGCATTGATGAAGGTCGTCAATAAGCGAGAGTAATGCGGATGCACTGCATCTGCATTACCGAGCGATAGCCGATCTCGAACACAGTTCAAGGTCGGCAACAAACGAGAATAAAGCAGAAGCAAACAAAAAGCTCCCACGTTTCACAACGCAGGAGCCACATGGTGTCGATATTAATTCTAAAACTAACTAACAAGTCTTTCCTGATATCAGTCTTTAGGGTAAAGCTTCTTGAAGACTTCTGTCAGCGCCTCCACCTCGGGCAGCAATGCCTTCAGCTCCTCTTCGTCCTGATTCCTGACGGCCGTCATGGCTTTCTCCAGCACATCCGTCAGTCGCTTGCAGTTGCCAGGACCTGGCGACCATATTGTGGCGACACGAATATGGTTCCCAAAGAAGTAACGGGTTCCGTCGAGTCCCCTCCGTTCGTCATTGAACATACATGTGGCTACAGCATGTTCTATCAGGTCGGAAAACATCACAGCCGTGGCCTTGTCTGTCTTGATCTCTATAGAGTCCAACTTCAGTCTCGGCTCATCCGGCCTTGCCTCCTTCACCTCGCACCACTTCACCTGCAGCCGTTCGCTTTCACCATAACCGTAATACACATACAGGGCCGAGGGGAAGCTGAATGAAGGGAATATAAGCATCTGCTGAATTGCTCTCTCGGACAGCCAAGTCCCGAAATACTTTTCTCCCCACAACTTCTGCTGGGTTTGTGTCATAGGTTCCAGTCTGCTCTGGGCCTGTGCGCCAATGGCTGCCGCCATCAGCAACGTCATTAATGTAATGATTCGCTTTTTCATATTCAAAATTTTAGATTTTCCCTCAAGCTTTTAAAGTTGTCATTAGGTAGAAGATAGATTGTTTGGAACGTATCGCTTGGCTCGACGACGACAGGCTTGTAAAAGCCAACGTATGTGAACTCCATCTTGACGTCTGAGCGGGGAACCCAAAAGGTAAAGTTTCCTAAAGAGTCTGTCGTTTCGAATCCCCATACCCTTTTATCATGCCATATATAAATCATGGTATGGGCTAAAGGCTCGTCGTTTTCGTTGTACACTATGCCCGACACACGGCGGCGGCTTGCTTTCAGTTCCTCGTGTTGGTCCATATAGTAGTCGCATAGTGTGTCCTCCACGCAGATGTACTCTATGACGCCGTGCTTCGCTGCCTCTCCATACTTCTCGATGTAGCGTTGCTTGGCTTTCTCATTCATGTGTCTCATTTCTCTGTCCAAACGCAAGTGTTGCCCTTTTAAGTAGTCGCGACAAGAAATCCCGCCTAACCATTTGTTGTTTTCCTTTGGTTGAGGCACTCCGTTGATAAGGTAAAGGATGGAGTCATTGGGCGGGCTGTCATGTGAACCACCTATGGCGCCTAGGGGAAGAAGCCGTACCTCGTTTTCGTCAGGCACATATTTAGGCAAACCGGCGATTTGCTCTTGTGAGTTCCCTCGCAGCCGCATGTTGTAGCCGTTGTAGCTCTTCTCGAGATGCATGACAAGGTATTTGTCGGTGGGCGAGAACTCGAAGGACTTGTAGCCTGCTTGCTCGGCACGAAGCGTGACATCCTTTCTCGGAACCCAGAAGACGAAATGACCCGTTGAGTCGGTCGCAGCACCTATAAAATCCCGTTCGACATGCACGTAGGCTTCCGTCAAAGGCTTGCCGTTGTTATCAAACACGTAGCCCTCAACTTTGGTGTACTTCTTCATCAGCTTCGGATGCTTACGGACGTAAGCGTCGCAATAGGTGTCGGGCACGGTCTTTATTTCTATCACGCCATACTTCGCAAGTCCGCCGTACTTCTCCGTAAACTTCCTGTCTTTGTGGACATACACGCTGTCAATCATCAGGCCCTGCTGGGAAAAGTACCGAGGCATGTTTGTGTCCACGTCATCGATGGATTCGCCAAATACTTGCCACTTTAATGAATCGGGCAGCGGCTCGCCATTCACCAGAATAAGCGTGGAGTCGATTCTGTCTTTGTCGCTTGGCCCGTCGCCTGTTCCCCTAAGTCGCATGGTGGTACCTGAACCCAAATCTGCCGAAGTGGGAACGATGGTAGCATTGGCTATCATGCGTTGAATCTCTTCTCTTTCCTCTGGAGTAGATGCCCAGATGGCGAATGCACCGTTATCCCAAGGTATCTTTATGTTTTGCAAAAGACCTTGCTCATTGAGGTACTCTTCAATACGTTTGTCGATTTCTTCTGATGTCATGCCACGTGAGTCAAACAGAGTCTTGCCGTTGACCACCACGAGAAATGAATCCGTTTTGCCAATCTGGTCGATGATGCTATCTCCTATCCCCCGGAGGTGCATAGTGGTGCCTGAACCTAAGTCTGCCGAAGCGATGTCCCGTTCTGCAATCTGCCCTTGAAGAGCCTGGTCAACAGACTCGAAGGCGAGATCTTCGATGTCGTCCATCTTGAATTTCTGAACAGCACCTGTATATTCACGGGCAGGAATATCAAGTCCCGTAGTGGCTGGGGCATCAGCTTTCGCTAAAGCCAGTTCTTTGCGAGGAGTAGCGACGGGCTTTGAGACTTCTGTAACCACTTCCTTTGTCGGCACTCTTGCAGGCTCGGACGCATGCTCGGGCTGTGCTGGTTGTACTTGCGCTACTAATGGCTGCTCTGTCTGTTCCTTTCCTATATTAAATATAATGAGTAGCGCCACGGATGCTGCGATGCCGATGCCCAAAGCCCAAGCGAGTGCAGAGTGCCTCTTTGTCTCCTTGCCGATGACTTCCTGCTCGAAGCGTGCCCACTCCTTGTCCACGTCGGGCATGCCGATTCTCTTGTCGATGTCTTCCGTCTTCATGTTACTTTACAATTTTAAGGTTCGACCTGATTTTGACCAAAGAGCGCGTGATGTGTTTGTTGACGGCCGACAAGCTGATGCCGAGCACAGAAGCAGTTTCCGCGTAGGTCATCTCGTCCTCGTAGTGAAGCTGGAGCACTCGGCGGTCCTGCTCCGTCAGGTTGTCGTCGATGACCTGCTGAAGTTGCTGCAGCAGTTCTTCCCGCTCCTCATCCTTCTGCCAGGCCGTTTCCTTCTGAAGTTCTTCCTTCAGTCGCCTTTGCAGTTGTCTGTCTCGCAGGATGTGCAGGCATTGGTTCCTCGTGGCAGCGAGCAGGTAGCCTCGGATGCTTTCCGTGGCTATTTCAGGCTTGCCTCTCCACATCTGGACGAACACCTGATGCACCGCGTCCTTGGCATCCTCGGCATTCTCTACCAAGGAGAACGCCATGCGATACATGTGCGGATAGCTGTCCTTGAAGAGCCGCTCGAACTGTTGTTTACTGTAATCCATCATGTCTTTTTGGTCTCGTTACATCTATAAGACCATCGAACAGGCAAATCAAATACCCCCAATCGCAAAAAAAGTGAAAAGGTGAAAAGTTTAAAAGGTGAAAAAATGAAAAGGTGAAAAGGTGAAAGGGTGAAAAGGTGAAGAGCGGCTATATCTTTCCGAGGATGCGGTCCATCACCCAGTTGACGCTGGTGGCGCTGATGCTGTCGGCGGTGCAGATGCTGCTTTGCTGGAGGTGCTCCACGACGCTTTGGATGAGCGGCAGCTGCACATGCGGAGGGTTATCGATGTGCAGTTCCTGCTCTCCCTGTTCGGTGCGCAGCCTGATGGGTTCGTATGTGAAGACAGAGAAGCAAAGTTGACCCCGGTCGCCGCTCAGCTCGATGCGGTCTGTACGTGCACTCTCGTGACTGACAAAGCACCATGAGCCGCTGCCGGGCAAGCCGTCGGCAAACTGGAAGGCGGCGCTGACGGTATCCTCCGTCTCATAAAGTCCGCCGCGATTGCTGCTGAAGCCTTTCGCCCTGACAATCGGTCCGAATATCTCCTGCAGCAGGTCAATCTGGTGAGGCGCGAGGTCGTAGAAGTAGCCGCCACCTGCTATGTCGCGCTGCACACGCCAGGGCAGGGCGGTGCTGTTGTAGTCGAGGTCGCGTGGCGGGCAGGCAAAGCGTATCTGCACAGAAGCCACTTTGCCTATGGCTCCGCTCTCGACGAGCTCTTTCACCTTCTGGAAGTAGGGCAGGTAGCGCCTGTAGTAAGCCACGAAGCAGGGCACGTGTGTCTGTTCGCTGACACGGTTGATGCGCTGGCAGTCGAGGTAACTGCTGGCGAGCGGTTTCTCCACATAGACGGGCTTGCCTGCCTTCATCGCCATGATGGCGTAGGTGGCGTGCGAGGAGGGAGGTGTGGCGATGTAGATGGCATTGACCTCGGGGTCGTTGATGAGCTGCAGGGCGTCGGTGTACCAGCGCGGGATGTTGTGCCGCTCGGCATAAGAGCTTGCTTTCTCCTTGCTGCGACTCATCACGGCTTGTATCTTCGAGCCTGCCACGAGGTTGAATGCCGGGCCACTCTTCTTCTCGGTCACTTCACCGCAACCGATGAAGCCCCAACGGATCTCCCTACTATAATTCATAGTTCATAATTCATAGTTCATAGTTAAGCGCGGAAGCAAATTCTTGGATGCTTTAGCACCAAGGCGCGATTGTAGTCGCGGAACTTCACTCTTCACTTTTCACTTGCGAAGCAATTCTTCATTCTTCTCTCTTCATTCTTCATTTAATTAAAGAAGTTCCAGCTCAGGCCGAAGTGGATGGTCATGGGGTTGATGGGATAGTGCGGTACGAGGAAGCCGTGGCCGGAACCTGCGTTGACGTGCTTTGCCGAGACATATATGCGGCAATGCTTCAGGTGCATGTTGGCGTAGGCGCCTACGATGGGATAGCTGCCTATCTCCATTCGTGCGTAGTTGGCGTCCTGCACGGCAAACTGCTGGATGGCAGGGCAGTAGTCTGGTGCGTAGTACGACGTGAAGAAGCGCATGTCGGCGCCCAGCTGCACGCGCAGCACTTTGGCGAGGCGGAAGAGCAGATAGAGGTTTGTGTAGATGTTGAGCCTCGGCAAGGGAAGAGCGTCCTGATTGCTGCTTGTCTGGAAACTCACTTGGTTGTCCCAATGGATGACCTTCCAGTTGAGGTCTTGGGCAAGCGTGGCGCCGAAGACTTGCACGCTGCCTGCCTGCATGACGCCGACGGCGTGGCTATAGTCGGTGGGCAGGAGGCTCTCAGCTTTCTTGCCCTCGCGCAAGGTGTTCTGCATGCCGAAGTAGGTGTAGTTCGAGACGTTCTCGAAGCCTATCTGCAGCCTCGTCCCAAACTTCTTGAGGCGTAGGTTGCCGTCAATCCTGAGGCGCACCTCGCGGCTGAGGTCGTTGTTGTCCCACCATGCAATCTGCGAGTGGTAGTGACGGAAGAAGAACGTCGGCTTGCGGTGCATGAAGCCGACATGTACGTCGGCAAGCAATGTGTCACGTTTGCCGAGATGCTGTTGCAGGTCGGTCTTGCCGTCGATATTCAAGTCGCCGAGATGTTCGCCAATGAGCCAGAACTCGGCCGACGTGTTGAAGTGGAAGCGAGAACCTTGCGTTCGAGCCAGTTCACCACCTACCGAGACGTCGCTCTCCGTATAACGCGTTGCACCCCATTGCTCATTCATCAATTGATAAGTACGCAACTTGTGGGTGCCGAAAAGCGTGATGCCAAACTGTGCCCACTTGTTGAAGCCCTCGCGAAGGGCGACGCCGAAGGTGTTGCGTACAGAAAGGGCGCGCGATACGTCGGCCATCTTCTTTCCGTCTCCAAAGTAAAGGTTCGAATAGTAACCCGCCGTCGTGTTGTGCGACAGGTATTCGTGCTTGAGGTTGCTGACGTCGAGTGTGTGGATGATGCTTGTGACGGGCACGAACTCCTTGGGCACCTCCTGCTTGTCTTTCCATATCTGCATGAGCGAATCGACGGCAAGCTTTCGTGCCAGCGTGTCCTGGCGAAGCACGGTCTGTATGCTGTCGGGCAGGTCGGAAAGTAGTTCCGAGGACGATGGCGGCGTAGGCTTCAGCGAGTCCGGCACTTCGATGAGGCGCGTGAAGCCCAGGTTGTAGCGATGCGTCAGGTAATAGTGCTGCTCGTGGTTGCGGTTCCATGTCTGGTCGAGCATCGTGGGGATGTTGCCGGGACTGTATGACTGCCCGAGGCTCAAGGGGTCCTCGATGTAGCGGTCGTCCTCGATGCCGCCGTTCTCGCCCATCTTCATGTGGTTGATGCCGATATAGGCGTGCATGTTGTAGCGTTCGCCGCGATAATAGCCATAGAACGTGCTGCCGAACATACTGTTAGGCTGCGCATAGTAGTAGCCGACGCCGTAGCTGTAGTCAATCTTGAGGCCCAGGCCGGCCAGCTTGTTGATGTTTGTGGCGAAGTAGGCGCGGACGCGGTCCTCACCCGTCTGCCTGTTGCCGCAAGAGTGATAGGCGAGGTTTGTGATGGGGCTCTTCGTGTTGGTGAAGCGGAAGTCCTGCAGCGAGCCGCGGAAGAAGCTGAGTGTCTGCAGGAAGAGGAACTCGTCGGACGTGTTGTCGCGATTGAAGTAGAGACGAT
Source organism: uncultured Prevotellaceae bacterium (assembly GCA_946407485.1). Lineage (GTDB taxonomy): Bacteria > Bacteroidota > Bacteroidia > Bacteroidales > Bacteroidaceae > Physcousia. The sequence continues at coordinate 2,134 of CAMJOE010000117.1, read as the reverse complement.
TGAGGCGCGGCGAGCCGATGTTGGCCAGGTAGTTGTACTCGCCCGCGTAACCGTCCGTGGCATTAAACTTCTGGAAGTCGTGGACGACGGTGTCGTTGTTCTCCGCATCGACGACGGTGCCGAGGCGAGGCTCCAAGACCCATTGGAACTGCCCGATGGGGATGTTCTTCTTGTTCTTGAAGCGCGTCGTGTCACGTCCCCACGTGGTGCGGTTGCCGGCACCGTCGACGTAGGTTCCGCTTTCGGGCGACAGGACGTATGTCTCGCCGTCGTCGTAGAGGGCAGCATCGCTTCCGTCCTTGTTGACGCGCTGGACCTGTGCACTTGCCGGCAGCAAGAAGCATACAATATATAATAATATGTATAGCCTGCGGTTCATGCTTTAGGTTAGAGGAGACGCAAGATAAATTCCACCACCTTGAATGCCATGCCGACGGCAATGACGATGAGTGCCGGCACGTGATTCTCGCTGCCGAAGAAGTACATGCAAAGCCCCACGACAGCCGTGACGAGGAACAGGGTGTTGAGCACCATCCTGACCTTCGTGCTGTCGAAGCGCTTTGTGCGTTTCCTGCGGATGCGCTCCACTTGCTCTTCAAGGGAAAGTTCTTCCTGTTTCATAGAGGTTCTGAGTAATCGGAGTAATCTGAGTGTTCAGAGTATTCGGAGTATTCTGAGTAATCTGACTGTCACTTCACGGGCTCGATGACGAAGCCGTAGCTATAGCTCTTCTCCTGAAGCTCGTATTTGGGCAGCGGGCCCGGGCCGCAGCTGGCGTTGCCGAGACCGCGCATGGCGGCGTCGAGGTGCAGGATGATCTCGGGGCGGTGTATCTTGCCGAGTTCGTGCTTATACTTCGTCTGCCAGAGCTCTTCGTCCATGTAGTGGAGGGCGCTGAAGTCGAAGGTGCCGCCTGTGCAGAAGCGAACGCCTTCGCCCTTGTCGTCGGTGAAGGTCACCCACTTCACGTCGCAGCGTTCGCCCATGCTCTGAGGCTTCTCGTATTCCTCAGTCATGCCGTTCACCGTGCCGTCCCATACGCCCACGAATGCTGATGTCTTGCGGTCGGGATAATTCTCGTGAGGGCCGCGGCCAAGCCATTGCACGTTGCCCAGGCGCGGGTCGAGTGCTGCGATGAGACCAAGGCGGCTGAAATCCTGATTGCTTTCGTTGCCGAAGTTGCTCTTGACGCCGATGCTGCCGTCGTTGTAGACAGTATATGTTGTCTCGACAGGTATGGTGGTTCGATTCTCGCGGCCTGACTTGACATCATACTTGACGGTGATGATTGCGTCGCCGTCTTCCTGCTTCAGCGTCACTTTGGGAGCCACGATGTCGCTCTTGAAGTTGCCGCGGCGGTCGTTGCTGATGCTGCGGAAGCCGTTGAAGGTGAAAGACCCACCCCAACCCTCCCTTAAAGGGAGGGAGGAAGTCTCCCCTTTAAGGGGAGATTTAGAGGGGTCTGCGATAATTGACTTTCCATTATACGACAGCTCGGTCACGGCGCCGCTCTGCTTGCTGACGGCAAACGCAAAGCCATCGCCCTTGACGCTCACTTGCTGCGCATTCTCCTCGACTTTGAGGACACCGCCCACCTTGACAGCATCGATGAGCGTGGGCTCGCCATACTTCAGACAAAGCTGTTCGCAGGCAACCTCATGTCCTGCCTCTGCCCAGCGCGTCGCCTCCTTGAGTTTCAGCGAGACGTTGAGGTGATAGAGTCCTTTGCCGGCAGGCACTTCGCAGGGCAGGTCGATAAAGCAGCTGTCGCCTGGCAGCACTTCGGGCAGCGCGGCTGTGCCTGCCTTGATCATCTTGCCGTCGCGCAGGAGGCTGTAGGAGAAGGTGAAGTCGCTGAGGGGCGTGAAGCAGTAGCGGTTGCGGATGCGTATCTTGTTGTCGTCGGTCAGCTTGAAGTCGACGTACTGATACACCTTCTTGACCTCGAGGAGCTTTGGCGTGACGTGGCGGTCGGCAGTGATGATGCCGTTGCAACAGAAGTCGTTGTCGTTGGGATAGTCGCCGAAGCCACCGCCGTAGTACATGTTTGTGGTCGGCTCGCCCCATTTGCAGAGGCTCTGGTCCACCCAGTCCCAGATGCAGCCGCCTATCATGCGCTTGCTCTCGAACTCAA
>CAMJOE010000116.1:0-8797 GCA_946407485.1 uncultured Prevotellaceae bacterium | reverse complement strand
TCGCTTGATTGTTTCCGAGTCGCGACACGATGTCGACGAAGTCAACAACCGCAACAACCGCAACAACCGCAACAAGCGTTTTCAAGAGATAAGGAAAAGCCCCTTTTTGTTCTTTCGCACCTTGACTGTCGTCGGCCTATGGTTTAGTGCTTTTAACCGGACAGTAATATAATTATTTGGGGATTAAAGATTAAGGCTGATACTTTGGGGCAACTGAGATTAAGAATCAAGGCCGATGATACCAAATACCAGCCGCAAAGCAACTAAACCGTAATCTTTAATCCTTAATCTGTAATCCCTCCAAAAGTATTATTCTTTTTTCAATTCCTGGGGAATCCTGAAGCTCGTGTAGAGCTCAAGCACGCAGCCGATGGCGAGGGCTACAACCCATTCTTGCCTGCGGAAAGGGCCCCAGCCGTGGACTTGCATGCTCATCGCCACCAGCGTCAGCACAAAGAAGCCGCAGGCCAACAGTTGCTGGCGGCGAAGACGAATCAGGGTAAGCTCCCTGCCCAGGTATTCAGCCTGCACTTGCATCAGGGTGAACATCAATGTGCCTATGCCATAGACGTACATCCCTGCCATCGGATACATTATAAATATGATAAGGCCGACGAGCATCAGCACGGCTCCGACGTAGAAGCAAATGTTCTGAAGTGGGCTAAGTTCCCTCACGATTTGATGATTATAAGTTTTTGCCTTGCCTGAGGTCAATCGTCGAGTTGCTCAGTTTCGTTGTTTTCAAAGACAAACACGTCCTCGTTGGCGCGTTTCATGTAATAGCGCTCACGTGCTATCTTCTCCACGGCCTTCGGATTGGTCTGCAGCTCGTGAATCTTGTTGTCCGCTTCCGTGTATTGGCGCTTGTAGTTGGCAATCTCTTGCTGCAACATTTCTATGCGAACCTTGCGAGGATGGCGGTTCAGGAAACTGTCTTCGTCCACCACACCAACTATCAGGCCGATGATGATGACCGTGAGGATGTATTTGTGCCTGCACATGAAAAGCCAGGCAGAATGTATTTTGCTCATCTTTACTATTTTAATTCACAATTATTAATTCATAATTCGTAATTTAGTGCAAAGATACAAAAAAGTTCGCAGTTCGGAGTCTATAGTTCAATTTTTTTTCGTATATTTGCACAATAATCGTATTTTGACGCGTCACTACATGCCATAGTGAAGTTAATTATGATTGGCGAATAATGAATTAAGAATAAGTTTAAGATGGAAGAATACATCGTTTCGGCTCTCAAGTACCGTCCGTTGAACTTCGACTCTGTCGTAGGGCAGCGTTCGTTGACAACTACTTTGAAGAATGCCATCAGCTCTGGCAAGTTGGCGCATGCCTATCTGTTCTGCGGGCCTCGCGGAGTGGGCAAGACCACTTGTGCGCGCATCTTTGCCAAGGCTATCAACTGCTTTGACCCTCAGGAGGGTGGGGAGCCCTGTGGCAAGTGCGAGAGCTGTCAGGCCTTCGACCAGCAGCGCAGCATGAACATCCACGAGCTGGATGCTGCCAGCAACAACTCGGTGGACGATATCCGCGAACTCTGCAAGCAAGTCCTCATACCCCCTCAGACTGGGAAATACAAGGTCTTCATCATCGATGAGGTGCACATGCTGTCCCCGTCAGCCTTCAACGCTTTCCTCAAAACGCTGGAGGAGCCGCCTTCCTACGTCATCTTCATCCTCTGCACGACAGAGAAGCACAAGATTCTGCCCACTATCCTGAGCCGCTGCCAGGTGTATGACTTCCAGCGGATGACCACGAAGAACACCATCGACCACCTGATGTATGTGGCTGAGAAGGAAGGCTATACGGCAGAACCTGAGGCGCTTTCCCTCATCGCGGAGAAGGCGGACGGAGGCATGAGAGATGCCCTCTCCATCTTCGACCAGATGGTAAGTTTCTCGGGAGGCAACCTGACCTACGAGAATGTCTGCCAGAACCTGAATGTCCTCAGTCAGGAATATTACTTCAAGCTTGTGGACTACTTCCTTGCTGCGAAGGTTTCCGACTGCCTGCTTCTCCTGAACGAGGTGCTGCAGAAGGGTTTCGATGGCGGCAACTTCATAGCAGGGCTTGCCACCCACATGCGCAACTTGCTGGTGAGCCGGGATGCCGTGACTCTGCCTCTGCTGGAGATGAGCGACAAGATGCGCGCTCACTATCAGGAGCAGGCTCAGCGCGCCCCCATCCGTTTCATTTACAAAGCCTTGAAACTCACAAATGATTGCGACCAGGCCTATCGTACCAGTCGCAACAAACGTCTGCAGGTGGAGATTTGCCTCATCCAGTGTGCCGGGCTTGTGGGGGAGGCAGAAGCACCTCTTCCGCTACCCCAATGGGGAGTGAACGTTAGTAAGACAGCACCTCAGCCGGCAGCAAAACCTGCGGCTCAACCACAAGTCCAGGCTCAGGCTCAGGCAGCACCTCAGCCCCAAGTTCAGGCAGCAGCTCCAGTTCAGGCGCAGCCTGCAACACCATCTGCCCCTAAGCAGGAAGCGGCGCAACCCATTCCTCAGCCGGCAGCCCCTCAGCCCACTTCCGAGACACCTGCGCCAAAGAAGCTTCTGAAGGTCAGCTTCAAGCACTTCGGAGCAGGACAGAAGGAGGAGGAAGAGAAACCAGCCGCCCAGCCAGCAGAGGAAGTCGGGGAGGCCGAACCCATCACAAAGAGCAAGCTTGATGCTGCCTGGTATGCCTTCATCGGCTCTCTGCCTCATGAGAGTGTGGCCCTTGCCGGGCGTCTGAAAGGCTTGCAACCGACAGTGAAGGACGACAATACAGCCCTCCTTCCCGTCAGCAATCCGCAGGTTCAGCAGACGGTCGAGAACCTGATGCCGCAGATACTTGACTCCATGCGGCAGGAACTCCACAACTTCGACTTTCGCCTGGAGACTCAGCTCGAGGAGATGCAGGAGGTCGTGAAGAGCTACAGCCCGCAGGAGATGCTTGTGGAAATCAAGAAGCAAAACTCGGAAGTTGGCGAACTTGTCGGCAAATTGCAACTTTCTTTCGATTGATTAACTTACCCCTGAATGCTTTGTATAATTAAGTTTTGGGAGTTAATGAAGTTAAAGAAGTTAAAGGACGATACATTTGGATGCGGAGAGTTTTCAGTTGGCTATATGACTGCAAAAGCTATTGTCCTTTAACTTCCCCAAGCGAGCATAGCGAGCTAACTTCTTTAACTTCTTTAACTCCCATAAAATCACAACCTCCAAAACTTAAATTAATATGAAATTGCGTCATTTATTTTGCTTGGCAATCCTGTTTGTCAGCACAGCTATGTTTGCTCAGAGTACTAGTCCCAGTACAAAATGGCATTGGGAGAAAGGAACAATCGTCGTGGACACGCCATCTCGTCCTGCAGGACAGAAGTCTGCTCTCCGCCTCACCACTCCCAAGTTGGAAACCGTCAGAATAGGATTCGCGGGCCTTGGCAGTCGCGGGCCATGGGCTGTGAAGCGCTATTGCCACATCCCAGGAATACAGATAGTCGCTCTCTGTGATTATGAAGAGGAGCGGGCCAGGGATGCCCAGAAGTATTTGAGAGAGGTGGGTCTGCCTCCTGCTGACATCTATAGTGGAGAGACGGGATACGTCGATATGTGCAAGCGCAAGGACATCGACCTGATATATGTTGCCACGGATTGGGACCATCACTTTCCTGTAGCTAAATGTGCTTTGGAAAACGGCAAGCATACAGCCATCGAAGTGCCAAGCGTCATGAACCTTGAGCAATGCTGGGAACTTATTGACCTGAGCGAAAAGAATCGCTTGCATTGCATGTTGCTGGAGAATTGCTGCTATGATTATTATGAGATGTGTGCCTTGAACATGGCTCAGCAGGGTCTCTTTGGCGAGATAATCCGTGCAGAGGGTGCATACATACACACGCTGAACGAGGCAAACATCTGGAAAGGATATTGGCATAATCCCGATGGCTCTGACCCCGAGAACCTGCATTGGCGCCTTAAATATAATAAGGAAAACCGAGGCGACATCTATCCCACTCACGGACTTGGCCCTATTGCTCAGGCTCTGAACATCCATCGGGGCGACCGCATCAAGACGCTTATCGCCATGGATACCGAGAGCTTCTGCGGACGTGAAGGGTACAAGGAGGTGACGGGCAAGGAATGTGATCACTTCCGCAATGGCGACCACACCACCACACTCATGCGAACAGAGAAGGGAAAGGTCATGGAGATTCAGCACAATGTGATGAGTCCGCAGCCCTACGACCGCTTGTACAAGCTGACAGGTATGACGGGCTACTGCACGAAATATCCCGACCCGAAGATTTATATCAGCAAGAAGAGCGCCACCAGCATGGGACTTGCTGAGATGGCAGGCAAGATATCAGGACACAACTTCCTGCCTAAGGAAGAGTATGATGCCCTGATGAAACAATACTACCATCCCATCCTGAAGAAGTTCGGCGACTTGGGCCGCGAGTTCGGTCATGGCGGGATGGACTATACGATGGATGCCCGACTGGTGTATTGTCTGCAGAACGGCTTGCCTCTCGATATTGATGTCTATGATTTGGCAGAGTGGTGTGCCCTGGCCGAGCTTGGTGCCTTGAGCATGGATAATGGCTGCGCTGCTGTCTCTTTCCCCGATTTTACTCGTGGAGGATGGAACGAACAACAGGGATTCCGCCATGCTTATGCCTCTCCAGAGGATGAGGCAGTAGCTGATAAGGCAGCACGCGAAAGCACTGCCAGGCAGAAAGAGCTGGCGCAGAAGAAGAAGCTTTGGGAGAAATATGATAAAAAATACGATAAGGTTCAGTCCCAAAAGAAGTAAGAAACTCCATGAAAAGGTGTCAGCTCCGGGCTTCTTAACAAGCTTTAAGAGCGTTTATTTGCAGGATTGAAATAATTGTTGTATCTTTGCCGCGCAAATTTTCAATTTGCTTACGAGCTAATAGAACACAAGATGAAGCATCCTGCTTTCACGCTATATATACTTCTCAGCCTCTTCTGCCTCACCCTTCAGGCGCAGCAGATAAAGATTGGCAACTACACCTTCCCCGGTGGCGGAGAATACCAGGGGGAGATGTTCAAGGGTAAACCCTATGGTAAAGGCAAGACAGTCTATCCCAATGGAGACTGGCACGAGGGTGAGTATGTCAAGGGAAAGCGTCAGGGACAAGGTATCTACCAGTTCGCTGACGGAGAGAAGTATGAAGGAGAATGGTATGCCGACCAGCAACATGGTAAGGGCACCTATTACTTTGCCAACAACAATCGCTACGAAGGCCTTTGGTTCAAGGACTACCAGCAAGGGCTTGGCACGATGTACTACTACAATGGCGATACCTATGTGGGCAACTGGGTGCAGGACAAGCGCGAAGGAACCGGCAAATACACTTATGCCCAGGGCGGTGCCTTCTATGAAGGTCAGTGGAAGAACGACATGAAAGACGGTCAGGGCACTTTCGACTGGATGGACGGCAATCGCTACGAAGGCTTCTGGAAAGAGAATCAGAAGCACGGGAAAGGCACTTTCACATATTCCACAGGCGACTCCTATACTGGCGACTGGGCCGACGACCAGCAGCACGGCAGAGGCATCTTCTCCTTTGCCGACGGCAATCGCTATGAGGGTCAGTACGTCCACGGACAGCGAACAGGAGAAGGTGTCTATACCTTTGCCAATGGAGACAAATATGCCGGCCACTTCACCTCCGGAGAGCAAGATGGGCAGGGAACATTCACCTGGCACACAGGCGCCTCCTATGTGGGCCAATGGAAGCACAACAAGCAGCATGGTCAAGGCAAGTACCGCTGGGCCAATGGCGACGAGTATGATGGCCATTGGGCAGACGGACTGCTGGATGGAGAAGGCATCCTGCGACAGGCTGACGGCGTGCGCTTCAAGGGCACGTTCAAGAGAGGAATGAAGGAAGGCAAAGGCCTCCTCGAGGATGTGGATGGCATTCGCTATGAAGGCAACTTCTCTGCCGACAAGAAGAACGGAGAGTTCATCGAGAAAGACAAGAATGGACTGCTCATCCGCAAGGTCGTCTATCAGAACGGAATAGCAGTAGGAACGTGGTAGATGTGGGGAGAAGTTAAATCGTAAATAAATCGTAAATCGTAAATCGTCAAATAAAAGCCTCCCCCAACCCCTCCAAAGGAATAGCCTCCCCCAACCCCTCCAAAGGAATAGCCTCCCTTAGCCCCTCCAAAGGATGGGGAAAATAAATAGTTAAATTACTTAAATAGTAAATAAATCGTAAATCGTAAATCGTCAAATCGTAAATATAAATGGCTCGTACTAAAGAAAAAGTTTCCGAAAAGGAAACAAAGAGAACCACTAAGAAGAAAATCTCAACCCAAGGAAAAGGCGAAAAGACTGTTCAGGAACCTCCCATGCTGCGGCTCATCAAGAATGACCCAGGGCTGCAGGACTTTGCAGATGCCATCAACGGACGCCATGATGAGGCTGTCCGCAAGATGGCTGAACTGACAGGAGGCACAAACGACCTCAGCGAGTTTGCATCAGGCTATCTCTATTTCGGTCTGCACAAGACGGAGGAAGGCTATGTCCTGCGCGAATGGGCTCCCAATGCCACCGAAATCTATGTTGTGGGCGACTTCAACAAGTGGACCGAAAGCCCTCGATATGCCATGAAGCGCGTGAAGGGCAGCAATGGCAACTGGGAAATCAAAATCAAGAACAAGTCGTTCAAGCACGGCTCCCTCTACAAGCTCATCGTGCACTGGGAAGGAGGGCAGGGAGAACGCATCCCCGCCTGGGCAACCCGAGTGGTGCAGGATGATGAGACGCACATCTTCTCCGCACAAGTATGGAATCCCACAAAGCCCTATGAATGGAAAGTGGAGAAGTTCCGTCCCACCACAAATCCCCTGCTCATCTACGAATGCCACATCGGAATGGCGCAGGACAAGGAGGGCGTGGGCACATATGCCGAGTTCCGCGACAACATCCTGCCGCGCATTGCTGCCGATGGCTACAACTGCATTCAGATTATGGCCATACAGGAGCATCCCTACTACGGAAGCTTCGGATATCACGTCAGCAGCTTCTTCGCACCAAGCTCACGTTTCGGCACACCCGACGAGCTCAAGTCGCTTGTAGATAAGGCTCACAGCATGGGCATTGCTGTCGTGATGGACATCGTGCACAGCCATGCAGTAAAGAACGAAGTGGAAGGCTTGGGCAACTTTGCCGGAGACCCCTATCAGTACTTCAATCAGGGAGATCGCCGCGAGCATCCGGCTTGGGACAGCCTTTGCTTCGACTATGGCAAGAATGAAGTGCTGCACTTCCTCCTCAGCAACTGCAAGTACTGGCTCGAGGAGTTCCGCTTCGACGGCTTCCGCTTCGACGGCGTCACCTCCATGCTCTACTACAGCCACGGGTTAGGGGAGTGCTTCATGTCCTACGGAGACTACTACAACGGACATCAGGACGGCAACGCCATCACCTATCTGACGCTTGCCAACGAACTTATCCACAGCGTCAACAAGAACGCCCTCACCATTGCCGAGGAAGTGAGCGGAATGCCGGGACTTGCCCTCCCAATGAAGGACGGAGGCTACGGCTTCAACTACCGCCTGGCAATGAACATTCCCGACTATTGGATAAAGATTATCAAGGAGCAGCGCGATGAGGACTGGAAGCCCAGCAGCATCCTGTGGGAACTCACCAACCGCCGCCGTGACGAGAAGACCATCTCCTATTGCGAAAGCCACGACCAGGCACTCGTGGGCGACAAGACCATCATCTTCCGCCTCATAGACAGCGACATGTACTGGCACTTCAAGAAGGGCGACGAGAACTCCAACGTGAACCGAGGCATTGCGCTGCACAAGATGATTCGCCTTGCCACGCTGGGCACCATCAACGGAGGCTACCTCAATTTCATGGGCAATGAGTTCGGTCATCCCGAGTGGGTTGACTTCCCACGCGAAGGCAACGGATGGAGCTACAAGTATGCTCGCCGACAGTGGAACCTCGTGGACAACAAGGAGCTTTGCTACCACTATCTCGGCGACTTCGACCAAGCCATGATAAAGACCCTGAAGAAGCACCGCAGCTTCGAGAAGCAGAGTGTGGTGGAGATTTGGCACAACGACGGCGACCAGGTGTTTGCCTTCCGCCGTGGCGACCTCCTCTTCTTCTTCAACTTCAGCCCCTTCAGCTCATATTGCGACTACGGCTTCATGGTCGAGCAGGGAGCCTATGAGTACATCCTCAACACCGACAACCCCGACTTCGGCGGCAATGGCTTCAACGACGACAAGATGATTCACTATACCGTCTATGACGGTCACCTTGCCCGCGACAACAAGGGCTGGCTGAAGCTCTACCTGCCCACCAGGACAGCCTGCGTGCTCAGGAAGATAAAGGAGTAATCTTCTGTTAAGATTCCTCTTGGATTAAAGATTAAAGATTAAGGATTAAAGTGTAGTTGTCTCATCATTGAAGACTTTTGGAAAAGGCTATCTTAATTCTCAATCTTTAATCTTTAATTTTACATCATTATTTCCCAGACAGTAATAGCTTATTTTAGGAGAGTCGCATAATTTGGCTCAACCAGAAGGGACGTAAGCCTTAACACATGGCATTGTCAGTTCCTTCACGAAGCATTGTCAGTTCCTTCACGTGGCATTGGCGATTCCTTCACGAAGCATTGTCAGTTCCTTCACGAAGCATTGGCTGTTCCTTCATGTGGCATTGGCGATTATATAGAAATATTAGTGTCCGGGGAAAATTTCTCTCTCTTCCTTTTAGGTCCTTTCCCATCGGT
>CAMJOE010000115.1:0-8901 GCA_946407485.1 uncultured Prevotellaceae bacterium | reverse complement strand
ACAACGTCGTGCTCATCGACAGCGTGAGCAAGCGTTACAGCGAGTGCGGCATACGTATCGGCGCCCTCATCACCAAGAACAAAGAGGTGCGCAAGGCCGTCATGAAGTTCTGCCAGGCACGCCTCAGCCCCCCACTCATCGGGCAGATTGCAGCCGAAGCAAGCCTCGACGAACCCGAGGAGTACGGCCGCGAGGTCTACGACGAATACGTGGAAAGGCGCAAATGCCTCATCGACGGACTGAACAGGATACCCGGCGTGTACAGCCCCATCCCGATGGGAGCGTTCTATACCGTCGCCAAGCTGCCCGTCGATGATGCCGAGAAGTTCTGCGCCTGGTGCCTGAGCGACTTCAACTACGAGGGCGAGACGGTCATGCTGGCTCCCGCCGCCGGCTTCTACACCACGCCAGGCATCGGCAAGAACGAGGTGCGACTGGCCTACGTGCTGAAGAAAGAAGACCTCGTCCGCGCGCTCTTCGTGCTGAGAAAAGCGCTTGAGGCTTACCCTGGGCGCAGCCTTTAATCCACAATTCATAATTCATAATTCACAATTTGACTTGTCGCAGTAACCCGAAGCTTCAGGAGAAAGATATTATTATGAATTATGAATTAATAATTATGACTTGACGATGTTCACCTGGTTTGTCGCTAAACGTCTCTTCGCGGAAGGGGGCAGCAGCGGTCGCGCTTCGCGTCTGGCCATCGGCATCGCTACGTTCGGCGTGGCCATCGGCTTGGCTGTGATGCTGGTCAGCGTGGCCATTGTGCTCGGCTTTCAGCGAGAGGTGCAGGACAAGGTGTTGGGGTTCGGCGCACACATCAAGGTGCTGAACTACAAGAGCATCGGCCAGCAGGAGTTCTCGCCGATAGTCATCGACGACTCCGTCACGTCGCGACTCGCAGCCATCCCTAACGTGGCTTCCGTCGCGCGTTTTTGTATCAAGCCTGGAATGCTGAAGACCGACGCCAACTTCCGGGGCATCGCCATCCAGGGCGTCGGCCAGGACTACGACCGCAGCTTCATCAGCAGCCACATGGTGAGAGGCGAGATGCCCGTGTTCACGGACTCTGTCAGCTCGGGCCAGCTGGTGATTTCCGAGGCGATGGCTCGCGAGATGCAGGTCGAGGTGGGACAGACCATCTATGCCTACTTCTTCGAGCGGACAGTAAGGGCAAGGAAGTTCACCGTCGCAGGCATCTATCGCACCAACCTCACCGACTTCGACAGGAACTTCGCCTATACCGACCTCTGCACGATTCACCGCCTGTTGGGTTGGGACTCGCAGCAATATGGTGGTGCGGAGATAAGGCTGAAGGACTTCGACCGCCTGGATGAGAGCATGGCTGATGTGGTGCGCGAAGTCAATCATCGTCAGGATGCCTACGGCGAGTACTACTCCACCATGAGCATCCGCATGGAGCATCCGCAGGTGTTCGGCTGGCTGCAACTGCTCGACATGGACATTGCGGTCATCCTAATCCTGATGGTCTGCATCTCCATCTTTACTGCGGTGAGCGGCCTGCTCATCATTATCCTGGAGCGCACCAACTTCATCGGCATCATGAAGGCTTTGGGTGCGCGCAACAAGCAGGTGCGTCACCTTTTCCTCGGGCTTGCGATGCTGATTATCCTGCGCGGCATCGTGCTCGGCAACGTGCTGGCTTTCGCCCTTATCTTCTTGCAGAAGCAGTTCGGCATCATCACCTTAGACCCCGAGGTCTATTATGTCGAAGCCGTGCCCGTCATGGTGAACTGGTGGTGGGTGCTTGCCATCGACCTCGGCACGCTCGTAATCAGCGTCCTGGCCATGACGGTGCCGAGCTTTGTAGTTTCAAACATCACGCCCGCCAAGAGCATTCGCTTCGAATAGGAGCATGGCCCATTCCCCTTCGCTTTCCGTTTGCAGCAGGCTGAAGCCGTGCTGCACGGTGGCTTCTGTCAAGACAGGGACGTCCGAGAGATAGAAGCCGCTGAGTATCATCCGACCTTTCGGCTTGAGCGACGCGACGAATCGCGGGAGGTCCTGAAGCAGGATGTTGCGGTTGATGTTGGCAATGAGGAGGTCGGCTTTCTCACAACCCTCGAGCAGAGAACTGTCGCCGCAAGCGACCACAACACAAGGGACTTTAAGGTCCTTAAAGTCCTTAAGGTCCTTAAGGTCTTTTGTTGGGAGGTGGTTCAGCAAGAGATTGTCCTTCGTGTTCTCCACGCTCCACTCGTCGATGTCGTAGGCGAAGACGCTTGCCGCGCCGCGCTTGACGGCCATGATGGCCAAGATGCCGGTGCCGGTGCCTGCGTCGATGACGTGCTTGCCTTCGAGGTCGAGGCGGGCGAGCGTGCGCAGGATGAGGCGCGTCGTAGCGTGACTGCCGGTACCGAACGCCAGGCGGGGCGTGATGAGAATATCGTATGTGGCGGGCGGCACGTCGCTGTGCTTGACGTCGTGCACCACAATGTCCTCGCTCACCACGACCGGCTGGAAGCCCTCTTCCTCCCAGACCTGGTTCCAGTCCTCATCGGGTGCCTCAGCCGCCGCATAACTGATGCTGACGCCGGGCAGGCAGAAGCCCTGGACGACCTGCTGCATCTCGGCCTCGTTCCAGACGCTTTGCTGGATGTAGGCCAACAGCGCGTCCTCGCCGACGGAAAACGATTCGAAACCAATCTCGGCCAGCATCGCCGATAGGACATCCGCGGCATCCTGACTGAAAGGACGTATCTCGCAAGTCACTTCGAAGTATTTCATAATATATATAATAATGTATAGTCGGCCGACTCATCACGTGCCGAAGCCCGGCTCGACCCGTCAAGCTGCAGAACTCGACCTGATTGGCCGTCTTTTTCTGTTGCAAATGTACTGCTTTTTATCCTTTTGGGGAAATTTCCTCAACAAAATAGGTGTTTCCCTTTTGCTTATTGAACAAAACTCCTTAACTTTGCAACTGTAAAAGCTGAAAAAGCGAAAATACGAAAAGAAAAAAGCAACAAACCTAAACAAGGAACATACTATGAAAGCAAACGTTATTACCCTTTTGATGCTCTTGGCTGTTTGCTTCAACGCATCAGCACAGGACGACGACATGTACTCCTTCTCCAGCAAGAAGAAGGGACAGCAGACCACGACCGTCTCGACTCAGAGCAGCTCGCACTCGAACTACGAGGATGAGGGCGACGCAAACGCCGACTACCACACCGGGCAGCTTCGCGACGTCGATGAGTACAACCGCCGCGGCCCCGCCGGACAGCCTGGCGCACCCTCTTATCAGATGAAGGGCGACACGCTCCTGGTGACGACCTCGCCTCAGCAACAAGAGATGTCGGGCTACGACGAAGGTTACTACGCCGGCTACAGTGACGGATTCAACGACGGCGACTTCTATTACACGTCCCGCCTCGCCCGCTATCGTAGCTTCCGCCTTTACGACCCGTACATGTGGGACTACTGTTACGGATGGTACGACCCCTGGTATGACCCCTGGTACGGATGGTATGCCCCCTACTATCGCTACGGCTACTACAGCTGGTACGATTGGGGTTGGGGCTGGCACCACTACGGATGGTACGACCCCTGGTACTACGGCGGATACTATGGCGGCTATCATGGCGGCTACTACGGCGGGCGCAGAAGTGATGCGGCTCGCAATATGGGACAGCGCTCGGCTACCTATACTGGCCGCGCTCACGGCGGTAGGCTTGGCAACGGCCGCGTCGGTCCGTCGCGCTCGGCAGGCGCTGGCACACGCGGCGCTTCGAGAGGCGAAGGCACGCGCCAGGTAACGAACGGCTCGAGAGGTACCGTCACGAACAACAACGGCAACATAAACCGTCGCGGCACCGTCAATTCGCGCGGCACCTACCAAGCGCCATCGACCGGCTCCAGCCCGTCGCGCAGCGCAGGCACCCGCGGCACGACAACGACACGCAGCACGACCACGACCAGCTCGTCGCGCGGCACGTATAGCAGCGGTTCGTCGCGCGGCACCTACAGCAGCGGCTCGAGCCGTGGCTCCTCCACTTACAGCTCAGGCAGCAGCCGTGGTAGCGGCGGAGGCTTTAGCGGCGGCAGCAGCGGCAGCTTTGGTGGCGGCGGCGGTTCCCGCGGCGGAGGCGGAGGCTTCAGCGGCGGCGGTGGCGGCGGCTCACGCGGTGGCGGCGGAGGCGGAGGCCGCAGATAATTCACAATTCTCAACTCATAATTCATAATGACGACTGCGCCCTCAACTCTTATAAGAAAAGGACATATTATGAATTATGACTGGCAATTTCGAACTCTGCACAATGACATATTATGAATTATGAATTAATAATCACGAATTAATAACATGAAGCGTTATATCTTTCTACCCCTCCTGGCGGCTGCACTTGCAGTTCAGGCACAGGACAGCTACACAAACGAACGCCTTGTCAACAGTTCGAGCGACGTCATCGGTACAGCGCGCTACGTCGGCATGGGCGGTGCCCTCGGCGCCCTCGGCGCGGACATGAGCGTCATCAGTTGGAACCCCGCAGGCATCGGCTTGTATCGCAAGAACGACGTCGCCCTGACGATGGGCGGGCTCTGGGGCAAGTCGTACATCAGCGAAGAGAATCGCGGCCGGTACACCTTCGACCAGGCGGGCATCGTCCTCAACATCAAGACAGGCGGCGAGACGTGTCCCTACCTCAACTTCGCCTTCAACTATCAGAAGAAGATAAACTTCAACCACAACTTCTACGCCGATAGCGACAACCTGAACGAGCTGAGCCAGCTGGACCAGGTCGCTGAGCTGACGGACTGGGATAACGGTACGGAGAACCTCGAAGGCATGTTCTGGGACAATGGCTTCTTCGGGGACAGGACTCTGCTCGACGCCGACGGCAATCCCATCATAGGTGACGACGGGAAAGAAGTGAAGTACAGATACAACAGGTATGACTCCTCGTCGCGCAGCTTCTACACTCACCACAGCGAGGGCTCGCTGCAGTCGTTCGACTTCAATCTCAGCACGAACGTCAACGACCGCGCTTTCTTCGGCCTCACCGTCGGCGTGGATGCGATGCGCTATCGTGGCTGGAACACCTACGGAGAAGATGACATGGCCGGCAACGCCAAGTATGACCTGAGGAACTATGACATCCACATCAGCGGCACGGGCGTAAACGTCAAGGCCGGCGCCATCATACGTCCCATCGAGGATAACCCATTCCGCTTCGGTCTCGTAGTAGAGACGCCCACCTGGTACCGCCTGAAGAACAGCACGTGGTTCGACGTCGTACGCGGCAGCTACTATGGCGGGCTCACCACCCCCGAATGGGAAAGCTACCTGAAATTCAACATCCGCTCGCCCTGGAAACTTCGCGCCAGCATCGGCAGCACGGTGGGAAGCACCTTCGCCTGGGACGTCGACTACGAGTACGCCGCCTACGGCAACACCAGCATGGGCTATCCCGAGAACATCTATGCCGACGGCTCCAGCTCGGGCAACGTAAAGGACAGGGCAATGAACCAGTTGACGCGCGACAACATGCGTGGCACGCACACCCTCCGCACCGGTTTCGAAATCAACGCCACGAAGAACCTCGCCTTCCGACTTGGCTACAACCTGAGCACCTCGGCCTATAAGAAGAACATCAGCTTCGACCAGTACAACCTCAACAGTTACGCGATGGACTACTCCACGAGCACCAGCTTCATGCGCCTCGGCAACACGAACATCCTGACGCTCGGCGCTGGCTACCGCACAAGAAGCTTTTACATCGACCTTGCCTACAAGATCCGTCACCAGAAGGCCGACTTCTACGCCTTCGACACAAGCTTTACCAGCACCGCCGGCGACCCCATCCCGCAGTTCGTGATTGACAATCCATTCCTTGCCGACGCCACCATCGACCCCGTCAACGTTGACCTGACGCGCCAGACCATCACCTGTACGCTCGGCTTCAAGTTCTGATTATCGGACCAACATCTTGCGCCCGGACACGATATAAAGTCCTGACGGCAACGACCGACGCTCCTGTCTCATGCCCATGAGGTTATAGACGGGAGCGTCGGTCTTTTCGTATGCATGAGGCTCGGCGACTGCATCCTCGTCCTCCACCCTCGTGCCATAGACATGAAAGGCATAGAGAGCGGGGGCCTCGACGTTGTTCATGCTGGCAGACGTGCGGGGAAAGACGAGCTTGACGTAGCGACCTCGGACGGGCGTGCTGAGCGTGACGGCCTTCTTATTGACAGAGCCTGCGTTCTTTCGGTCAGCCACTTGCGTCCAGCAATCATTCGTGTCGCCCGCCCTTGTGATAAGGCTCAGGTCGGGCATCTCCTTGCTGACGAACATCTGATAGGCATTCATGTTCGTGGCACTGGCATCGACGCTCTTGGCGTCCCACAGCAGCAGGCGCTTGATGTCGTAAGTGTTCTCGAGGTCGACGATGACGTAACGGTAGGGGTCGCTGCCCTGCTGGGGAGTCGTGGGACACCACGGACGCTCGGCAGACGGCATGCCGGTGAGCAGGTTGAGTGCACTGCGGGTGGCATCAGGCGCGTCGTAAGCGGCAAGGATGGTTTTGCCGATGCTGACGTTGCCGTCTGCGCGAGGCAGTTCGCTCACGAAGCGTCCATAGACGTCGCAACCATAGAGGCGAATCGCATTGTCAGCCTCGCCGCTGGGTCGCGTGCCCTTTGCAAAGACAAGTTTCAAGTAGCGGACTTCGGTCGGAGCAAACGAGACGTCCTTCACGGCCTGCTGACCCACGCCCTCCTCGTGCGCCAAGAGCGTCCACTCCTCGTTTGTTCCTGTCCTGCCATACACCCAGTACTCCGGCACGTTGCCGCAGTTCGACTCGTGTCCCTCAACGTCACGGAAGACGAGTCGGCTGACTTCGTAAATCCCCGTGAACTCGAGGACGAGCCACGGCTGGGCGGTGCTCGCGTCGCACCACTTGCGTCCCGGATAGATGTAGCTCGTGTTCATGTAGCACGGCCTTTCGCCCTCATTGACAAAGCCGCTTGCGGCGTTCACGAAGCAAGTCATCTTTCCCGCGCCGAGCGACGTCTGTTGGTTGATGACGCCTTCAGGCACTTGCGCCGACACGACGGGATCGCCCTCATGCGGCGAGGTAAGAGGGTCGCAGACGGCAACGCCTACGAACGAGTCGGCACAGCCATAATAGAGGAACCACTTGCCTTCGTGCCAGACGAGGCCTTCCGTGAAGACCGTGCCTGCGGCGTATTGTCCGCTCCGCTCGAAGTCGGCAATGGGGCGGAAGAAAGGCTTGTCGAGGCGGTCGATGAGCTGTAGCGGATTGTCGCGGCTGACGAGCATCTGCCCGGCGGCATACGTGTTCGCCGCGTAGCAAGCGTCGCCGCCGGAGCCGCTCGCGTTCTTGCCATTGTAGATGAGAATGATGCCGTCCGCGGTCATCACCGCAGGCGGACCGCACTCCGTAAGCATGCTGTCGAAGAAGCCTTTGCGCGGCTTGGCCAGGTAGAGGAGTTCCGTGTTGCTGTCCACAATGGGAGTCCAGGTGATGAGGTCGTCGCTCGTTGCGCCGCACACCCAGCTCTCGCCCCAATACATGAAGTATTTGCTCTCGCCGTTCACCATTATCTTTGCCGCCTGCAAGCGTCCGTCGCGTATTTCCGTCACGATGGAGCCCGACTTGCATGCCAGATTGGCGAACTTCCCATCGTAAGCCGTGCGGAAACACGGGCCGTGGTGCGTCCAGGTCCTGAGGTCACGGCTCGTGGCGACACTCAGCCTGGCCGTCTTGCGGTTCCACGACGTGTAGGTCATCACGTAGAGCGGCGCGCCGTCCACCTCGGCCTCGACGATGCGCGGGTCTTCCGTGCCGCCCGGCCACTCGAACTCTTGGGAGACGGCCGACCTGTCGGGGAACATGACGGGGGAAGGCGAGCGGTAGTCTGTCGTGACGCCGTCCGCGCTTTCCACCAGGCCGATGCGCGAGGTGCGCTTACCAATGCCGGCGGTGGGGTCGTCCTCTGCGCGATAGAGCACGCAGACCTTGCCGTCCTTCACCACAGCAGCGGGGTTGAACGTGTCTGCGCATTCCCACCGCACATTCGCCTTCTTCATCGGACAATAGAAGAGGCTTTCGGCGATGGGACTCACCATTGGGTTTTTGCCTTCGGGCCGCGTGAAACCGCCTATCGCCCAATAAGGCAGGACATTGTCGCCCGCCATGAGGGAAAGGCTGACAAACAAAAGAGGGAGGAGGATGTAACGTTTCATGGTGCAAAGTTACGAAAAGAATATCGATTTGCGCACAATTCGGACGGATTTTATGATGTTTTAACATATCTTGCACGTAACTTTTCGTCCGCCCGCGCTTTATATTGAAGAAGACAATCGGACAGCAAGGAATGCCCCGGATAATGCCCGGCATCGGTCCGCGCAACGAGAAGCGCCGATTGCTGCATGGCGACGAAGCAATTGCTGCATGGCGACAAAGCAATTGCTGCATGGCGATGCAGCAATCCATCCCACGTGTGGCATCGGGCTGCGAGAGACGAGGGGAAGTGCCTCGCCACGGCTCTTTCATCCACTCGAAAAGCGTGGCAACTGCTATATCATTGTTTAGTCCTCTGGGAAGAGACCGTAGAGCTTGGCGTCGATCTGCTCTGTGATGCGCTGGAGGTCAGCGACGTTCGACTCGAACTTCAACGTATCGCCATCCACGATGAGGAGTTTGCCGGGGTAGTTCTTTATCCACTCCTCGTAGCGCTCATTCAAGCCGTTGAGGTAGTCGATGCGTATGCTCTGCTCGTAGTCGCGGCCGCGCTTGGCGATTTGTGCGATGAGGTTGGGGATGCTGCTGCGTATGTAGATGAGCAGGTCGGGCAGGCCGACGAGCGACATCATCAGGTCGAAGAGGTCGCTGTAGTTCTGGAAGTCGCGGTCGC
>CAMJOE010000114.1:0-8994 GCA_946407485.1 uncultured Prevotellaceae bacterium | reverse complement strand
AGGACTTCTCCGCCGCCAACATCAAGGCCGTGAACGTCTGCTGGACGCCCGGCGAGGACTTCAAGGACATGAAGAAGGACGCAGAGTTCCAGCTCGTCCCCTCGCGCAAGCTCGCCGCCGACGCCATCGAGGTCATCAAGAACACGGACACTATTCAGGGACTCGAGTAAGCGAGAGAAGAGCCGAGCTTAGCTCGAGCTTTTCCGAGCGGGAGAGGTCTCGAGCAAAGCTCAAGGCTTGGAGTAACTCCAGCCCTGAAGAATTAAAAATTAAAAAAGAAGAATTAAAAGTTAAAAATGAGGTTTCGCCCTGCTTGGGCGCTGGGAACCTCCTACAAAATTAAAGCCCCCTGTCCATCGCGGATTGGGGGCTTTACCTCTAAATAAGATTATAAAAAAACTATTACTCATATCACCAGATATCCTCTGGCTTTTCTGGGTTATCATAGACTTCCTTGGGGCAGTACTCCATGTAGTCCATGTAGAATTCTTTTTGTTCGGAGTCGAGGACGGACTTGACGCGCATGTAGTAGGTCTTGTCGGGGTCCATGGTCTGACGGATGATGATGTAGCGGAGGTTTGAACCGCGGTTTCGCTCGATGTCTCCGCTGCTGCCGTCGGCTGTGACTGTCTTGGCTCCCTTCATTACACCGTTGTTGCGCAGGCGCTTGTCCACCTCGATGTTGTAGTCCTCGTCCTTGCCGTCTGCTTCGTAACCGACATTCATGCTGCTGATGCCACGTGTCAGGTCAACGGGAATGCCTGCTGCCGGCATCTTTGTCGGGTCGGAGCCGAAGTAGAACTGCTGGATGCCTCGGTCGCCATTGGGGAGTACGTCGTAGCGGAACTCGTATGTGCCGCGGCGTGGCACGGGTGGCAGCTTGAATGTTAGCTCGAAGCGTCCCTTGGCCTTCATCTCGTCGCTGTGGAGGTTACACCATTGGTAGCCGTAGGCATTGAGGTAGACGAAGAGCGTCTGGTCGTTCATCTGCATGTTTTCGAAGTAGTTGTAGATGCGTGTGGCGGGGATATAGACGTCCTGGTTCTTCTCGTCGCCCGACATCTTGAGTCGTATGTCGTTGTTCATGGCTTCGGGGAAGAGGGTCATGCCGTCGAAGCGCAGACGCTCTTTGGCCAGATTGTCGCGTACATTATCATTATATGAAAGGGGAGCGCCGATGGGGTAGATGCAGCAGTTGATGATGTCGTTCAGTACGGCATGCTCCGGGTCTCTGTCCACGAAGCATCCTTCCTTCTCTGGGTCGCACGAGATTTCATGCAGTACTTCTCTTCTGTCCTGTTCGAGTGACGGGAAGCGATTGAGGTAGATGCCGTTGCTCTCCTTGCTCTCGTAGATTTTGAGGAGGCGGCGCTTGCCCATCGTGGTGTAGATTTCGTACATCGGGATGGTGAATGTCTTTCTTGCTGCGTCGTATCCGAACTCGTTGCGGTGGAAGACGAGTCGGTCGGCTGGGGTACGGAAGGGCAGGATGTGATAGGTGGTCCACTGGTAGAGGAGGTTGTCCTCGCTGTCATATTTCTCGTCGGTCACGAAGTGGTCGTCGTTGGAATACTGGTGGTGCGAGATAATCCACTGAATCAGTTGCGGGAGCAATGTGGCGGAGGGCGCTGTGGGGTCGAGTCCCTGCTCGCGCCAGAACTGGTCGGTCTCTGCGAAGATGGTGAAGCCGTAGAGGCGATGTCGGGGTGTCCAGTTGTCGCCATTGGGGAAGTGTCCGTCGATGTAGAGGTGCATGTTCTCGGGTATCTCGCCTCGCAGGTACATGTTCTCATAGACCTCGTCTCTTATCTTCGAGAGTGTGTCCATGAGTCCGCAGGCCTGTATGGCTTTTGCCATGACGAGGAATCCTTCACGCTGCTGGTCGAGTATTTCCTGCAGATAGAGAGCCGCTGTGACGTCCTTGGGAGCGATGACGCGCCCCACCTGATGGATGACGCCGTTGGTGGCTATGATGTCGCGCTCGGTGATGCTGACGGGAGAGGTGTTGTTGATGAAGATGGTGTCGACGCCTTTGTAGCGAACGGAGAGCCTGCGGTCGTTCATGTTGCTAAGTGGGAACTCGGTTCCCGTCTCTTGCGGGAAGGCGTTCACCTGATAGGCCTCTTCGTGGTCGCCCGAATCGATGACGGAGTTGCAGACGATGACCCGATAGATTGAGTCGCGTTTGTGGTCGCTGTAGAAGGCATCCCACGAGGGGCCGCTCATCAGCTCGGGTTCTTCTTGGTAGAGGTCCTGCAGGTATGTGGCGATGGCTTCGTTGGTGGGGGCAAAGACGGTGTAGTGGCCGCGTGCCGACAGCAGCTCGCCCACGGTGCTCTGGCTTCGCAGGGAGATGGGCGTGAGCTTCAGCAGCCTCACATATTCCGAGTAGGTTCCGTGCTTTTCCAGGTAGCTCATCACGCAGTCGGCAGTGAAAACGTATCGTGCCGATGTGTCGATATTCTCGGTACAACTGCTTAAAAGTAGTATAAAAGATGCAACAAAAAGGATATACTTTTTCATAATTGTTAGTTTACACTGCCACAAAATTATAAAAAAACTATGAAATATGAGCAAGGAACTAAGAACTTTTTTGTATCTTTGCAGCAAAAATAGTGAAAAATATAAAGATAATATGAAAGAAGAGAAGAAAACTGCAAAAAAGAAGGCAGCAAAGAAAGCCACTAAGAAGCTGGATTGCATTCTCGACTTGAATGCAAACAACATTTGGGATTTAGACGAGTATGCCATCTCGGAAGCATGGGAGCGTGAACGTGCCGAATCGGACTTCAGCATCAGCGAGGCGAAGCTTCTCAACACGATACGCCTTGCCTTCGAGATTGTACACTATAATCCTGAGGACGAGCGTGATAAGGAGAAGTTTGAGAATGGCGGCTGGGCAAAGTTGACCCACTGCAAGGAGGAAAAGGGCTGCGTAGCCATCCGCAAGAAGGCCATCGAGCGCATCACCGACCTCAGCTACGAGAACATCAGGCACATCTCGACAGCCATGCTCCTCGAACTGATAGACCGCAACTTCGGCGGCGGATGGGACTCCATTGCCCTCGCCATACGCGACATCATCGAGACGGGTTTCGAAATCAGCACCACCCAGCTGCCTGCAAGCCGCATTCACGCTCCAGGCGGTACGGTGGAGAAGAAGGTGGCACAGGGCTTCGATGTCCTCGAGATTCCGAAAGGCACGTGGGTGGAGGCCATCTTTGCCAAGAAGAAAGACCCTGTCGAGAAGATTCACATGGAATTGCCGGAGAGGGAATACGACGAAGACGGCAACCCACTCCCTCTGCCCTCAGAACCTGAATTGGACGAGGATGGCGATGATGAAGCTCTCGAGAACGATGATACCTACTACAGCAGCCTGACGCCCGAGGCTGACGTGAGTGACCTCGAGGAGGAAGGTCTTTCGATAGAAGACGTCAGCGAATCCGACGAATAAACTCTGCACAGACGATTCCAGTGGCAACGGCTACGTTGAGGCTCTCAGTCGTCGCTGCACCAATAGGGAAGTTGGGAACATAAAGCCTTCGGTTGACGTGTATCCCGACTTCCTTGCTTATGCCGTTGCCCTCGTTGCCCATCACGATGATGCCGTTTCGGGAAAGTGCTTCCTTATATATATCTGTGCCGTCGAGGAAGGTGCCGTAAACGGGCATCTTTGCCTCCTTGAGCACTTGCGGCAGGTCGCAGTAGTGCACTTCCACCCTTGCCAACGCTCCCATGCAAGCCTGCACACATTTGGGATTGAAGACGTCGGCCGAGCCCTCATTGCACAGGACATGATGAATGCCGAACCAGTCGGCGATGCGAAGGATTGTGCCTAAGTTGCCGGGGTCTTGCACGTTGTCGAGCGCAAGGACAAGCTTGTCCTGCAGGGACGGGAGGTCGAGTTCGCGTTGAGGAATCGGGAAGACGGCCAGAACGCTTTGAGGCGTCTTGAGCAGGCTCGCTCTCTCCAATTCCTCCTGACTGACCTTGTCCACCTCCTTCGCGCCTTTCAGGAGAGGACGGTTTGCCTCAAGCCATTCGTGAGTGGCTGCCACATAGAGCGGGGCAGAGTAGGGGAGCAGTTCGCCCACAAGCTTCGGGCCCTCTGCCACGAAGGCGTTATGCTGCAGACGATACTTGCGCATCTCCAGCGACTTAATCATCTTAATGCGGGCCTTGCTTATCTTTATGGTGAACATGACGGGGAGTCGTTTTGGGTTTATTGAGTGCAAAGATATAAAAAAAAGAAGAATGAAGAGTGAAGAATGAAGAATTATTTGTAACTTTGCAAATCAAATGACACATTGTAAATGACGAGGCGACTCAAAAAACCACTCCTTCTGCTGCATTTGCTCCTTCTCTTGAGCGGATGCTACACCTCGCGCCTTATCCCCGAGGACGGCTATCTGTTGACGGGGACAAGCATCAGTAGCGAGGACAAGAAGGTGCCCACCGACGAGCTGCAGGCCTATATGCCACAGCGCCCAAACAGCAAGTGGTTCTCTCTCTTCAAGGTTCCCCTCGGCATCTACAGCCTGTCAGGGCGCGACAGCACAAAGCGCTTCAATCGATTCCTGCGGCATCTGGGCGAAGCACCCGTCATCTATGACCGCGAAAGGACAATACAAGCCTGCAACAACATGCAGCTCAGCGTCCGCAATACTGGCTATCTGAATGCCGAAGTGCTTCTGTTCGAAAAGGTGAAGAAGAACAAGATGAAGGTCCTCTATCGCATCGTACCCCATGAGCGATACCACATCCGCAACTTCTCGTTCAAGGTCGAGGACGAAGCCCTTCAGAAGGCGCTTGACAGCCTCGGCTATCAGCCCGAAATCACTTCAAAGTTCAAGACTGCAAAGTCCACTCCTTACGACATCAATGCCCTCGATGCCGAGCGAAGCAAGCTCTACGGCCTGCTCGTCGAGAATGGCTACTATAAGTTCAACAAGGACTATGTCCATTTCCGCGTCGATACCACGCTTGGGCAGCATCTTGCAGACGTCGAGATGAGAGTGCGTCAAGCAAGGGAGAACGCCGACTCTGCCGACTTCTCGCATCATCGCTACCATATCGGCAACATCAGCTACGACTTCGGCGACTATCGGCCTTTCCTGCGGCATAAGGTTCTCTTGGGTGCCACTTCCATCACCACAGGCGGCCTCTATCGTGAAAAGGACATGCACGAGACGTATGCCCGCATGGCACGGCTCAGCGCTGTGATGGGAGCGAATGTCCGTATCCGCGAGAGGGAGGATAACAGCGACACCCTCGACGTCAACATCTCCCTGTCTCCCAACAAGCGCAACTCCTTCAGCGCAGAGCTGGAGGGAACGAACTCAGCTGGCGACTTTGGCGCAGCAGCCAGCCTTACCTATCAGAACCGCAATATCTTCCACGGCTCCGAACTCTTCAACATCAAGCTCCGCGGTGCCTTCGAGGCGATAAAGGGCTTGAGCGGCTATGCTGACCAGAACTTCATCGAGTACAGCATCGAGTCGGGTCTCACCTTCCCCGACTTCAAGTTCCCCTTCCTCCGTTCCTCTTTCCGACGTAATGCGCAGGCCACTACAGAGCTGAATTTCGCCTTCGACTCGCAGGACCGACCCGAGTTCCATCGCCGCGTCCTGACAGGTGTGCTGCGTTATCGCTGGACGCGCAAGAACCGGCAGCTCCAGCATCGCTTCGACCTTCTGGACATCGACTACGTCTTCATGCCGTGGATAAGCGACACGTTCCGCGAGAAGTACTTGAGCGACCCGCAAAACCGCAACGCCATCCTGAAGTACAACTACGAGAACCTGTTCATCATGAATTGGAACTACCACTTTGCCTACACCTCGATGCCGCTGGGTGCTTCTGCTTCAAACTACGGGACGAATGCTTACACCATCCGCCTTGCTGTCGAGACGGCAGGCAACCTGCTCTATGGCATCACCAGCGGCACAAAGACTCAGATGAACGATGAGGGGAGATACACCCTCTTCAACATCGCCTATGCGCAGTACGCCAAGTTCGATTTCGCCTTCTGCAAGAGCTTCCTCATCAACAAGAACAACTCCCTGGCCCTCCATGCAGCGCTCGGCATAGCCTATCCCTACGGCAATTCCGTCATCCTTCCTTACGAAAAGCGATACTTCAGCGGTGGCGCCAATAGTGTGCGAGGCTGGAGTGTGCGAGAACTTGGTCCCGGCAGCTTTCAGGGGACCGACGGACGCATCGACTTCATCAACCAGACGGGCGACATCAAGCTCGACCTGAATGCAGAATACAGGACGCACCTCTTCTGGAAGTTCGACGGCGCCGCCTTCATTGATGCAGGTAACATCTGGACCATCCGTGACTACAAGGAGCAACCGGGCGGACAGTTCCGCATCAACGAGTTCTGGCGTCAGATTGCCGTCTCGTACGGATTGGGCATCCGCCTCAACTTCAACTACTTCATCCTCCGATTCGATGCCGGCATGAAAGCCGTCAACCCCGCATACACCACCAAACACCAGCATTTCCCCATCACCCATCCCAAGATGAAGCGCGACTTTACCTTCCACTTCGCAGTAGGAATGCCATTCTGATTTACGATTTAAGTAGTTTACGATTTGACTATTTACGATTTACGATTTATTTACTATTTAGTAATTTAATTATTTACAGGGCGACGTCATCACGAAATCACGACATCACGCAATAACGCTAAAGTATTAAAACGATTCACCTCTCATTTGCCGAAACTCAATGAAACTTTCCATCCTCATCCCCACATACAATTACGACCCGAGCCGGCTCGTTCGGCAGTTGCAGGAGCAGCTGCCCGATGATGCTGAAATTATCGTTGGCGACGACAGCCCTCCGCACAATATCGGCCGTGCGGCAAGGCGCAATCAGCTTGCCCGAGAGGCGAAAGGCGAGTGGCTGCTTTTCATTGATGCCGATGCGGAGGTGCGGAGCAAGACATTCATACAGGATTATCTGGACAGCCTCTCCCTTAAGTCGTTCACCCCTCCTTTGGACGGGATGGGGGAGGCGCTAGTCGTTTGTGGCGGCACAGGAAACCTGCCCCAATGCCCCAGGCCTGCTGCCCGACTGCGTTACGACTACGAGGTGAAAGCGGAAAGGCGGCTCACCCTTGCGCATCGCAGGGCCAATCCCTACGCGCAGTTCACTACGTTCAACTTCCTCATCCGTCGCGACCTCTTTCTCTCTATCTGTTTCGACGAGACGCTGAAGGAATACGGCCACGAGGACACGCTCTTCGGCCTTGAGCTGAAGCGGAGAGGCATCCCCATTCTTCATATCGACAACAAGCTGACGCATCTGGGTATCGAGGATGCCGACGACTACCTGCGCAAGACAGAAACGGGTTTGCGGACGCTCGCCGGGATGAGCGTCGAGCAGAAACGGAACGTGCGTGTTTCGGCAATGGCTGAGCGGCTGCGTCGTTGGCATCTGCCCGGCTTGACACGATGCCTGTTCCGTGCAGGCAAGTCCCTGCTTCGGGCCAATCTCCTCGGCAAGCACCCCAATCAACTACTCTTCACTTTCTACAAACTGGGGTACTACGTTTGTCAAGAGTCTGTATGAGGTAGCAGGATGTTTCGCTGCCTCTTTCGAGTGTCAAGTTTCGACGTGTCGATGAGTGCATTTCGACGTGTTGTCAGATGTGTTTTGACGTGTTGTTGAGTGTTTCGCATCACGATGTAAAAGGTATGGCTAAGTGTTTTGATGCATCCTCGAACATATTTTAGAGAAAAACTTTGCCTTTCACTTGTTCTTTTGCACTATTTTTCGTACTTTTGTGCGCAAATAATCATAGAAAAACAAACAAATACTTAAAGTTATGGACATACAGCTTATCAAAGATTGCGAGGCTAAGGCTCAGGCTTGGCTCGACTCTCCCTACTATGACGAGGAGACAAAGAAGGAAATCAAGGCAATGATGCAGAACGAGGACAAGACTGCCCTGGTGGATGCTTTCTATCAGAACCTGGAGTTCGGAACGGGCGGACTGCGCGGCATCATGGGCGCTGGCACTAACCGCATGAACAAGTATATCGTGGGTATGGCGACACAGGGCTTCGCTAACTACATCAACAAAGCTTTTCCCGGGCAGAAGGGCTTGAGCGTGGTGGTCGGTCATGACTGTCGCAACAATGGCCGTCTCTTCGCTGAAACCGTTGCCAACATCTTCTCTGCCAACGGCATCAAGGTCTATCTCTTCGAGAGCCTTCGCCCCACGCCCGAAGTCAGCTTTGCCATCCGTCAGCTTGGCGCAAAGGCTGGCGTGAACGTAACAGCAAGCCACAATCCGAAGGAATACAACGGCTACAAGGCTTATTGGGAAGACGGTGCTCAGGTGCTCGCTCCCCACGATACGGGCATCATCGACGAGGTGAACAAAGTCCGCATCGAGGACGTGAAGTTCGAGGGCAATCCCGACCTCATCTAAATTATCGGTGGCGAGATGGACTTCGACTATATGATGGCCGTGAAGGAAGCCATGATAGATCAGGACGTCATCCTTCGCCAGAAAGACCTCAACATCGTCTATAGCGCCATGCACGGCACGGGTCGCGTCATCGTGCCTTTGTGCCTGCGCAGCTGGGGCTTCCAGAACATCCACGTCGTACCTGAGCAGATGGTGGTGGACGGCAACTTCCCAACAGTCGTCAGCCCCAATCCCGAGAATGCTGAGGCTATGACATTGGGCATGAAGCTTGGCACAAAGCTCAATGCTGACCTCGTTGTAGCCACCGACCCCGATGCAGACCGCCTGGCTATCGTTTGCCGCGACAATAAGGGCGAGTGGACCATCATCAACGGCAACCAGACGTGCATGATGTTCTGCTACTACATTATTAAAAATAAGATAGCCCTCGGCCAACTCAAGCCGACGGACTTCCTCGTCAAGACCATTGTCACAACGGAGGTCATCACCAAGATGGCAAAGAAGAACAACATCGAGCTGCGCGACTGCTACACAGGCTTCAAGTG
>CAMJOE010000113.1:0-9091 GCA_946407485.1 uncultured Prevotellaceae bacterium | reverse complement strand
AACCTCATCATCGGTCAGTCGGGCTCCGGCAAGACTGTGCTGATGAAGAACATCGTGGGGCTCTTCACGCCCACGAAGGGCAAGGTGCTCTACGACGGACGCGACTTCGTGATGATGAACAAGAAGGAGCGCGTGATGCTACGGCGCGAGATGGGCATGATCTTCCAGAGTGCTGCACTCTTCGACTCGATGACTGTCCTGGAAAACGTCATGTTCCCCCTCGACATGTTCTCCGACATGAACCAGGCCGACCGCGTGAAGCGAGCCCGTTTCTGCTTGGAGAGGGTCAACCTGAAAGGCGCTGAGGACAAGATGCCGGGCGAGATAAGCGGCGGCATGCAGAAGCGCGTCGCCATAGCCCGAGCCATCGCCCTCAACCCGAAGTACCTGTTCTGCGACGAGCCAAACTCAGGTCTCGACCCCAAGACGAGCCTCGTCATCGACGACCTCATCAGCAGTATCACGCACGAATACGGCATGACGACCATCATCAACACCCACGACATGAACTCGGTGCTCGGCATCGGCGAGAGCATCCTTTTCATCTGCGACGGCCACAAGGAGTGGGAGGGCTCGAAGGACCAGATAATGGCCTCGACCAACGAGAAGCTCAACTCCTTCATCTTCGCCAGCGACCTGCTGAGGAAGGTCAAGGAAGAGCAACAGGCTTCGCAAGTGAAGAGTGAAAAGTGAAAAGTGAAAAATAAAAGTAACTTTTTGAGGCGAGGGGAATAATATTCAATCTTCAATATTCAATCCTCAATGTTCAATCTTCAATATTCAATATTCAATGGATAGTTTGCAGCTCAGAAGCGAAGGCTTGGTGAAGATTTACGGCAAGCGGACGGTGGTGAACAACGTCACGTTCGATGTCCATCAGGGAGAAATCGTTGGTCTGCTCGGACCTAACGGTGCGGGCAAGACGACCTCTTTCTACATGACGACAGGCCTCGTGCTGCCCAATGCCGGACACATCTTCCTGGGAGACGAGGAGATAACCGACCTGCCCGTCTATAAGCGAGCTCGCCTGGGCATCGGCTACCTCGCACAGGAGGCCAGCGTCTTCCGCAAGATGAGCGTCGAGGACAACATCAGCAGCGTGCTCGAGATGACGAAGAAGTCCCGCGAGGAGCAGCGAGAGAAGCTCGAGAGTCTTATCAGCGAGTTCCATCTCGAAAAGGTGCGCAAGAGCCTGGGCGACCAGTTGAGCGGTGGCGAGCGGCGTCGGACGGAGATAGCACGTTGCCTGGCCATCGACCCCAAGTTCATCATGCTCGACGAACCCTTTGCCGGCGTTGACCCCATTGCCGTCGAAGACATACAGTACATCGTCTGGAAGCTGAAGCAGAGGAACATCGGCGTCCTCATTACCGACCACAACGTGGAGGAGACCCTCTGCATCACCGACCGCGCCTACCTCCTTTTCGAGGGGCAAATCCTCTTCCACGGCACGCCTCAGGAGCTGAGCGTCAATCCCATCGTCCTCGACAAGTACCTGACCCGCAACTTCGTGCTGCGCTTCAAGGACTTCCAGCAGATGGAGGAGCAGCGCGCCGAGGCTCGACATGAGATATAGCCTCTAAAACAATTAACCTTTAAAACTTAAACAATATGAAACGTCTGATTCTTATCCTTATTTCCTTGATGCCTTTGCTTCTCTCAGCAAAGAAGAGCGACAACTTCACCCGTCTGGTCATCATCACCATCGACGGACTGCGTTGGCAGGAGGTCTTCTCAGGGGCCGACGAGAGCATAATCTCCAACTCCAAAGAGGTGCGCAACGTCGAGCAGCTGCGCAGACAATACTGGCGGGACACCCCAGTGAACCGCCGCATGGCGCTGATGCCGTTCGTCTGGAACACCGTCGCCAAGCAGGGCACGCTGGTCGGCAACCGCAACGTGGGCAGCGTGATGCAACTCGCCAACAAGACTAACATCTCCTACCCCGGCTATTGCGAGATGATGACAGGCATCGTGGACGAGAAAATCACGAGCAACGACCCCGTCAACAACCCCCATCACAACGTCCTCGAGGCTGCCAACCAAGACCTTCGCTACAAAGGCAGCGTCGTGATGTACGGCTCGTGGAAGTCCACGCGCTTTGCCATCCACAACGAGCCGGCCGGCATCCCAGCCAGCGTTTCGTATGAAAAGAACATTGCCAAGACGCAGACGCCCGTCCTGAAGATGGTGGACCGCATGATGGAGGGCATGCCGCGCTATTGGGGCTCTGAGCACTTCGATGCCTTCACATACGCCTACGCCATCGAGACCTTGAAGGCCGACCATCCCAAAGTGATGTGGATCTCCTTCGGCGACTGCGACGAGTGGGCTCACGCCCGCAAGTACGACCTCTACCTCGATGCCGCCAATGGCACAGACGCCTTCATCCGCGACATCTACGAGGCTTGCGAGTCGGATAAGTTCTATAAGGGCAAGACGGCCTACCTCGTCACCTGCGACCACGGACGCGGCTTCGGCGACGAATGGGGAAGTCATGGCAGTAAAGTCAAAGGCTCCGAGGCAACCTGGCTCATGCTCTGGGGCAAAGGTATCAAACCCCAAGGCGAGATGCTCAACAATGGTCCCTTCTACACCAAGCAGGTCGCAGCCACCATCGCCCGCATCCTCGACCTCGACTTTACCCCCGAAGACGGCTCCCAGCTCTCGCCCATTGGCATGTAGAGGATTGCAACGGCGCTCACTAACAATTTCATTCTGCCCTAATGCTTAATGATTATTTGCGGATAACCCTTTAATTCGTCATTGTTTTCCTTTTTTTGAATTTTGAATTTTGAATTTTGAATTAATTGTCGTACCTTTGCACCCGCTTTAGAAAAAAAGGACACTAATTTAACAAAGATAGACAATGAACATTTCGTTTGAAAACGTTGACAAGGTGAGCGCGCTGCTTACCGTAAACATCGAGAAAGCTGACTATGAAGATAAGGTAAAGACTGCCTTGAAGGACTTTAGCAAGAAGGCAAGCCTGCCCGGTTTCCGCCCCGGCAAGGTGCCCGCATCGCTCATCCAGAAGCGCTTCGGCACCGAGGTGAAGGCAGAGGAAATCAACAAGTTCCTCAGCGAGGAAGTCAATAAATACATCCGCGAGAACAAGATAAACATGCTCGGCGAACCGATGCCCAACGAGGAGAAGACTCCGAAGATGGACTTCGAGGCACAGGACGACTTCACCTTCGTCTTCGACATCGCCCTCGCTCCCGAGTTCGATGCCACGCTCAGCAAGAAAGACAAGCTGACCATCTACGACATCAAGGTGGACGACGCCCTGATAGACCAGCAGGTGCAGAGCTACTGCCAGCGCGGCGGACAGCACGTCAAGGCCGAGAGCTACGAGGCTCGCGACATGGTGAAGGGCACGCTCACGCAGCTCAACACGAAGAACAACACGCTCAAGGACGGCATCACCGTCGAGAACGCCGTGATGCTCCCCGAATACATGAAGGACGACAAGGAGAAGGCAAAGTTCGAAGGTGCCAAGCTGGGCGACGTCATCACATTCAACCCTGCTAAGGCCTACGATGGCAACGCTACCGAGCTTGCCAGCCTCCTGCACATCACGAAGGAAGAGGCAGAGGAGATGAAGTCGAACTTCAGCTTCCAGATAAGCGAGATTATGCGCTTCGAGCCTGCAAAGGTGGACCAAGACCTCTTCGACAAAGTGCTCGGCACGGGCGTCGTGAAGAGCGAGGCAGAGTTCCGCCAGTTCATCGCAGACGACATCAAGAAGAACTTCCAGAGCGAGACAGAGTATCAGTTCACGCAAGACCTGCGTGAATACGTCCTGGGCCGCATCGGCAAGGTAGAGTTCCCAGAGACTCTCCTGAAGCGCTTCATGAAGCTCCGCAACCAGGACAAGGGCGAGCAGTATGTCGAGGAGAACTTCGAGAAGAGCCTGCCCGAGTTGCTCTGGCACCTTGCCAAGGAGCAGATCTGCGACCAGCTCGAAGTGAAGGTGCAGCATGAGGACGTCCTCGAGACTGCAAAGGCCTACACCCGCATCCAGTTCGCCCAGTACGGCATGATGAACCTCCCCGAGGAGAGCATCACGAACTATGCCGCCGAGATGCTCAAGAACGAGCAGCAGGCACAGGGCCTCGTGGAGCGCACCGTCGAGAACCTCATGGCAGCGAAGGTCAAGGAGGCTGTCACGCTCAAGACGAAGGAAGTTACGATGGACGAGTTCCGTAAGCTCACAGAGAAACAGTAAAAAACATCGCGCGCACGCGTATTATATATAATGTATAAGTATGGATAACGAATTTCGCAAGTTCGCTACCCGTCACATGGGCATCAACAGCATGGTGCTCGACGACGTGGTCAGCATGCAGAACCGCGACTACAATCGCGCCCTTGGTGCCAAAGCAGCCCAGAACTACTACCTCAATCCCTATATCCTTGAGGAGCGTCAGCTGAACGTCACGCAGATGGACGTCTTCAGCCGCCTGATGATGGACCGCATCATCTTCCTCGGCACCGAGATCGACGACTATACAGCCAACACCCTGCAGGCTCAGCTGCTCTTCCTCGACAGCACCGACCCCGGCAAGGACATTAGCATCTACATCAACAGCCCTGGCGGCAGCGTTCATGCAGGACTCGGCATCTACGACACGATGCAGTTCGTCTCGAGCGACGTCGCTACCATCTGCACAGGCATGGCAGCAAGCATGGCTGCCGTCCTGCTTGTGGCTGGCAAGGAAGGCAAGCGCAGCGCCCTGAAGCACAGCCGCGTCATGATTCATCAGCCGATGGGCGGTGCTCAGGGACAAGCAAGCGACATCGAGATTACGGCTCGCGAGATACAGAAGCTCAAGAAGGAGCTCTACAGCATCATTGCCGAGCACTCGCACACCGACTTCGACAAAGTATGGGCCGACAGCGACCGCGACTACTGGATGACAGCCGAAGAGGCCAAGGAGTACGGCATGATTGACCGCGTGATGATACGCAAGGAGGATTAAAGATTAAAGATTAAGGATTAGAGACCAGGGATGGCAGGCAGGCACACGAACCGTTGCTCCTTTTGCGGACGCAGCGAGGATGAGGTGGCTTTGATGCTGACAGGCATCAACGGCTACATATGCGACGAGTGTATTCGTCAGGCAGACAAGATACTTCGTGAGAATTGGGGCGGTAAGGGTCGCAAGAAGGGCGGCAACTATGCCGACCTCGACATGGACAATATTCCCAAGCCTCGCGACATCAAGGCCTTCCTCGACCAGTACGTCATCGGGCAGGACAGCGCAAAGCGATACCTGTCGGTTGCCGTCTATAACCACTACAAGCGTCTGGCCCAGAAGGTCGACAACGATGGCGTGGAGATAGAAAAGAGCAACATCATCATGGTCGGCACTACGGGCACGGGCAAGACCTTGCTGGCCCGCACCATCGCAAAGCTGCTCAAGGTGCCCTTCACCATCGTCGACGCGACCGTGTTCACCGAGGCCGGCTACGTGGGCGAGGACGTGGAGAGCATCCTCACGCGCCTGCTGCAAGTGGCCGACTACGACGTGGCTGCCGCCGAGCGCGGCATCGTCTTTATCGACGAGATAGACAAGATAGCTCGCAAGCAGGACAACCCGAGCATCACACGCGACGTCAGCGGCGAAGGTGTGCAGCAGGGACTGCTCAAGCTGCTCGAGGGCTCCATCGTCAACGTGCCTCCCAAAGGCGGACGCAAACATCCCGACCAGGACTACATACATGTCGATACGCGCAACATCCTCTTCATCTGCGGCGGCGCCTTCGACGGCATCGAACGCAAGATAGCACAACGCCTCAACACGCACGTTGTGGGCTACGACAGCGTGCAGAACCAGCAGCGCATCGACACGAAGGATCTGATGAAGTACATCGTCCCGCAGGACCTCAAGAGCTTCGGCCTTATCCCCGAAATCATTGGCCGTCTGCCCGTGCTGACACATCTCAATCCCCTCGACCGCGACGCTTTGCGAAACATCCTGACCGAGCCGAAGAACTCGCTCGTCAAGCAGCAAAAGAAGCTCTTCGAGATGGACGGCATCAAGCTCTCCTTCGAGGATGCAGCCTTGGACTACATCGTCGACAAGGCCATCGAATACAAGCTCGGAGCGCGTGGATTGCGCAGCATCATGGAGACCATCATGATCGAGGCGCAGTTCAGTGCGCCCAGTGCAGGCGAGAAGGCGCTTACCATCACTCGCGAGTACGCCGAGCAGCAGATAGAGAAGAGCGAAAGGCTGAAAGGGTGATGATGGATGATGGATGACGGATGATGGATGAAGGGCGACGGATGAAGGACTTTCGCGACTACTTCTGCAACTAACATTGCGCCTTGCCGCTAAAGCGTGCAAGAACCGCGCCTCGGTGCAAGTGCATCCGAGAACGGACTACGGACTACAGACTACAAAAGTAAAATAATGTCCGTTGTCTTTAGTCCGTTGTCTGCATCTTTAATCCGCTGTCATGTTAAATAAAGACTTCTTTTTTCATTTTTAAGCCAAAACATTTGGTGGATTGCGCAAAAAGACGTATCTTTGTCTTTAGCTTTCTTTCAAATACCACCTGAATGCACGATATTAATCTGACAGAACAGCTGAAGCATTACTTTGGCTTCGATACCTTCAAGGGCGACCAGGAGGCGATTATCCGTAACCTTCTTGCAGGCAAGGACACCTTCGTCCTGATGCCTACTGGCGGCGGCAAGTCGCTGTGCTACCAGTTGCCCGCTTTGATAAGCGAAGGCACGGCTATCGTCGTCTCTCCGCTCATCGCTCTTATGAAAAACCAAGTGGATGCCATCCGTCAGTTTATGGACGACGACGGCATCGCCCATTACCTCAATTCCTCGCTCACCAAGGTGCAGATCGACATGGTGAAGGAGGACATCAGCGCGGGCCGCACGAAGCTACTCTACGTCGCACCCGAGTCGCTGACGAAGGAAGAGAATATGCGCTTCCTCTCCAACACCAAGATATCCTTCTATGCCGTCGACGAGGCGCATTGCATCTCGGAATGGGGACACGACTTCCGTCCCGAGTACCGCAACATACGTCCGCTCGTCGAGCAGATAGGCAAGGCGCCCATCATCGCCCTGACCGCAACGGCTACCGACAAGGTGCGCACCGACATCAAGAAGAACCTCGGCATACCCGATGCCACGGAGTTCAAGAGCTCCTTCAACCGTCCCAATCTCTACTACGAGATACGTCCCAAGACAAAGGACGTGGACAAGGACATCACGCGTTTCGTGCTCCAGAACAAAGGCAAGAGCGGCATCATCTATTGCCTGAGCCGACGCCGCGTGGAGGAGCTGGCGGAGATGTTGCGTGCCAACAACATCAAGGCACGCGCCTACCATGCCGGCATGGAGTCGGTCGATAGGGCCGAGACGCAGGACGACTTCCTCATGGAGCGCATCGACGTCATCGTCGCCACCATCGCCTTCGGCATGGGCATCGACAAGCCCGACGTCCGCTATGTCATCCACTACGACATCCCCAAGAGCCTCGAAGGCTACTACCAGGAGACGGGCCGGGCCGGACGAGACGGCGGCGAAGGCATCTGCCTCACCTTCTTCTCGCCTCACGACCTGCGCAAACTCGAGAAGTTCATGCAAGGCAAGCCCGTCGCAGAACAGGACATCGGCCGACAGCTCCTGCAGGAAACGGCAGCCTACGCCGAGACGTCAATCTGCCGACGCAAGTTCCTGCTCCATTACTTCGGAGAAGAGTACGAACCCGACAACTGCGGCAAGTGCGACAACTGCCTCCATCCGCGCGAAAGAGTCGAGGCAAGCGACGAACTGCTGCTTGTGCTCAAGGTTATCAACGCCGTCAAGGAGGGCTTCAAGACGCAGCATATCATCGACATCCTGGTGGGCAACGAGACCGACGACGTCATCGCACACCGCCACGAACAGCTCAACTGCTTCGCTTGCGGCGACGACCACGAGGCACCCTTCTGGAACGCCGTCATACGCCAGGCCATGATATCTGGCTACATCGAGAAAGGCATCGAGAACTACGGCCTCCTGAGCATCACCGAACAAGGTCGCGAGTACATGAAGGCCCCCGAAGACTTCTACATCACCGAGGACCGTGAGTTCGACGACTTCAACGATGTGGCAGGCGAAGGCACATCAGTACTCGACGAGACCCTCTTCGCCATGCTCAAAGACCTGCGTCGCGACGTGGCACGCCGCAAGAATCTGCCGCCGTACGTCATCTTCCAAGACCCATCGCTCGAGGACATGGCAACGTCCTACCCCACTACAGTTGAGGAGCTTAAGAACATCAAGGGAGTGGGCGAAGGCAAGGCAAACCGCTACGGAGCCGAGTTCGTCCAGCTCATCGCACGCTACTGCGAAGAGAACGAGATAGACCGCTTCGAGGACTTCCGCATACGCACCGTCCCCAACAAGAGCGCCGACAAGATAAGCATCATCACCTCCATCGACCGGCAAGTGGACCTCGAGGAGATAGCCCGCACGAAAGGACTCACCCTCTCCGAGCTGCTCGACGAGATCTATTCCATGGTGGATAGCGGCACCAAGCTCAACCTCGACTACTACATCCGCGAGGTCATGGACGACGACCACATGCAGGACATCTACGACTACTTCCGCGAGGCAGAGGACAACAACATCGACGATGCCCTCGACGAGTTCGCCGACGACGAAGACGAATACACCGAAGAGGAAATCAAGCTCGTCCGCATCAAGTTCCTCGCCGAAAACGGCAACTAAGGACAAGACTGCAAAACGCAACATATCCTTCTACAAACCACGAATTGCACGAATTACATGAATTAGGGGATGCCCGACAAACAGGGCCTGAACGATTCGAGTAGTTCGTGCAATTTTATAACGTGGCAATTATATGTTAAAGAGAGAACACCAATTACCGCAAATAACTCACGAATTAACATGAATAATATTGTATGGAAATTAATGGGCAATTCATGGCAATTATATGTTAAAGATAGAACACACAATTACCGCAAATAACTCACGAATTAACATGAATAATATTGTATGGGAAATTAATGGGCAATTCATGGAAATTATATGTTAAAGAGAGAACACCAA
>CAMJOE010000112.1:0-9201 GCA_946407485.1 uncultured Prevotellaceae bacterium | reverse complement strand
GTGAAGAGGAGGAGACTCGAACTCCCACGCCTCGCGGCACTACCACCTCAAAGTAGCGCGTCTACCAATTCCGCCACCTCTCCAACTTAATGTTGTCTTTCCAGTAATTTCGGCTGCCCTTGCGAGCAGGCCTTGAAGTCATTTCCTCTGAAACGCGGTTGCAAAGGTACAGCTTTTTTTGAAACTGACAAAACTTTCCGCAACTTTTTTCTTCTTTTGCCGCATTTTTGTCCTTTTCTGCAAAAAACTCAAGCAATTGATATAGCAGTTGACATAATGGAAGCCTGAACCGAAGGTCGACGGCCGCTACGCCTGAGCCTGACCGTTCCGGCTTTGCCGCCTGAGCACCTACGGAGCGCAAGAAAGGAAGAAGGAAAGCCTGAAAGGCTGGAAAGACTACAGGCGGGGGTGAACTCCGCTTGCGCCTGACCGAAGGGAAGAACCCCCGTAACAAGTGCAAGCGGGAAAAAGAACCCTGAAAGGGTGGAGAGATTTCTGATGTTCTGTCGTGCTTTCAGCACTTAGTTGTTGCGATGTCTTTTTTACGGGGGTTTTACCCCCGCCTATGTTCTTATCAGGCTTTCAGCCTTCATCCTCACCCGTCATAGCTCTTTAACCCATCCGAAAAGCGTGCCAACTACTATTTCATTACCAAAACTCAAGTATATTTGGCTTTTTGCTCGCGAATGTGGCGCTGACGCTTTGCTATCAGACAGACACGATGCTCCACAAGAACCTGCTTCGTATGGAAAAGGAGTTTGTGGAGCAAGGCGGCATCAAAGAGCGCATGCACGCAGCCCGCACGGGTTATCGCCAAGCACAAGACGAGGAACTGGCAAGGCTCAGGCAAGAGGTGCCAGCCCAGAAAGAAGAGATACGCCGCCTCAAAGCCCTGCTGGAAGAACGGGGAATAAGCTATTAGCGATTATTGCTGTCCGGTAAAAGTTAAAAAGCTATCAATCATGTGTCCGCAGTGCCGATAAATAGGCTCTACGGACTGGTTCGGTGCTTTTCCCCGACAGCAATGATATCACTGCCTTTTTTATTCGCTCTGTTGCCCGATTTCTACCAGGTAATTCGTTGCTGCATCGCGACTCAGCAATTGCTGCATGGCGACAAAGCAATTGCTGCATCGCCATGCAGCAATCAACTATGCAGTATATCTTTGGCAAAAAGACAAATGAAACGAGACGATGACGAAGGTAATGTCAATAATTAGCGATAGGGACTATAGAAACTATAGAAACTCTTGCCCCTATAAAAAACAGCTGGGGCATCTCGCTTTGAGATGCCCCAATTGTTTCAGTTTTTATTGTTTCTTTTACTTAATCACGACCTTTCTGCCGCCGTTGATGTAGAGGCCGGGCTGTGTGGGCTTGCCACTGAGCTTGCGACCGCTGAGGTCGAACCAAGAATGGTCAATGGTCAATGGTGAATGGTCAATGGTTTCAACGCCTGTTATCAGGTCGTCGTCCTTGCCGCCCTGCAGGAAGTAGATGTTATCCACGAAGAAGCCGTCGCCTTCGGGGTCGGTGCTGCTGTCCTTCGTATATTCCCACTTGAAGGTGTGCATGCCTGCCGAGACGGGGAAACTGTAGTTGCTCCAGTAGTTGCCGAGCGCGCCGTAGCTGAACTGCAGTTCACCGTCGATGTAGAAGAGGCACTTGTCCCATCCGTTGCCTGTGCCTTCGCCCATGCACTTTGCCATGAAGTAGATGATGCCATCCGTGTTGTAGAGGTACATCGCCGAGATGGATGACGAGGAGTTGGCCACGCCCTTGTTGCCGCTCATCATGCTATAGCGACCGCTTTCAGCATCTTCGTCGGTGATGCTCCACGGATAGTCGCTGTCCGAGAAGAAGGCCACCTGGTTCAGCTTGCCTGTCTCGAAGTCAGCCTGGATTTCCTGAGTGGGCATGTCGAGGGTATTGAGTTTATGGGCGGAGTGGTTGAACTTTGCCCATTCGCTGTTGATCAAGGCATAGTCGGTGCTGGCGTTGGGCACAGTCCAGAGGAAAGCTAAGTTGGCGGTGATGCGCTTTTCCCAGAATGCCTTGTTGGGAACAGGCAGTGTGGGTGCATTTACGCCGTAGCAGTTCACGCGCTTCAGTTCGTAGAGTGATAATGAGCCGCGGCCGAGGCTCTTCACACCATCGCCGAGCGTCACCGTCTTGATGTGGTCGTCGGGATGTTGGCCGTCCGACGTTCCGTCGCCTTCGTAGTAGAGGAAGTAGGGCTGCACCTCAACGTCGGTACCTGTCACGACAACCTCCTGAATCTCGCTGAGGAAATCAATCCACTTGTAGCGGAAAGCCACGTCGGGGTCGGTGTCCGTCCTTGCTATCGTAGGCATTGCGCCGTTGTAGGTGACGGTCAGCACGCCGTCGGCAAACGTCCAGTAGCCCTTCGTGTCCAGCGTGCCGCACTTTATCATCTTGTTTGCGTCGAGGTCGGCCACGATGTTCGGGAAGCGGGTTGTTGCCGAATGCCACCTATAGTAGTAGCCATCCGAGGTCGTCAGAATATGCAACGTGGCATCGTTGGCGACGGCTGCATCGAGGTCGAAGGCGTTGCTCTCCATTTCGAGCAGGTTCTCGCTATAGACATAGACGTCCTTGATGCCGCTGAACGAGAGCGACTTCTTGCCGACGGACTTGAGGAAGCGTCCCAGCGTGACGGTTTCCACGCCTGCCGATGCGTCGGCGAAGTATGTGCCGCCGAAGAAATTGTCGGGAATGGACGTCACGTTGTCCGTGAAGATGACGTTCTTGATGAGGCCGACCCAAGCATTGAACGTCTCGCACCAGGGCTTGCCCACAGGGTCGAATTCCGGAATGTCGCCGCTGACGTCAACGATGAACGTGCCGTCCGTATCAAGATACCATGTGCCGTTGCCAAGTAGGCCGCCGGTGGGCAGAGCAGAGTTGACATTGCCTGCTTCGCCATTGATAGACATTTCCTTCCAGACATTGGCTGCTCTGTAGGCAGAGACATACTCCTCAGGAACGATGAGGTTGATGTTGCTGAGTGTAAGGCCGTCGAATGCCCAAGCGTCTTCAAATCTGTAGTCAACGTCGCCGAGCCATACTTGCTTCTCGCCCTTAGGCAGAGCGGGAGGTGTTGCGCGGTCGATGTAGATGGTGTTGAGCTTGGTGCAACCGTCGAAGGCCGACCACTCGATGCTTTCCAGTCTGCTGCCCAGGTTGACGGTCTCGAGGCTCTTACAGTTATAGAAGAAGTCGAGAGGCAGATTTGTGCCGTTGAAGGTAATCTCCTTCAGAGCGGAGCAGCCTGTGAAGCAATAGCTGGCGTTGTCTACGTTGGCTGAACCCAAGTTGATTGTTGTCAGCTTCGGGCAATGTGCGAAGGCATAACGGCCGACGTTGCAGACAGGTCCCAGCTTCACGGTTGTCAGTTGCGGACAGTTGTCGAATGCGTACCTGCCAAGTTCCTTCACGTTGGTGAGGTCGATGGTCTCGAAGGCATTTCCTGAGAAGGCATTGTTTCCGATGGTGTCCACGTTCTCCAGGTTGATTTCCTTCAGCTTGGTGCAACCCTCGGTGCCATAGTAGAAGGCATTCTCTGGAATCTTTCTGATGGCGGGACACAGTTCGACGCTTTCCAGGTTGATGAACTCCTTGAAGTACGAGCCGAACTCGGTCATGTTGCCCGAGAACTCTATCTTCTTGGTGAGGGCGAGAGGATCGGTGGACTGTATGGTGCCATATCCTCTGAAGCCGAGTTCGATGGCGGTGGCATCTACGTCCGGTCCCTTGTCGGCAGCGATGACCATCGTGCCGTCGTCGTAGAGTATCCACATGCCGTCGCCGAACTGGCCTGCTTTCGTCCATGTGCCGCGGTCGTCGGCGTATGGAATATGGAACTTGCCCCAGTTCGGGTCTGTGATGTATTTCGTGATGTCTGCTGTGGTGACGGTCAGGTCGATGGTCGATTGTCCGCCGTCGTTTGCCTTACGTGGTCCGCCCTTCAGGTTGTAGGCGCCGCTCTTGATGCCGGCGAAGGAGTAGTTCGTCGTGGTGGCGGGCGTGCTGGTCATGTTCACGATTTCGTTCAGGCTGTGGCAGTCCTTGAAGACGTAGTCGCCCACGCTGGCAAGCTTCATGCCAAGCTCGATGGTTTCCAGCGAAGAGCAGCCGGCAAAGGCGTAGCTGTCCAGAGTCTCCACGTTGGAGATATAGATGTTCTTCAGCGCGTTCTGGTTGCGGAAAGCACCTTCCTTGATATTCTTACAGCCTCGTGGTATAGCGATGGTAAGGACATGTGACTCCTCGCCGTCGGGGAAAGCAAAGGCATTCTTGCCGATGGTATGGATGTCGCCATCGATGACGATGTCTTTGATAAGGTCGCGGTAGTTGTACCACGGTTGCTCTGAGATATCGTCGTAGTCGCGAATGTACTGCGAACCGGACACCTTCAGGATGCCGTTGGAGGTCAGTTCCCAATGCTGGTATTGGGTTCCACCACTGATAATGCCGTTTTCGTCAAAATCGAGACTCTTATCCCAATTAAAGGAATTCCACGGAGCTTTCTCGTATGTATTGGCCACTTTGGCTGGGATATGAAGTGTCACATTGCTGGCCGTCACGCCCCGGAAGACATTGTCGCTCGTATGGGGTGCTTTACCGGTCATCTTAATGGAAGAAAGACTGGTGTTGTATGCAAATGCTTCGCTCCCGATTTCTTCCAAATCACTCGAGAAATAAAGCTCACTGAGTTTGCTGCAACCATAGAAGGCTCGGTCTTCGACCCTATCACATATTATGAGTGAAATATCAGTTAGCTCTTCGCAGCCATAGAAAGCTTCTGGGTGAACTATATTTGGATGGAATGAGTACGTTTGTGTCGACACTAACGACTTCAACTTCCTGCAACCGTAGAATGCTCTATCGCCGATGTCGAAACCATACCAACGCCCTGTTTCGTAATGGCTATCCTTCATATCACTTGAAGTATAGACTTTTTCCAAGTTTGTGCATCCGTTGAAATAATTCATGCGCGGTTCGCGAGAGAGTTCTACTTCCTTAATCTGTGTGCGCAGATTGTGCCAAGGACGTTCCTCGGGTGTTGCGAAGTCAATTCCGAGAAAAGATCTTTTCAGATGAAAGGCGCCAGTCGTGATGTTGAGAGACCATCCTTCAGCTCCGGTTGCGTTCATGATGGGAATGCCCTCGAAATAGTCGGACTTTGTGCTGTAACCTTCAAGAGGCCATACAAAAATCAGCTTGCTGCCCTTTGGAATGGTCCATTTATAATAATCATTAAACCTACCACTCTCAACCAATTCTTTCAGCCCTTTTTGATTTAATTCTGCAAGATATTTGAAACCCGTAAGATTGGATAGGGAGACATGCTTGCCGAGGACGATTTCACGATGTTTTGCCAGTGCTTCACATCTGTAAAATGCGTCGGCTTCACATTTCTCTAACATTGGGAAGTCGCCGCTATACAGATCATGGCAATAAGCGAAGGCTTCCTCACCTATGTACTTAACATAAGAAAAGTCAAAAGTTTTCAGTTGTGTTAAATAGAATGCACCTTTTTTAATGGTGACTGGCTCCGTACGCGGCTGAAACACTACCCATTTTACATGGGTACCCGCAAAGGCATATTCACCAATTGTTTTGACCCTCGGTGAAAGTTTAAGCGTGAACTCCTCATCGAGGGTATAGTTTCTCCATGGAGCAGTAGTCATGTCTGATGTCCACCAGCCGCCGCTACTATATTCCTTCGTCTTGTAATCTGGAATGACCTCCGCGTCGATGTAGAGCCATCTGTCCCCATTGTCTTCCTGGTTAAGTTGCCATCCGCCGGCTCCATTTGGGAATGCTCCGCTCTTGAGCACTCTCAAGGCACTTGCGCTTCCCGCCGTTACCAACAGGCAAAGAAGCAGAAATAATCTCTTTTTCATGATGATAAATTAAGTTATTGAAATAATGTTAATTGATGTTTCGTTAGGAGTAGTCTGCAAGGCTTCCGTGTGTCGCCTGGAAACTACACGTTTTGAGGTTTATGTTCTCATCTCTGATGGCATCATGCCATAGTAGTTCTTGAATGCCCTGGTGAAGTTGGGCAGCTGCGAGTAGCCGCATTTTTCGGCCACCTCGGTGATGGTGATATCGCGGTAGTTCTGCAGGAGGTATTTTGCCTTGTCCATGCGTACCTGCAGGATATAGGTCTTGAGGGTGACGGAGAGAATCTGCGAGAGGCGACGATGGAGGGTGACCGAGTTGGTGTGCATCTTCGCTGCTATCGAGTCGATGTCCGTGACGCCCCTCTCTGCCTCTGCACAGATGGCGTCGGTCAGCTTGGAGAGGAACTCCTTGTCGTCGTCGGTCATCGTGTCGGAGCCCTGCTTTATGTCCGTCACCACGTTCTGGTACTGACGGTTGACCTCGCTGAACTGGTCTTGCAGCGAACTGATATCCTGTTCGTATTCTCTCACCTTTTTCCTGTGGCGGCGGTAAATGGCATGCAACGCCAGGCCAATGAGGAAGAGCAGCACTACGCCTGCTACGACGACACTTATCAGGACAGTCCGCTGCCTGCGCTCCGCGCGCTCCTTCTCCTTCTGCAGGATGTCGTTGTAGTAGATGGCATTGTACTTGCTCATCGCCTCGCTCGTCTCGTGATGATAGATGGAGTCGCGCAAAAGGTTTGCACGCTCCAGGTGCATCATGGCCTCACTGGGCGACGAGGCTTTCGTGGCATTATAGAGTCCCTCGCGCGCGTGCAGTTCATTATACATATCTCCCTGCTTGAGGAAGAGCATGGCAGCCTCGAGGTAGCACTCGGCCGCCTCGTCGTACTTGCCCTCGCTGGACAGGATGTCGCCCAGCTGGTTCTGACATATACCCCAGGAGTGGAGGTTGCCGCTGCCAAGCAAGAGAGGGATGGCATCGCGGAGCGAGCGGCGGGCATCGGCTATCTTCTGGAGCGCCAACTGCGCGCTGGCCAGCTGCGACAGGCGTACACCGATGCGGGCGCTGTCGCCCAGATGCCGCTCAACGT
This sequence comes from uncultured Prevotellaceae bacterium, assembly GCA_946407485.1. Taxonomy (GTDB): domain Bacteria; phylum Bacteroidota; class Bacteroidia; order Bacteroidales; family Bacteroidaceae; genus Physcousia. The sequence goes on along the minus strand of CAMJOE010000112.1, from coordinate 2,172 downwards.
CGCAAGCCTTCTGGGCATACTCCAGCGACTGCTGCGCATCGTCGAGCGAACGGTACAGCTCGGAGGCTGTGCCGTAGAGCACGGCGCGGCGCGAAAGGTTCTCGGTAAGGCTGTTGGCTGCGATGGCCTCCTGAATGTATTTCTCCGCCTCGTCGGGTTTGCCTGCTGCCACAAAGACGCTGGCGATGCTGTTCAGGGTGGAGCTCATGCGGTCGAAGTCGCCTATATTCTTGTCCAGCTCGTAGCACTTATTCAGGGCGGCAACAGCCTTGTCGAACGCGCTCTGACGGAAGTAGGCAGCTCCCAGGAGGGCATAGACGTCGCTCTTCGACACGTCGTCCACCACGCCCATGTGGTGCGTGGCACGGATGCAATAGTCCACGGCAGACTGATAGTCGGCCTCGCCATAGCAGTATTCTGCTATATAATAATAGACATTGACATCGACGGAATCGATGTGCGACCCTTCGGGAAAGGCAATGGGTTCGTCGATGTACTGTATCTTGAGGAGGTAGGAGAAGAAGTCGTTGGCAAGGCGCAAGCGGCTGCTCACGTTCTCGCATTCGGCATATTCGTCGGCATATCGCTTCATCTGCTCGCTCTCCGACGTCTGCGCCTGCATCGGCACAGCCAGGAGAAGGCAAACAAATAGGATGATGTATGGTATAATTCGCTTCATTCGATTGTTCAACGGCTAATGGATTTTTGTCTTTTTTGCGTCATTTCATCGGAAATGCTGCTGCAAATTTACAACCTTTTCCTGATTTATCATTTATCATTAATGCCGAATGATTTATCATTTCACGCTTATCATATATAAAATTTATCATATTCCTTATTTTATTATCTCCAACGAAAGGTTTTATCGGGAAAAAAGTGCTAACTTTACGCTCGAAATGCAAGAAAAGAAACATTAACAGAAAAAACTTCACACATCATGTCGAACAGATTCAAGTACGTGGGCGAGGCGCTGATTCTCGCCATCGGTCTCTTCCTGGCAGGAGGAGCCATCAAGAAAGGTATCGTGCAGTTCAAGGAGATGGACCGCACCGTGACGGCCAAGGGTCTCTCGGAAAAAGAGGTGAAAGCCAACAAGGCAACTTGGCCGCTCAAGTTCAAGGAACTGGGCAACGACCCGTCGGAAATCTACAACTGCATCGAGAAAGACAACCGCGTCATCGTGGACTTCCTCAAGAAGAACGGCATCACCGACGAGGAGATATCGCTCGCGCCGCCTGTCATGGTGGACCAGCAAGCCAACATGAGCTACTCGAGCGAGACGGTTCGCTACCGCTACAAAGCAAACTGCGTGGTGACGGTAGTGAGCAAGAACGTGGACCTCGTGCGCAAACTGGTGAGCAAACAGGCCAGCCTGATGCGCGAAGGCGTCACCATCGTCGGCAACGAGTACGGCGAGGAGTCGCCCGTGACCTATGAGTTCACTGGCCTCAACGAGATCAAGCCCGAGATGATTGCCGAAGCCACAAAGAACGCGCGCAAGACTGCGGAACAGTTCGCCAAGGACTCCGACAGCGAGCTCGGCAAGATTCGCACAGCCGACCAGGGACAGTTCAGCATCAACGACCGCGACCAGAACACGCCTTGGCTCAAGAACGTCCGCGTCGTCACAACAATCGTGTACTACCTTAAAGACTAAGTTATTTACGATTTAACAATTTACTATTTACGATTTATTTACGATTTAGTAATTTAGTTATTTACAAGGCGGAACGAGATTAGCAACCACGAATTGCACGAATTTATCTTGAGTATTTACGATTTAACAATTTACTATTTACTATTTATTTACGATTTAGTAATTTAGTTATTTACTTGGGCTATGCTCTGTTTTCAGTCTTTTTCCTAACAAAATGACAGAAAAAGCTATTTTCCTTGAAAAAAAAGAAGAAAATGTTTTGCAAATAAAAATAAAAACGTAACTTTGCATCGCAAAACAACAAAAAGTATAAACATGATGACAATTAACAATTGGTGGTGGCGTGATTCGAGATTAGTTTAGTCGCGAAGCACGAAGCCGTTGTATATTGTCAAAAGCATAAGAAAGAGGCTCGTCGATAGCGACGGGCCTCTTTTCTTTATATAATGTCAAACTATTAATATAATAATGTATATGAGCTATCACGTTGACAAGAAAGGCTATTACGGAGAATT
>CAMJOE010000111.1:0-9351 GCA_946407485.1 uncultured Prevotellaceae bacterium | reverse complement strand
TGGTTGCCGTAGCTCTGCAACTTCTGCAGGTTGGCCTGCGTGGAGGGATGGGCATACATGTCGAGGTCCATAGCGGGTGCCACGAACACGGGCGCTCTCATACTCAGATAAGTGGTAACAAGCATGTTGTCGGCTATGCCGTTTGCCATCTTGCCAATCGTGCTTGCTGAAGCAGGAGCAACGAGCATGGCATCTGCCCACAGCCCAAGGCTGACATGAGAATGCCAGCTGCCATCCCTGCGGTCGAAGAACTCGCTGACGACGGGCTTCTGCGTCAAAGTGGCAAGCGTGAGAGGTGTGATAAACTCCTTCGCCGAGGGCGTCATCACGACCTGAACCTCCGCACCTTTCTTGATGAGAAGGCGGGCAAGGATACACGCTTTATAGGCTGCTATGCTTCCCGTAATGCCAAGCACTATCTTTTTATTTTCCAGCATACTTGAGCGCAAGTCGTTCGAGTGTTTGTTTCGTATTCATCGTGAAATCGCCCTGCAACATCCAGACCTTATAGTTAGGGTCTTTCCTGAGGACATCCTTCACGGCCTGACCTTTGTACTTGCCGAAGTTGATTATCTCGACGCCCTTCTCATCATAGACGAAGCGACAGGCCAAATCGACGCCCTTCTGTATCTGGCTGAAGTCGGCAAGATAGGCGACGTCGTTCTTCAGGTCGGGATAGCGGTCGAGCTGTGCCTCGAGAACTTCCAGCGTGGCCCGAGTGTCGGCAAGGGCGCTATGAGCATTTTCGAGGTTCTTCCCGCAATAGAACTTGTAGGCGGCGATGAGAGTCCGCTGCTCCATCTTGTGGAAGATGTTCTGCACATCGACCAGCTTCTTCTCGTTGATGTGGATGTCTATGCCGCAAAGTGCGAACTCCTCGGCCAGCATCGGCACATCGAACTTGTTGCTGTTATAGCCGGCAAGGTCGCAACCCTCGAAGACTTTCGCCAGTTCGCCAGCCTTCTCGGCAAAGGTAGGACAGTCCTTGACATCCTTGTCCTTGATGCCATGCACGTCGCTCGCCTCTTTTGGGATGGACATCCCGGGATTGAAGCGAAGCGTCTCTGCCCTCTCGTTTCCGTTTGGCTCGAGGCGAATGTAGCAAAGTTCCACGATATGGTCCTTGCCTATCGTCAAGCCTGTCGTCTCGAGGTCGAAGAATATGATGGGCCTATCGAGCTTGAGTTTCATGGCTGTTTTTTAATTCATAATTCTTAATTCTTAATTCATAATTATTTCTTTCGCGAAGATTCAGGGCGTAGCCTTAATTATGAATTAAGAATTAAGAATTATGAATTGTGAATTATGAATTGTGAATTATGGTTAGTCTTCTACGCGCATTGGCATGAGGAGCATCAGCACCTCGTCCTCTGGATTGTCGTCGGCAGGACGGATCACGCCGGGACGGCTTGGGTCGGCCACTTCAATCCTGAGCGTCTCGCTGTCCAGGATGCCTGCAATCTCGAGCAGGAAGGTGCAGCTGAAGCCTATGCTGATGGGGTTGCTTGTGTATTCGCAAAGGATGTATTCCTCGGCACGGGTAGAGTAATCGTTGTCCTGACCGGTCAGCTTGATGTTGTTGTTGCCCAGCTCGACCTTGACAAGGCCGCTGCTCTGGTTGCAGAAGACGCTGACGCGCTTCAGGGCGCTGATTAATGCCTGGCGGTCAACACAAGCGGAGAAGGGATTGTTCTCGGGGATGACGGCATTGTAGTTGGGGTAGCGACCTTCGATCAGGCGGAAGTGCATCACCATATCGTCTGATGAGATGGTAGCCTTCTCGTTGTCGAAAGCGATGGAGACATTCTCGTCTTCCTTCGTCAGGACAGCCTTCAAGATGGCAGAAACCTTCTTCTGAAGGATGAAGCCTGCAGTCAGACCGCTCTGGACGGTCTTGTTTGTATTGCGAACCAACTTGCGACCATCGGTGCCAGCAAAGACTACGCAATCGGGCTTGATGTCCACATAGATGCCGTTCATCACGAGGCGAATCTCGTCGTTGGCTGTGGCGAAGAGACAACGGTTGATGCCGTTGAGCAGTACGCTGGCAGGCATATCGATGCGAGTGGCGTCGTCGCCCACGGTCTTTGCCATCGGGTAAGGAGCGGCATCCATCGCCATCACGACAAATGAACCGGAGTTGTGAACTACCTTCACCTCCTGAGTGTCGGGGTTGTAGCCGATGTTGAGGGGCTGTTCAGCCAGTTCCTTCATCGATTCGATAAGCGTCTTGGCAGAGATGCAGAAGCGTGCATCACCAGTCTGCTCGATGGTGGGAACGGTCGTGATGAAATACTTCTCGCTGTCGGAAGCTGTGATGGTGATAGTGCCACCAGCAACATCGAGCAGGAAACAATCCAAAATAGGCATAGAGTTCTTGCTTGCCATCACCTTGCTGGCAGCAGTCAGGCGGCTATAGAAAGCCGTGCTTGATACTTTGAAATTCATAGAGTCATTTACTATTTGTCGATTTACATTTACTATTTCGCACGACAAAGATATGTTTTTTTCGTGCTATGACAAAGAAAAGACACAAAAAAAACACTCTAAACAAATAATTCTTCATTCTTCATTCTTCATTCTACAATTTTATTTGTATCTTTGCAGGCAAAATCATAAAACACGCAACAGAAAATGGAATTAAGAGGAAAGATTATCGCGGAGTTCAACGAACGCGGTGGTATAAGCAACAGAACAGGCAACGAATGGAAGGCAAAGTCGTACGTAATCGAAGTTCCCGGAGAGTATCCTCGCAAGATGGTATTCGACGTCTTTGGCATTGAACGCCTCCAAGCCTTTAATATTCAGATTGGTGAGACCTTGACGGTTCACTTCGACATAGATGCCCACGAGTATAATGGCCGCTGGTTCAACGATATTCGCGCCTTCCGCATCGACCGAGGCGAAGCAGCTCCTGCTCCAGCTCCCGAAGCCACTACAGCCGCTTCTGCCGCTCCCTTTGCCCCAGAAGCCCCTGTGGCTCCAGCTGCTCCAGCAGCCCCGCAGGTTGACACAGCTGCAACCATTCCCTTCGAGGCACCAAGCGCAACAGACGACTTACCGTTCTAAATCAATTCATAATTCATAATTCATAATTCAAAGTTAAGGCTAAGTCCTGACTCTTCGCGAAGATAATAATTATGAGTTATGAATTATGAATTATGAATTAATTCCGGCTCCGTAGCTTAGCTGTATAGAGCGTCAGATTCCGGTTCTGAAGGTCCTGGGTTAGAATCCCAGCGGAGTCACATGATGATAAGGCTGCATGAAAAGTGCAGCCTTTATTTCGATTTTATTGGTGTCCGGTAAAAAGCACCGGAGGTGCGAAAGACCATAGACGGGGGTGTTCTCCGCCTGCGCCTGACCGAAGGGAAGAACCCCCGGGACAGGATAGCCTAACAATAATAAGCCCTGGAAGGGCGACAGAATATGTAACTAGTTTAATAACATCTTGCTTATGTTTCTGTCGTCCCTTTAGGACTTTCCCCCTCATCGCACCATTACCGGGGGTTCTTCCCTTCGGTCAGGCGCAGGCGGAAGACACCCCCGTCTGTGGTCTGTCGTCTCTTCAAGACTATGGCAAGCCCTGTCTATTGCTCTTTGTCCGAAACTTCGATGAATAAGTTCGTGGAAGGGAGAGGAATTAACTTTTACCGGACACCAATAATTGAATTATTGACATTACCTTCTTCATCGTCTCGTTTCATTTGTCTTTTTGCCAAAGATATACTGCATAGTTGATTGCTGCATGGCGATGCAGCAATTGCTTTGTCGCGATGCAGCAATTGCTTTGTCGCGATGCAGCAACGAATTACCTGGTAGAAATCGGGCAACAGAGCGAATAAAAAAGGCAGTGATATCATTGCTGTCGGGGAAAAGCACCGAACCAAAGGTCGACGATAGTCAAGGGGCGACAGAATATAAAACTTGTTTAATAATTTCGATTTATAGGTTACGCTTTTTCACTGCCCAGAGAGCCGCTTCCTCGCCTCCTCTATCATCGAGTCCTTGCCGTCTGCCGCAAGGCTCTCATCCAAAGAAGCTTTGACATCTGGCTCTATGCCGAACTCTATCTGATGCATCCTCGCATCAAAAGAGGGACTGGCACTGAAACGGACGCTCCAACCAATGGGCAGCTCGCTGGTGAAAGGCAGTCCAGAGCCTCCGCCTGTCTGGTCGCCCATCACGGTCACCAGGGGCATCTCTTTCATATTACGCACAAAGGTGTTGGCAGCACTATAGCATGAGCGGTTGACAAGCAGCACCACAGGCTTCTGCCACCTTATACTTTTGCTCGGCTCTATGTACTCAGCCCGTGGCTCTGAGAAATCGTCATGCCCCTTGCCCGTCTTGTGAGATGTGAAGCCCACCAGCACTTTCTCGTTGGTGAACCGTTGGGAGAGTTTCTCAGCATTAGTCAGTTCACCTCCGCCATTGCCTCGGATGTCGAGAATCATGCCGTTGCAGAGTCTCAGATGAGCAATCATATCGCTGAGGTTGCCATCACCAATGCCGTCGGAGAAACTCTCATAGACCACGTAGGCAATGTTGTCGGGCAAAATGGTGTATTTCAGGCCACTGCCAATGTGATAGTCCGTGCCAAGATATTGATTGCGAAGTTCTGTGTCAAGGTTCTCAGGGTAGTCCTCTTTCCAGCTCCAGTTTCTCCCCAAGTCAAGACTTGTGGATATGTTCACATGGCCATCCTTCAGTTCGCCCACCATTTGGCAAAGCACCTCAAACAGCTGCACTCGCGACATCTTAGCATTCAGCTTGGCACTATACTTTGCATGCATCTCTTGCCAACTTATTCCCAGTTCCTTCTCTTTATATGTGAGAAAGCAATATCGCTGGTCGATGAGTTCCCAAAGAGCATCCAGATTGCCCTGAGGCGTCTCGTCGTACTCAAAGTCACTCTTCTGGCAAGAAGTGAGCAAGGCAAGCAGAACAGCTATTATAGACAGAAGGCGTTTCACTCTCAATTCTTAATTATCTCTTAATTCTTAATTCTTATCTCTTAATTCTTAATTCACTAAAGTGCCTTACTATGCCAAACATGAAACTGTGGCTTGTGTCGCGGTATTTGAGGCTATGGGCATTCATCTGCCTGATGTCGCAGAGGTAACCTACTCTCAACGTGATGCGAGGAAGGCAGAAGTCCATCATCAACATCTGCCTAAAACTGAGGGCGTTGCCAGGATGAGCACACAGGATGTCGTGTCCCACTCCCTTCTGCGATATCTCGTAATAGCTCTCTCCAAACTCAGGGCAAAACATCATGCCCAGCATCGGCAGGTCGGCCTGGTAGCTGGCCCTCATAGGCAGTTTCCAAAGTTTGAACTGATAGGCCGCTCCAGCAGAAAGCGAAAGGTCAAGGCTGAAATGAGCTTGAGCAGGGTTGTTGCCATTCCGGTCATTGTATAGGAAGCCGAGGTCTGTGCCAATCAGCGCACCACCCTTCAGGTCGAGGCCCTTCAAGGGCGAATGGTGATAGTGCCAACCAGCATCATAGGCCAGACGAGCACCTGTGTAAGTGGCTGTCTCAGCTGGGTTGTCGGCAGAAGTAAAGACGCCCTGAAAGGTGCTTTGGAAGGAGATGTGTCGCTTGGCAAGATGCGTCATCCTTTCACTCTGCGTCAAGAAGCTTATCTGCATGCCCTTGTATTCCATCGGGGAGAGATAGGTATCAAGCTGGTTAGTCCTGCCTATGCCAATGAGGAAAGTCCTTGCCGAAGGGCTTCTGTCAGGCACAGCCTCGTAAGTTGTCTGCTCTGCATGGGCTTGTTGAGACAACAGACTACAGACTACCGTCAACAGACATAAGAGGATTGGCACAAAATATCTCATACAAAGGGGCTTAGAAGTCAAAGCTGAGCTGTCCGTTCAACTCATCTGCCACTTCCTGCTGGCTCTTCTCCTCAGAGGTTTCAGAGTTCTCAGAGTTATCTGACTCGTCACTCCCCTCTTCCTCGGGGGAGAGGTCGGGAGAAGGGGCTTCTTCGGGGAACCTTGTCGGCTCAAGTTCCTCGACCTTAGCAATATGCAGTGTTGTGATGCGCTTGCCAATGGCCTTGTAGCCCTTCACGGCGATGAAAGATTCCACATCCAACTCAATAGGCTCGCGGAAGTCGTCTGTGCCTCCCATCGTAACAAGTACTCGGGGATAGACTGTGTCTGTCACAAGCACAATATCTTCAGCTGGCATCTCGTTCATAAAGCTCTGCATGCGAACTGTTGCCTCCAGTTGGAAGCGCTTAATATAGAGGAAGCCAGACTGCGCCTGATTGAAGTAGATGCAGGTCCAAACCTTGTTGGCATCATACTTCTCTATGCGGAAGATATTGTCCTCGTAGTGGTTGTTGAGGTCGATGTTTGTCAGGTAATAACGGCCATCCTTGAGCATGACAAGTATCTGGTCGCTGCCATCGAACTCTCCCAGATACTTTCCCTGTCCATCATAGTTGAGGCGCTTGATGTCACTGTCGAACCAAACCTTGCGGCCACCCAAAGTGCTGCTGCCATGGCTCTTGAGCGTCACCTTGCTGACCTCAATTTTGGTCAGGATGTTGCCTCTGCTGCCTCTGCCTTTGATGGCTATCTCACTGAAATCCTGGTCGAAGAAGACCTTCTTCAGCTTCGGATTGGGCTTCAGGATAACCTTCACGACTTCTGCCTCGCCATTGGGATTTGCCGTGAAATACAGTACTCGCGAGCCAGGATTGCCTTGTGTGAGGTCGTACTCTCTGTCGCGAATTATTGCTGTGACATTGAAACGTTTAATGTAGCTGATGCCTGTCTTTCCATCGCGATAAACAGCATTGTAAATAGTGCGCTCATCATTCTTGCGGAAGACTGCTATGTGGATAATCTCCACTTTCTTTTTCTCCTTCTTGCTGCGCTCAGTCTCGCCGATGAAGAGTTTGTCTGCAATGTGCACAATCTTGTAAGTGCCATCGCGATAGAAGACAATGACGTCGTCAATATCTGAGCAGTTCGAGACAAACTCATCCTTTTTCAGCGATGTGCCGATGAAGCCTTCCTCCCTGTTGATATAAAGCTTCTCATTGGCTTCCACCACCTTAGCAGCAGCAATGGTGTCGAAGTTGCGTATCTCAGTGAGGCGAGGATGGTCCTTGCCGTACTTCTCTTTGATGAAACGGAACCAGTCACAGGTCACCTCCACCATGTTCTTCAGCTCATGGTCAATCTGCTTTATTTCTTTCTTGATGGCAGCAATGTTCTGCTCAGCCTTGTCCTTATTGAACTTCAGAATGCGTGCCATCTTGATGTCCATCAGCTTCAGGATGTCGTCCTTAGTCACCTCGCGCACCATCTTTGGATAGTAAGGAGTCAGGCGCTCGTCAATCCATTCGCAAGCAGCATCCATCGTCTTGGCCTGCTCGAATTCCTTATCCTTATAAATACGTTCCTCAATGAATATCTGCTCAAGGGAAGCAAAATGCAGGCTCTCCATCAGTTCACCTCGGCGGATGAGCCTCTCTTGACGTAGCAAAGCCAGGGTATTATCCACACTTGAACGTAGCACATCACTCACTGAAAGGAACTGAGGCTTCCTGTCCTGAATAACACAACAATTGGGCGAAATGCTTATCTCACAGTCCGTGCAAGCATACAGCGCGTCAATAGTCTTGTCGCTTGAGGCCCCTGGAGTCAGGTGAATCAGTATCTCAGCAGAAGCAGCCGTCAAGTCCTCCACATTGCGAATCTTAATCTTTCCGCGTTCATTAGCCTTGAGGATGCTGTCTATAAAGGTGCTTGGCTTGGAGGCAGTGCCCGTTGTCTTACCGTATGGTATTTCAGTAATAGCCAGAGTCTTATTGTCTCTCTTCTCTATCTTTGCACGAACACGAACAGAGCCACCTCTTTGGCCATCGTTATACTTCGAGATATCTATACTGCCACCCGTCGGGAAGTCAGGATAAAGATGGAATTCCTCACCATGAAGATAGCTGACAGCTGCGTCACAAATCTCAACGAGGTTGTGTGGAAGTATCTTACAATTCAAGCCCACAGCAATGCCTTCAGCACCCTGAGCAAGCAACAAAGGGAACTTAACAGGCAGTGCAACTGGCTCTTTGTTCCTGCCATCATAGCTCCACTTCCATTCGGTCGTCTTGGGATTGAAAACAACATCAAGGGCGAACTTCGACAGCCTTGCTTCAATGTAACGACCGGCAGCAGCATCGTCACCTGTAATGATGTTACCCCAGTTTCCCTGACAGTCAATAAGCAAGTCCTTCTGACCGAGCTGAACAAGGGCATCCTTGATAGAAGCATCACCATGAGGGTGGAACTGCATGGTATGACCAACTATGTTCGCAACCTTATTGTACTTGCCGTCATCCATCCTCTTCATGGAATGCATGATACGGCGCTGCACAGGCTTGAAGCCATCAGTAATGTGCGGCACAGCACGTTCCAAGATTACATAAGAAGCATAGTCGAGGAACCAGTTCTGATACATCTGGTTCAAATGGTGCGTAATACCGTCGTTAGGAGTCACATTATCTATCATCAGTATGGGGCTTTGTAGTCATTTATCCCACAAAGGTAGAAATTTTCCGAAAGATACGCAAATGAAAGGCAACAAACTTTCCAAAGAGAAGACAAAATCACATTTTTCTTTCATCTATAGAACCTTGGACGAGGCCTAAATGCCCCTTCATAGTGCTCTATCCTGCTTGCTTCATCGTTATAAATAATACCAATGATGTCAAAACGATAGGGAAAGTCAATACGATGTGATTTAAGATAAGAATCTGCAGCAAGAACGATACGATGCTGCTTGCGGTCATCAACAGCAGAAATCGGAGTGGTGAGCGAACCAAGTTTACGCGTCTTGACTTCAACAAAGACAACAATATCGTCTTTAGTGGCAATGATGTCAATCTCCTTGCGCCCTTTATTTGCCCAGTTTCGCTCCAAAACACAATAGCCCTTCTGCTGCAAAAACTCCGCAGCCATATCTTCGCCCTTATGTCCTAAGTCATTATGCACAGCCATATCTTTTATGCTTTTTATAACGCAAAGGTACACATTATTATATTCTCTACCAAACAATCAAGCAATTTTATCTTTCTTAGCTCTCATTGATGCTCTTGTCATCATGTGCACGATGCTTGCCGCCGTGTCCTGCGCTTCTCCGTCGGGCTCCCTTACCCCCATTTGCCCCATTCGCCCCATTAGCCCCATTCGCCCCATTCGCCCCATTCGCCCTATTAGCCCCATCAGCCCCATTAGCCCCATTCGCCCCATTTGCCCCATTCGCCCCATTCGCCCCATAAACAAAAAGCCCCTCGAGATTCCTCTCGAAGGGCTTCCTACTAAAAA
>CAMJOE010000110.1:0-9509 GCA_946407485.1 uncultured Prevotellaceae bacterium | reverse complement strand
TACTACTTCAACATCTGCGGCAAGTATGGCGTGCAGGTGCAGAACGTGCTGAAGAAGGCTGCAAATCTCGACATACAGGCCATTTGCCCGCTGCACGGCCCTGTCCTCACAGGCGAGGCGATGAAAGAGGCCATCAGGCTTTACGACATCTGGAGCCGCTACGAACCTGAAAGTGAAGGCGTGCTTGTGGCCTATGCCAGCATTCACGGCGGCACGGCTAAGGCGGCCGAGCGACTGGGCGAACTGCTCCGAGAGAAAGGCGCCAAAAAGGTTGTAGTCAGCGACCTCAGCCGCGACGACATGGCTGAAGTCATAGAAGATGCCTTCCGCTATCCGAATATCGTGGTGGCAGCAGCGAGCTACGACGGCGGTGTCTTCCCCGTCATGCACGACTTCCTGCATCACCTGCAAATCAAGAACTACCAAAAGCGCCGCTTCGGCATCGTGGAGAACGGCAGCTGGGCGCCCTCGGCAGGCCGCGTCATGCGCGAGATGATTGAGGGCATGAAGGACTGCGAGATAGTCGAGCCGATGGTCACAATCCGCTCCCGTATGAAACCTGCCGACGAAGAGCAACTCGCCCTGCTGGCAGACAGCATCCTGCAATAACAATACATCTCCAAACAGAAGAGCCTCTTGCCGTTTGTTCGACAAGAGGCTCTTCCGGTAATAAATCTGTATCGCTTTTACCCCTTACTCAAGTCTTTTCAACCACATTCCAAAGAAACGATCATAGACGATATATTCACCTTTCACCGTTTGAAAGACGAATTCTTTGTCTTGCAAAGATTTGAGAGCAAGTTTTACACTACTTGGTGCAGGCAGGCGATAACGCATGATAAAGTCAAGAGAGGTTGGAGCATTCACCACACCCTCACGGGCAATGGCAGTAAGCAAAAGTGCCTGATTCTCTGTCATGAGGTTGTAGTTGTTTTGGTAATTAATTTCTTGTTCGCCCAGGATTATGCCTACTGCATTATTAACAGTCTTCTTTGTCAACTCTTCCTTGGGCGTGCGATAAAGCCTATTGAGAATCTTTTGAACATACCAGGTCTGCCCATCCACCATATTATATAAATAAGTAAAGACATCTTGTGACATCTCACGCCCTTGTTTCTTGAAGAAGTTGTTAGCAAATGTACCATACTTTTCCACATCTATCTCCTTTATAGTCATGATTTGTGAACTGTTGAAAAAAGGATGCTTGGGCGACATGAACATATCGGACAAGAGATGTTGCTGACTGCCAGAGAAGATAATGTGAACATTAGGAACAAACTGTATAATGGAACGAATAAAAGAATCAGCACCAATCTCATTGTAATTGCTTACTTGCTGAAATTCGTCAATCGCAAAATAACACATCTGCCCCGATTCCTTCATATATTCAAAAACTTGAGTAAGTGTCTCGCGAGCATTTTCTGGCTCCACCGTAAAACTGAATGTTGGCGCACCAGTGATGGGGTCTGGTGTCATAGTAGGGCGCAATGCAGCGATAAAGTTGTTTAGCTTTCTCTTGATTGACTGTGATGGAGTGTCGAGCTTACCCATGACTGCATTAGCGACGAACTGCACCATTTGGCTGAATGTCTTCGTTGGAAAAACATCAACATAGAAACATTGCACACGCTTGTCTGCTGTTTTCATCCGTTCAAAGACATGATGAATCAGTCCCGTCTTGCCTATGCGGCGTGGTGCTATCAGAGTTACGTTACTTCCATTCTGCAAAGCCTCTATCATCCTCTGTGTTTCTTGTTCTCGGTCACAGAAATACTCTGAGCCAAAGTATCCGTATTCCGGAAATGGATTTTCTAATTTCATGTTTTATGTTTCATGTTTTATGAAATGCAAAGTAAGTCTTTTCTTGATAATCAGCAAAATTTTTAGCGAAGTTTCTTTAGGTTTTCGTCTCTTTTTAACAATTATTATAGGAAAAAGGAACAAATGGCCTTAAATAATTCCCCGCTTATAGACCGCCCTAATAGCAAAAGCAGAAGGACATCGACCAGCGATGTCCTTCTACTTTGATATAAGCATGGGGCGATTATCTTATTCCTCAGTGTCGTCGTCCCAAAGGAATTCCTTCGCCGTGAACGAGCCGTTGTAGTCGTCGTCTGTGAGTTGGATGCTTTGGTTGGAGAGGTTCTTGTTGAATAAACTTGCGGCAATCAGCATCTCGCACTGTGCCTGCTCCACCATCATCTGGGGTTGAATATATGTCTGTTTCATGTTACTTGAGAATCTTTTTGCCGTTAATAATGTTGATGCCCTTCTGCATTTTCTTGATGCGTTGACCAGCTACATTATAGATAGGATGGTCAATAGTCAATGATGAGTGGTCAATGGTCTCTATGCCTGTTGCGTCGTCCTCGAAGACAAAACCTTTGACTTCTGTTCCTGCGGGAATGTCGAAGTAACCGCGGAAGCCTAAGATGCTGGCTTCTGCGCCTGCCTTACGAATCCTGCCGTCTGCTGTCAGCCCGTAGATCTCATCAGTGCCGTTGCTCTTCGTCCATCCGCCGGAAGCCACGGGAGCGTAAGTGCCGCGGAAGAGGACACCATTCTTGTCAATGCTGGAGCCTGTGATGTTGGCATCCTCGATGGTGATGTTCTCAAAGGCAATCAGGTCCGTGATTTCAGCAGGCACATAGATGACGTAAGGCACGCCAGCTGTGAGCGTCGTGACGAGAGAGAACTTCAGTTCGCCGTCTGCAAAGTCGTCGAACCCGTAAGCCTTGGCGCCCGTACCGAAGGTAGCTTCGATGTCACCAACGGCAAAAGGCAGACAGATGGTGTTCCAACCTTCTTCAAAGGTGCGCTTCAGGTCAGCCTTGGCGTAAGTTCCCGCCGGAAAAGCCTTTGATGACTCTTCATCGTAAATGGGAGCAATCCAGCCGAAACTGCTCCAAGGAGCCGTCGTCTTGTAAGCCTCCACAGAGCCAGCCGGCACATGGAGCGTGGCAGAACTGATGGGTGAATCAAAAACCCTAGGATATGTGTTTGGGACATTCTCTACATAGCACCAGACATCTGTCAGGCCGCTGCAATTCCAGAAGGCATAGTCGCCGATGCTGGTCACGCTGCCCGGGATGGTGACGGAGGTCAGGCCGCTGCAGCCATAGAAGGCAGCGTAGCTGATGCTGGTCACGCTCTCTGGGATGGTGACGGAGGTCAGGCCGCTGCAGCCATAGAAGGCATTGTCTGCAATTCCTAATGTCCCGTCCTTTATTACAATCTCTGTTCCTTCTGGCATTGTTCCTTTATACCCATAAGCCACTTTGCCTGCATATACCAAGCCGTTTGGCTGATTGTTATACCATGCAGTTTCATGGAAGGCATAGGTACCGATGCTGGTCACGCTCTCTGGGATGGTGATGGAGGTCAAGCGACTGCAGCCCCTAAAGGCTTCGGTGCGGATGCTGGTCACGCTCTCTGGGATGGTGATGGAGGTCAAGCGACTGCAATCATAGAACACTTGGTCTTCGATGCTGGTCACGCTGTTTGGGATGGTGACGGAGGTCAGGCCGCTGCAGCCATTGAAGGCACCGCCGCCGATGCTGGTCACGCTGTTCGGGATAGTGACGGAGGTCAGGCCGCTGCAATCAGAGAAGGCATTGCTGCCGATGCTGGTCACGCTCTCTGGGATGGTGACGGAGGTCAGGCCGCTGCAGCCATAGAAGGCCAAATTAGCGATTACTAACGTCCCTTCCTTTATCTTAATTTTTGTTCCATTTGGCATCGTTCCTTTATATTTATATGCCACTTTGCCTGCATATACCAAACCGTCGGGCTGATTGTTATACCATGCTGTGCCATCGAAGGCATCGCTGCTGATGCGGGTTATGCCATTGCCGATGGTGATGGAGGTCAGGTCGCTGCAATTAGCGAAGGCATAGCCGCCGATGCTGGTCACGCTGTTTGGGATAGTGATAGAGGTCAGGCCGCTGCAACCTGAGAAGGCCTGATAGCCGATGCTGGTCACGCTGTTTGGGATGGTGACGGAGGTCAGGCCGCTGCAACTACTGAAGGCAAAGTTGCCGATGATGGTCACGCTGTAGGTTTTTCCGTTATAGGTGACGGAACTAGGAATGTTTACGGAGCCTGTGTACTCAGGACTACCAGAAGTCACGATTGCCGTGCTGTTCCCGGGGAAGTCGTAATAGATGCCGCCAATACAGGCATCGTAGGCACTGCCGTTGATACTTGCGAACAAGCATAGAGCCATTAATAGTAAAAGTTTCTTTTTCATAAAGTTTGTTTTAGGGGTTATTTATATTATATCATTCTATTACATACAAAAGTGTGGGCCTTTCAGCATTCTTCTTACTGGAAGGTCCTGGAATTACCTGTGATAATGAAAGAATGAAAATCAGCCCACACCTATAATATAATATATGTACGCACGCGAGAACGCCGGACTATATACCATTACAGGAGGACGGCTCTCAGACTTTGTTCCTTATCACTCTAAGTAAATTTCCAGGTTTACCAGCGGAACGTTGTCTTTTGATGCTCCTCGCATTGCTGCCGGTGGCTTTTACCTCATCGGCTCTGCAAATATAGGAAACTTTCGTGAAAGTCGTACCATTGTGGGCTGAAATTTTTTGTTTGCAGGTTCTTTTTCTTGTGTACTTGTCCTTTAAGGGACACTTTTCGTGCGCAAAGATATACTTTTTACGCGAAATGTATGCATAAAAAACAAGGTCATTTCAAGGTCATTTCGATGTCATTTGCATTTTAGGCTGAAAATCGGGGATTTGTTTTGCTTGATTAAAGGGAAATACGTACCTTTGTACTCGAATAAGCAATGAAACGGATGGCAGACTATCAGAGGCTATTTGAGGCTGTGGAGCGGAAGGCGGGACGGCAGATGTTGACGCCGAGGGACTTCCGATGGCTGGAGAAGCGGATGTTCGAGGACATTCACGAGAGGGTTAGCGCATCGACGCTGATGCGTCTGTGGGGCTATCGCTCTGGCGGTGTTCCGCGGCAGACGACACTGGATGTTCTGGCTCGCTTTGTCGGCTATGAAGATTATGTGCAGTTCTGCAGGGAACAAAAGCCAGCCCCCCCTCCAACCTTCCCCCGAGGAGGGAGGCTTACTGGCGAAGAACTCCCCTCTGCCCCGGGGGAAGGGTTGGGTGAAAGGGCTGGCCTTGCTTCTGTTCTTAGTCGTAGGAGGATTTACTTTATGGCACTTCACAAAACAAGTGCCTATGGAGGAGGGCTTGCCTGCAGGTGCAAAGGATATGACATACTTGATAGGCAATCCCACCTGCGACACGGAGGAGTTGGATGCCTGGACCTTCGAGCACGGCGGAAAGACATTGGCAGAGGACAGTACGCTGATGTTCTACATGAAGAACTTCGACGTCTGGCAGATTATCCACGGCTTGCCTGCAGGGGAATACGAGTTGCGGGTGAAAGCATGGCAGCTGCCTAACGAGCAAGATGCTGCTCTCTACGATTATGAACATGCTGAAGATAAGGAGGACGGCTGTGCCCTTACGACTGCCGAAATCTATGCGGGGCCATTCTCTCACCGCGTAAAGAACCGCGTTTCGATGACTGATAAAACAGTAAATGACAGTTCCGACGTCCGTTTACGCTTTGTCTGCCTGGACGACTCGATGCGCATCGGTTTCCGTTCCAACGATAACTGCAGGCGCTTCAGCCGTGCAGTAGCCGACAACTTCCGCCTCTTCCTGATTCGAAAAGCGAAGTCGGAGGCAGAACTACAGGAGTTGTCGGCACTGAGGGACAGCGCTCAGGCTCAGGCCGAAACAGGGCAACAAGCGAAGAAGGAGGGCATCTATCTGAAGAACCACAATATCGTGGATTTGTGGAAGGGTCAGGAGGAGCCATTGCCTGAAGGATGGACGACGGAGCAGGACGCGAGTCTTTGCCGTCTGGTTCACAGGAACGATGTCAGTCGCGGCATGGGCGATTCTGAGATTTATCTGGAGTTCCTCAGCAAGGAGCCTGCCAAGCCAGGCCTGCTGATAGGGCAAAAGATTCGTCTGGAGCCGGGGAAATACACTGTCGGAGCTTGCTTCTTTGCGCAAAACGAGCTTGGCTTACACAAGAATGCGCTGTTTGCAGTAAAGGGAGTCGATGGAAATGTCGAGGCCTCACCCATGATGGACTATCGTTTTGTCCACTTCGAGCTTCAAGAACAGCAAGAGGTTACCATCGGTCTTTGGGCGCCAGAGGGTAGCGCCGTCTGCCGAGCAGGCATCTGCATGCCTGGAATCTGGAAAGATTAGACATAGAGCTCGCCCTCCTGGCAGAGAGCCTATTAAACTAAACACGTGGCGTTTGCAGACGCTACGTGTAGGAACGTCAAACGCTACGTGTAGGAACGTCAAACGCTACGTGTAGGAAAGAAAGATGCGACGTGTTGAGTCAGCCGGCTCGACACGTCGCTTTTTTATTTTATTACTGTCCGGGGAATATTTCTCTCTCTTCCTTTTATGCCCTTTTCCATCGGTCTTTCTGACGAATAGCAGCTCATGGAGGCTTGTCAAAAGTCTCGAAGAGACGACAGACCACAGACGGGGGTGTTAACCCCCGGTAATATTGCGACGACAGAGAAAGCCCCGAAGGGGCGACAGAGACATAAGCAAGTTGTTATTAAACAAGTTATATATTCTGTCGCCCCTTCGGGGCTTATTATTGTCAGGCTAACCTGTCCCGGGGGTTAACACCCCCGTCTGTGTTCTTTCGCACCTTCGGTGCTTTTCCCCGGACAGCAATATTTTTATTTATTGCACTACAATCTTCCTGACGATAGAGGCGCCGTTGCGGAGGATGATGTGCGCGATGACGGGCTGGCCTGCGGGCAAATCATAACCGATGCGGCGGCCTTGCAGGTCGTAGTAATAGACCGCTGCGATGTCGTCGCTGAGCGAAGAGGTCTCCTCACCTGGTTGCACAAGCGGTTCGACGTCTATCTCGTCGATGCCTGTCGCGATTCCGTCGGGCGTGGTCTGCTCGAGCAAGACCTCGCAGAGCTGTGTCGAGGGCGTGAGGTAGTAGTTGTCGAGCAGTTCGAAGCGAACAGAATTGGTGCCGGAAGAGGTGATGGGATTCCCCGCGGCATTGAAGCCAAGGTATCTGGAGCCTTCGCGCATGTTGAGCTTGCCGTTCGAGAAATTGAAGGTCAACTTGTGCGGCACAGTAGATGCCTTTATCTTGGAGCCGATGTTGAGCCATAAGCCAGTACCGAGGTTATAGAGGCAATAGTATGTCTGGTCGTCGTGACGCAGGACAATCCAGTGGTTGTTGGGGTCTGTGACGTCGGCTTCTGCCTGCGGGATGCTGACTACCTCATGGTCGCGCATGGCAAGGATGTTTTCGCCGTTGCCAATCATATAGGCACGGAAAGAGCAGATGTGCTCGGCCTTGACGGTATTGCCGTAGCGGAGTATCGGGTTGTTCTCCGCCATGTTGAGCAGCGCAAGACGCATTTGAGCGAAGGAGTAATCGGTCTCCGCAAGCTCGCGGATGGGCGCCATTGCCTCGTAGGTATAGCCCTCGAAGCGGTTGGTCTTGGCGATGAGTTCCTCAACGAAAGGCTTCAGAAGCTTAAGCGAGTTGTGGGTCGAAATTTGTGTCTTCATCGAAGCCTTCGAGTCGGCGAGGTAGGCGGTCTGCAGGGTTGCGATGAGCGAGTCGAGGTTGATGCTCTCCACGCAGCTGTGGTCGTCCACGAGCGGCAGCGTGCTGGCTGAATCCTTCGGCTGCCCATAGCCTCCCGCCTGCATGTAGAAAGCACGAGGCACATCACTTGCCCTGCCATGTCCGTAGTCCATTCGGCGGTGGCGGGTCGTTATCTCTCCATCGTTGATGAAATTCTGGTAATCGGTCTGGCTGAAGAGGTCAACCTTGTTGACATAATACCACTTGCCGCTGCCGACTGACCGCTGATAGTTGTTGCGGTAGTAGGCCCTGCGGAAGAGTTCGCCGCCCGTGTCTGCCCAGTTCTCGATGAAGGAGTACCAGGTGTTGTAGTAGTGCGACTCGCCGCTGTGGCGGATGGTGGCCATGTAGTGCCACTCGGGGTCGTCCATGTTCTTATACCACGTCGAGAGCAGAGAGCAGGGATAGCGGATGATGTCCTCGTCGCCGTTCTCATCCTTCAACACGATGGTTCGCTCTTCCGGACGAGCGCAAGTCAGGAACTGCACCCACTGCCCGGGATTCCATTTGCCGTTATACACCATTGACTGGCAGCCCGTTCCTTCGTTGCCAAAGCGATTGATGGTCACGTCGTCGCCGTAAGCCAAGGCACCTGCCCTGAGGTGAGCCGCCAGGTCGGGAGTGATGTCCGTGTCGCCATTGTCCCAGATGGAAAAGAGGACGCGATGCTGATAAGTCGACGGAATCGTGTCGGTGTACTGACCGTTCTCGTTCCTCACCGTCTGTCCACACATCTGTATGCCCATGTAGCCACCCGTGATACCGAGCGTCATGAGATAGGTGTTGATGGTGGCATATTCCTTCGGCATCAGCACCTCCTGATAGCACCACTCGTAGGATTCGTTCTGCGGCGCGTTGGCTGCCGTGGAGTGCCCGAACCAGAGGTGCGTGGCAGGCGTTGGGAAGCCGCGCAGATGGGCATCGACGACGGGGTTGCTGCCATTGCGCTCGAACTCAAGGCGGTTGAGGCGGCTGATGCGCTGACTGCCCTGGGGCGCCTGTATCTCTACGCGATACCACGTGTCGGAGGGGAACTTCATCTTGGGGATAATCTCGAAGTTCGTGCTCTTGCTTTTCGTGCAAGCCTGCGTGAAACTGCTGTCGAGCAGCACCTCGTCGGTCTCGCAGTTCTTGACGCAGACGTTGAGCGTGATGTCGCCGGTCACCTTTGGCAGCAAGAGAGCAGTTGCGGAGACGGAGTCGCGAGGGATGCGGAGGCAATAGACGAGCTTGATGCGGTCGTCGCTCTCGAAGGTCGTAGCGCTTTCCGTCTTGCGGACACCAGCATAGCGCCCCTCTATCTCACGATAGTGGCAGTCGCCATAGATGATGTCGGTGGCCTGCAGCTGCAAGGCTCCGAGCATCAGCAAGAGAGATAAAGAATGTCGTTTCATGGTTTTGAAGATAGTTGTTGTTTTTGGGGGGGAGTTAAAGAAGTTAATGAAGTTAAAGTTCCGCCTGCGCCTGAGGCGACAGCCGAAGAAGTTAAAGGACGATACCATTAAGTTGGTATTATGGCAGCAGAAGCTATTGTCCTTTAACTTCCCTAAGCGAGCATAGCGAGCTAACTTCTCTAACTTCTTTAACTTCCAAACTTCAGATATTTATTGTTGTCTGTAGTTGTCGAGCTGTTCGGCATTCAGCTTGCTGAGCAAGGTGGCGTGCTTCTCCACCTCGGCCTCTGCAAGGTTGACATAGACCTGCAGGCTCTTGCCGAAGAGTTCGGGAGCCTTTGCAGCGTTCTGCATGAGAAGGTGACACATGATGATGTCGGCTGCCATCTCGTAGAGGTGACGTGCGCAGAGGTC
>CAMJOE010000109.1:0-9620 GCA_946407485.1 uncultured Prevotellaceae bacterium | reverse complement strand
CGCTCGTGCCCTGGAGCGGTGACCCAGCAGGACGCCTCGACCAGTTCTACAAGGACCATGGCTACTTCCCAGCCCTCGGCGTGGGACAGAAGGAGGACGTCCCCAACGTGAACGGCTTCGAGCAACGGCAGCCCATCGCAGTCACCCTGGGTACTGCCTACGACGAATGGTGCCTGTCGCGAATAGCAGAATACCTTGGCAAAAAGTCCGACGCGGCGAAGTATCTCAACCTCAGCTACAACTATCGTAACGTCTGGAACGCAGAGACGCTCTTCTTCCATCCTAAGGACGAGCAGGGAAACTTCCTGCCTGACTTCGACTACCGCTTCAGTGGAGGCATCGGAGCACGTGCCGCTTACGGCGAAAACAACGGTTGGACCTACCGCTGGGACGTGCAGCACAACCTCGCTGACCTTGCCAAACTGATGGGCGGCAGGGAGGCAATGGTGCGCGAACTCGACAGAACCTTCGCCGAACCTCTTGGCAAAAGCAAGTGGCAGTTCTTTGGCGAGTTCCCCGACCAAACGGGAAACATGGGGCAGTTCACGATGGCCAACGAGCCCTCGCTGCATATACCTTATTTATATAACTATGCGGGCGCTCCCTGGAAGACGCAGAAACGCATCCGCCAATGCCTCGACGCATGGTTCCGCAACGATGTGATGGGCATGCCTGGCGACGAGGACGGCGGCGGCATGACGTCGTTCGTGGTCTTCTCCTCGCTCGGATTCTATCCCGTTACACCCGGCTTCCCCGCTTACAACATCGGGTCGCCTATCTTCTCAGACATCCGCGTCAAGTTGCCAAAAGGCAAGGAGTTGCACATCATCGCCAAGGGAGCAAGCCAGGAAAACAAGTACATCCAGAAGGCCACATTCAATGGCAAGACCTGGGATAAGCCTTGGTTCAGCCACGACGACATATTGGACGGAGCCACGCTTGTGCTTGAAATGGGCAGCCGACCCAATAAGCAATGGGGTGCTGACCCGTATGCCGCACCTCCCTCGGCTCCTGTAAAATAAGGGGAGAGCTCTTGCAGGAAGCGGCAGGACGTCGCTTATTTCAAGGCCCGAAGCATTCCCAGGATGAGGATGACTGCTCCGGCTATGGCCATCAGCGTGATGCGTTCGTCGAGGACTATGGCGCTGACGACCATCGTGACGAGGCTTTGCAGATAGATGAAATTGGAGGCATGGACGACGCCCACTTCCCGCATCACCCAGTTCCAAAGCAGGTAGCAGGCATTCGACGCGATGACGGACAGGAACAGCAAGTTGGCGGCGACGACGGGCTTGGCCAGCATCGCTCCCGTCACGCTGAAAGGTTCTACAAGCCAAAAGTAGGGCAGGATGCTGATGATGCCGTATGCGAATATCTTTCGCGTGATGAAATCCATGCTGTAACGCCCCATGATTCGCCTCATAAAGAGCGAATAGAACGCCCACGAAAGGGCGGCAGAGAGGGCGAGAAAGTCTCCTAAGGGATTGAGATGCAGCACGAGCTGGCCATTGAGCACGACAAGCACGACACCCGCAAAAGCGATGAGCGAACCAATCACCTGCCAGCCTTTCATCCGCTCCGAGGTATAAAAGGCGGAGCATACAAGTGCGGTAAGCAACGGAGCCGTGCTGACCAGGATGCTGACATTGGTGGCATAGCTGTAGCAAAGCGCCATGTTCTCCGTCAGGAAGTAGAGCGAACCGCCCATGATGCCGAGCAGGAAGAGCACCAGCTCGTCGCGCCAATTGTCGGAAAAAAGCCGCCGGTGCGAGATGGCAAGCATGCAGAGGTACGCTATGACGAAGCGAATGAGGAAGATGTCCGCGGGGCGCAGGCCCACATCAAGCAACACCTTGCTGCTGACGAAGGTGGAGCCCCAGATGCAGACGACAACGAGCGCGCCGATGTAACCTGAGAGACGTCTCATTTATTTCTTCAGAACCTTGCTCCTGTTAATGATATTGACACCTCTTTGTGGCTTCGAAAGTCGCCGGCCACCAAGGTCAAACATATCATTTTGAATCTCGATTTTCGAATCTTGAATTGTTGTGATGCTGCTCGCGATGTCTTCTTCGGAAAGGGTGAACTGCGGACCTTCGGTGAAGACTGAGCCCGTGTAGGCGGCATCGACCGTTTGCACGCCCCAAGTGTACGTGCCGGGCTTCGTGGGACGAAATGTCCACTCCGTCCTTGTGCCAACCCGGCCCAGCAGGTTCGCCTTCCTCGTGCCGTCACTCTCTCCGCCAATGATGGCTGGCGTACTGTTCAGCAGGTTGCCTTCCTCGTCCTTGAGAAAGACCTCGTAGGTAAAGCCTTTGTGTATCGTATCAGGTGCCTCCCAGGCCAGCGTCACGATGCCAGGCTCTTTGCATACTGTCGGTGAGAGTGGTGCATCGGGTCGCGAGATAGGTGAGGACAGGTTATAGCAGAGGATGGCATTGTCGCCGAATTGCTCTGCCGTCAGATAGTTCTTGTCCTTCGACAGTCCGATAAGCACGTAGTCCTTGCGTCCGTCGCCGTTGTAGTCGGGGAAGATGGTGCAGGCTCCTGTCGCTCCGGGAATGGCCACATTGCGTTTGAGGCGACCTCTGCCGTCGTTGAGGTAAAGCATGCCGCCATAGACGTTCGACTTCGTGCCGCCGATGAGGACGTCGTAGAGCCCGTCGCCGTTCCAGTCGATTACGCCGGCGGAGTTGCTGGCAGAGGACGCGAGCGTATAGACGTCGCTTTGGAAGTCACTCGTGATTGCCCTGAAACTGGGCACGTCTGTCTTCTGGTTGATGTAGATGCGCTGTTTTGCCGCACTTTCTCCCGATGTGGCCTCGCCCAGGCCTGCAAGCAAGATGTCGAGCCAGCCGTCGTTGTTGAAGTCGGCCACCTGCAAGGCTCCGTTCGACTTGCGTTTCAGGTCGGCTCCCTTCTCGCCCAGTCCGAGGCGGACGAACTGCCCGGGCTGCTCTGGATTATTGAGGAAGACGTCGGTGAAACGCAGCTGGTCGTCCCGCCCGTCCACAAGCGCCGAGATGGCAAAGTCCTGAAAGCCGTCGTTGTTGAAGTCGGCAGGCTTGACGATGGCCTCGCGGAGCAGGTACTCCGTGTCGTAGGGCTCTACGGAGAAACGCAGAGCACTGCTGCCATCCGATTGGTTGTGGAGGATGACGTTGCAGTTCGTGTCGCCTTCATGCCCTGCAAGGATGATGTCGAGCCGTGCGTCGTTGTCGATGTCGATAATCTCGGCGTTGCAGGGTGCCTTGAGGTTAAAGGCCGCAGGAGAGCCGTCGGGGTTGAGGATGGTAAGTCCCGCCACCTCGAATGTCCCGTCTCCTTTGCCCAGGAAGATGCCTTCGGTGATGTCGTCTGCCTCGTCAGCTGTCTGGTCGAAGGCGACGAGGTCCATGTTGCCGTCATTGTTGATGTCGCAGGGAACGAGGGAAGGCGACTCCGTCACATTGAAGGGAGGCGTCGATAAGACCCTTGTCCATCTGTGTGTCAAGGGCGAAAGGGTAGCGATGTAGGAAATGCTGCTTGTCGTGGTTTCGCCTGTGGCGGAGTCCTGAACGTAGGAAAGTCCACCGGTCACGATGTCTTGGCTTCCGTCGTTGTTCAGGTCGATGGTGACCGCTCCGCCGTTCTCAAAACCCCATTTCTTCGTGATAAGCTCGGGATTGTAAGGAGCAGACGTGGAAAGCGTCGGGCGGATAATGGGGTCATTGAGCATCACGAGGCCGTTGCTGCGCAGCTGCATCGTGCCGATGTACATCAGTCGGGGATGAATGGTCTCCTTGCTGTTGTGGGCATGAAAGACGATGCGCAGGACGCTGTCCTTGTCATAGAAGAGCGAGTGATGGCCCGTGCCGACGAGGTCGTCCCAACGGCGAAGGATGGGGTTCTGCGCGTACTTCGTCCAGTTGCCCGATGCGATGTTGTTCGTATAGGCATAACCCACGGCATAGTCTTGGCTCTGATAGTCGTTGCCCGAATAGGTGAGGAAATATCGACGGCCATGTTTGATGACGTTTGGCCCCTCGTTGACGCGCCCCATCTTGTTCTCCCAACTTTGCGAGACAGCAAAACACTTGCGCAAGGTTCCTGCGATGGGCGTGATGAAGTCGTCGCTCAGCTTTGCCTGCCAGATGCAGTTGCCGTCGGTGAAGCGCACGAAGAAGATGTAGGCCGTGCTGTCCGTATCGATGAAGACATGCGAGTCGATGCATTTCTCGTCGCCGATGAGGTCGTTCATCTGGTACGTGCCGACCTGCACGAACGGGCCTTTCGGCGAGTTGGCAGTCGCGGCATAGAGGTGCTCGTTGGCGGAGTAGTACATGATGTACTTGCCTTTGACGTGATAGACCTCAGGAGCCCAGAACCATTTGGTTTCTGTCGTGTTGTTTTTGTGGAGGGCCAAGCCTTCGTACTTCCAGACGCGCAGGTCGTTGCTCGTATAGCAGCGGATGCCGTCGGCATCGTTAGTGCCGTAGGCGTAGTAGGTGTCGCCTTCGAGCAGGATATATGGGTCAGCCAGCGGCACCTGGCTCTTCCCTCCCTCTGCCAAAGCGAGGAGAGGGAGGAGGAGGAAAGAGCAGAGAGCGAATAGCGAAGAATAAAAGTATCTCATTGTGGGTGGTTATTTTGTTTTACTTCACTTCCCAGCCGGCAGCCTTTGCCATTTTCTTTGGGATTTCGGTATTGTCGAAGCGGCCGTGGAACTGCTCTGCACCGACGCCAATAGCGAAGGCAGGAACGTAGCCGTTGCTGTGGCCGCCGCTTTGCCAGCCAATCAGGGCGCACTCGGAGATGACGCGCTTCACCGTGCCAGAGAGGCGGCCGGCGTCGCCCTTGCCTTCCTTAAACTCGTTGAAGGAGTTCTCCAGACGCTTTGCCTGGTCGTCGTTGACCTCAACGCCGTTCCAGAAGCCGAAGTTCTCGGTGAGGAACTTCTTCGTCTCGTCCCAAGTGAACTTCTCGCCCAGGTTCTTCTTCATGTTGTTGAGCTCGCGGTTGAGCTTGTCCATACTCATGCGCTGATAGGACACAGCCTTGAGGTTCAGCTCGTACGGGCCGCGGCCGAGCACCAGTCCGCCCGTCTCGTGGTCGGCGGAGATGACGATAAGCGTCTCGTCGGGGTGCTGCTGATAGAACTCGTAAGCCACCTTGACGGCGTTGTCCATGTCGATAAGCTCGGAGATGAATGCGGGGTCGTTAGCGTGGCAGGCCCAGTCGATCTTGCCGCCTTCCACCATCAGGAAGAAGCCGTCCTTCTCGCTCTGCTTCTTCATGAGGAAATTGATGGCAGCGCGCGTGATGTCCTGCAGGGTGAGGTCGTTCTTCGTGCGGTCGAGGGCGTAGGGGATGGAGCCCACCTCTATCTTGCTGGCCTCTTCGGGTTGGAAGAGGATCATCTTGTCGGCCTTCTTAGCCTTCTTCACGTAGTCCTTGTAGCCGCGTGCAATGGTGTAGCCAGCAGCTTGAGCCTGCGCATAGAGGTCGGGGCCGCCATCGGGGTTCTGTGGTTTCACGAAGTCACTGCCTCCGAAGAAGTCGAAGCCGGAGAGGGGCAGCTGAGCGCCAATCTCGTACGTCATGCCGCGCTTGGCCACGTGGGAGTAGAAGGCAGCTGGCGTGGCGTGGTCGATGCTGACACTTGTGGTGACGCCGACTGCTGCGCCTGCATCCTTAGCCCAATGCGCGATGCAGGTGACGGGCGTCTCCAGGTCCTTCAGTACGCCGAGCGCGCCGTTCTTAGTCTTGTTGCCGCTTGCCAGGGCTGTGCCTCCGGCTGCCGAGTCGGTCACGCCGTTCGTGGCACTCTGCGTGTTGATGAGGCCTACGTAGGGGAAACTGGGGAAGCAAAGCTCCTTGATGCCGATGCGGCCCTCAAGGGCGCCGAGATAGGTCTCGGCTGCATTGACTTGGTTGACGCCCATGCCGTCGCCGATGAAATAGAACACATACTTGGCCTTGCCTTCTGCAAAGCATGCGAGAGCAATCAGCAGAATGCTCATCGTGGAAAAGAAACGTTTCTTCATGATTGTTGTTTATTTAAAGTTACGTAATTATCCAATTTGCCTACAAAGGTACGACATTTAATTCATAATTCATAATTCATAGTTCATAATTGTTGGAAAAAGCACGAGAAAGGTTGCATGGAAGCGAAAAAAGCGTATCCTTGTAGCCAGAATATCAAAGATTAAATACATAAAGAACTTTCGACATGAAGAAGAATTACTTAATTGCTGGCCTGTTGCTGCTGATAGCAGGTGTTCAGGCAGCTTGGGCACAGCCCGGCATGGTGATCCGTAAGAACAATGGCCACGTGGCTATCCCTATCAGTCAGGTGGTGAGTGTGGTTTTCGTGAACAACATCAAGGACTACATCGAGTATGAGTATGTTGATCTTGGTCTGCCCAGCGGCACGCTTTGGGCAACGTGCAACATCGGTGCAGCCAGTCCCGAAGACTTTGGCGACTACTTTGCCTGGGGTGAGACAGAGACGAAGAGCGACTTCTCGTGGAGCACCTACAAGTGGATGAAATGGGGCGGCTCAAGCTACGACCAAATCAACAAGTACACCTTCGAGGACAATCAACAAGCAGGCTGCTGGTACAGCGACGGTTCTTTCGTCGGCGACAACAAGCGAAGGCTCATTGAGGCAGACGATGCCGCAGCATGCGCTTGGGGCAGCGATTGGCAGATGCTGACCCTGGAGCAGTTCGAAGAACTCACGAACAGCAGTTACACTACATCAGAATACACGACGCTGAATGGCGTGAAAGGCCAAAAGATAACGGGCAAGAACGGCAACAGCATCTTCCTGCCCGGCGCAGGCTTTTGTCAGGGGACAGCTTCCTGGTCCGAACGGGAATTCCGTCTTTTTCCCTGCACATGGTGTCCATATCGGATGGGATGTCAGAAGTCAAAGTGGCTTCTATTGGGCGCGTACCCTTTACGATGAAGATGGCATAGATAAACGATACAGCTACTTCATGCTCTTCGATTCGGAAGAACTCATCGTGCAAGGCTTCCTGCGCTATTGTGGTCTAAATGTTCGACCTGTGCGGGTGAAGTAAGGTGACAGATGGTACGCGGGTGTCTCGCCCGTGTACCATCTTTGTGTTTTTTGTCCCCTTTTTCGTTTCGCTTTTCTCGAAGCATTGTCTTGAGCGACGTGACGCGTGACGATTTCCTTTACGTCACGTTGCTAAAGTTCTCACAACACGTTGCTAAAGTTCCCACAACACGTTGCTAAAGTTCTCACATCACGTTGCTAAAGTTCTCACGTCACGTTGCTAAGTATCTTGCGACGTGTTGCTAAAGTTTCTCATATCACGTTGCTCTGTATCTCGCGACGTGTTGCTAAGTTTTTCGCGACACGTTAAGTTGCCTTTTTCCACGTTTCAGACGTTCTGACTCGTCACGTGGAAAGATTAAATATTGTTAAATCTGAGTACCTTGCGATACAAGGTATTAATATTATGCCTACCTTTGCAATGTCAAACATGATATTTCGCAGAAAATGAACACAGACAATACGAAATCGCAGATGCGCAAAGGGATGCTCGAGTACTGCATCATGCTCCTGCTCCGCCATCAGTCGTGCTATGCCAACGATATCATTCAGAGGCTCCAGGAGGCCGAGATGATCGTGATGGAGGGCACGCTTTATCCGCTGCTCTCTCGCCTCAAGCGCGACGGGCTTCTCGGCTACGAATGGCGTGAAAGCACGCAGGGGCCGCCTCGCAAATATTATGTGCTGACCAAGGACGGACAGGAGGCGCTCGACCAGCTCGATGCAAGCTGGGAGGAAATCCTGCGCACGGTAAACATCTTGAAGAATTAAGAATTAAAAGAGAAGAATTAAGAATTGTATCACCATAAAACAATGCAGCGATGAAAAAGAACATTAGCATCAACCTCTTTGGCACTTTATATAATATAGACGAAGATGCCTACAACCTCCTCGAGAACTATCTGCAGAGCATGCAACGCTACTTCGGCCGCCAGGAGGGAGGTGTCGAGATAGCCGACGACATTGAGCACCGCGTGGCCGAACTCCTTTGGAAGAAGCACGAAGCAGGCATGACTGCCATCGACATCAGCGTAGTGAAGGAAATCATTGACAAGATAGGCAACGCCGAGGATATTGCCGGCGACGGCGGAAACAAGTCGGAGAATGCCTTTGGCAACTACAACAGGCGGGAGAGCGAAGGCCGACATGAGAGCGGCATCAAAGAAGACTTCAAGCACTTCAGCGATGAGGCGGGCAGGTTCGCAAACGATGTCTATACCAGAAGCAAACATCACGTCCGCACCCATCGCTACTATCGTTGTGCCGACGATAAGGTCCTGGGCGGCGTCTGCTCAGGTCTCGCCACTTATTTCGAGTCGGGAAGCCCGCTCATCTGGCGCCTTGGAGCCATTGTACTCACCCTGTTGGGCGTGGGTCTGCCTCTACCTATCATATATATAGTGATGTGGCTCGTGACGCCTGCAGCCCTTACTGCAGAAGACCGTTTGCGTCAGAAAGGTATGGACGTCACACCCGACAGCCTCGCCCAACAGGTGAAATACGACTCGGAGCCGGTCATCGTGAAGGACGAGAACAAAGGCTGTCTGAAGGCCTTTCTTATCACTATTGTCATCTGTTGCATACTGCCTCTCATCTTCTTCTTTATCCTTTGGGGCAATATAATCTGGAGGGTTTTCTCAGACTTTTAGGTGAAAAAAAACAAAGAAGGCAGCTCTCTGAGGGGCTGCCTTCTTTCGTTATGGATGAATGGTTCAGTGGAGAACCTTCTTGCCATTGATGATGTAGATGCCTTTCTGCATTCTGCTGACGCGCTGGCCGCTGAGGTTGTAGATAGCTCCATTGCCTTGAATGGCGGCAGGGTTGAGAACGATGCCGTTCGCACCCTCGAGGGCTCGCTCGGCCCGTTCAATCGCTTGGCTCAGCTGCTCGCGGTCGGCGGCTGTGGCTGTGCCGGCAGAGATGAGTGGGTGCATCGTCTGCATCTGTGTCAGCAAATCATCGAAGGGCGGTTGAATCTGCTCGGGAAGCAGGTAATAGGGCGATGCTTCCTCATCGATAATGACTTTGTGCACCTGAAACTCACTCATGGCAAAGATGTGGCTGTCGGCGCGCTGGCCGATGGTTCCCAACACCTGAAACCGCAGGTAACGTGTCGTGCCGTCGGTGAAGATGACGGGCGAGACGTAGCTTTCGCTGATGTCGGAGGGCAGCCCCTCAGTGAGCTCGGCCACCGGCACGAAGCTTCGCGTGTTGGGCGAGGCGGAAACGACGATGTTTGTGGGCGTGTCTGCCAGGCCGTACTCAGGGTTCTGCGATGGTGTAAAGCTGAAGGCGAAGGCGGTCAGGGCGGGGGTGAGGTGTGCCTGAATATAGGACATCTCTTCCGGCCAGTTGATGCCGCTGTACCACGTCTCGTAGTATGTGTCGGTTTTCTTGTCGATGAGTTTTGCGAGATTGTGTATTGACTGTTGCGTCGTGTTGGCATTCGAGGTAAGCGCTGTGGAGCTGCGAATGAGCAGAGAAGTCAGGTCGGGTTGGCAGACGAAGGCTTTTGCGTAGGTCTGCAAGGCTTGCTGATAGAGCAGCAGGGAAG
>CAMJOE010000108.1:0-9651 GCA_946407485.1 uncultured Prevotellaceae bacterium | reverse complement strand
AGTACTTGATGAAGTCTTCCTCGAGGTCCATCAGCTCTTCCTGGTCGAGGAAGGCCACCTCGGGCTCAATCATCCAGAACTCGGCAAGGTGTCGGGGCGTGTTGGAGTTCTCGGCACGGAACGTGGGGCCAAATGTGTAGATGGCTCCCAGCGCCGTGGCTCCCAGCTCGCCCTCGAGCTGACCGCTGACGGTCAGGGAGGTCTGCTCGCCGAAGAAATCGTCGTCGTAGATGATTTTGCCCTGCTCGTCCTTCTTGAGGTCATAGAGGTTCTTGGTGGTCACCTGGAACATGTTGCCGGCACCCTCGCAGTCCGAAGCCGTGATGAGTGGCGTGTGGAAGTAAAAGTAGCCGTGCTGGTGGAAGTAGGTGTGGATGGCCATTGCCATGTTGTGACGGATGCGCAAGATGGCGCCGAAGGTGTTGGTGCGGGGACGCAAGTGTGCGACGCTGCGCAGGAACTCCCAGCTGGCGCCCTTCTTCTGCAAGGGATACGTGTTGTCGCAGTCGCCGAGAATCTCGATGGCAGTTGCCTGTATCTCGCTGGCCTGACCGGCGGCGGGACTCTCCACGAGCTTGCCCACGACGCTGAGACAAGCGCCCGTGGTGATGCGCTTCAAGGTCTCCTCGTCGAAATTGGCTTCGTCGCCCACAATCTGCACGTTCTTGATGGTCGAACCATCGTTGAGGGCGATGAAGAAGATGCCTTTGCTACCGCGCTTCGAGCGTACCCAACCTTTTACGCAGATATCACTTCCGTATGCTGTGCACTTCAGTGCATCAATAACTTTTGTTCTTTTCATATTATTAGGGTCTTTAAAGTCCTTAAGGTCTTTAAGGACATTGGTTCTTTATTCAAACGCTCCCATCCGCAGCATGTTGACTTCCTTTTCCGTGAGGAAGCGCCAGTCGCCGCGGCGCACATTCTTTTTGGTCAAACCTGCGAAATATACGCGGTCGAGGCGTACGACTTTGTAGCCGAGGTGCTCGAAGATGCGGCGCACAATGCGGTTTCTTCCGCTGTGAATCTCGATGCCGACTTGCTTGCGGTCAGTCTCGCTTGCATAGTCGATGGCATCGGCATGTATCTCGCCGTCCTCGAGCTGGATGCCGTCGGCAATCTGCTTCATGTCGGCTGCCGTCACGTTCTTGTCGAGATAGACGTGATATATCTTCTTCTTGAGATACTGCGGATGCGTCAGCTTGGTTGCCAGCTCGCCGTCATTGGTGAGCAGCAGCACGCCCGTCGTGTTGCGGTCGAGGCGGCCTACAGGATAGATGCGTTCGCGGCAAGCTCCCTTCACGAGATCCATCACGGTCTTGCGGTTCTGCGGGTCGTCGCTGGTCGTCATGTAGTCCTTGGGCTTGTTGAGCAGGATATAGACCTTCTTCTCGATGCTGACGAGCTGGTCGTGGAAGTGAACCTCGTCGGAGCGCTTCACCTTCGTGCCGAGTTCGGTCACGACTTCGCCGTTTACCTTTACCACGCCCGCCTGGATGAACTCGTCGGCTTCCCTGCGAGAGCAGACGCCTGCATTGGCAAGGTACTTGTTCAGGCGGATGGGTTCATCGGGGTCGTAATGTGCCTCCTTGTACTCAATCTGCTTCTTCATGCTGTACTTGGCATGAGGATTGTAGCCGGCGGTACGCGGACGACGCTTGAAGCCGCCCTGCCGCTGCTGGTAGCCGCCCTCGCGCTGCTGGTAACCACCTTCGCGCTGCTGATAACCGCCTTCGCGATTATAGCGGGGACGATAGCCGCCCTCGCGCTGCTGATAACCTTCGCGCTGCTGGTAGCCGCCTTCGCGATTGTAGCGTGGACGGGGCTGATAGCCGCCTTCGCGCTGCTGATAGCCTTCACGGGGCTGGTAGCCGCCTTCGCGATTGTAGCGGGGACGAGGCTGATAACCGCCTTCGCGCTGCTGATAGCCGCCCTCGCGAGGCTGGTAGCCCTCTTTCCCCTGATTGTTATTGTAAGGGCGCTGAATACGGGGACGCATCGGACGCCCGTAGCTGCCTTGTCTGTCACCTTCTGTTCCCTGCGGACGATAGCCCTCGCGGCGACCTCCGTTCTCTTCTTCGGAGAATTTCTCTCTCCAGTTGTCTTCGTTGTACATGGTTTTTTTAGTGTTTTGGTTAATGTGTTTTCCTAAAATGATTCATGATGGGGGCTTTCACCCCAGTTCAAGGTATCACCTTTTCGCTGTTTTTGATTTTCTTCTCTTACTTCTTTAATTTTCAATTTTTAATTTTTAATTTTTAATTTTCAATTAATAGTTATATCCCCGTATACGTGTACGGAGTGACCTGCCGCAGCTCTTCCTTCACGGATTCGCTGACGTTCAGCTCTTCGATGAAATTCTTGATAGTTGCCTCGTCGATGCCTTTCCCCGTTCTGGTGAGGGCTTTGAGCGCCTCGTAGGGATGCGGATAGGCCTCGCGGCGCAGGATAGTCTGGATGGCCTCTGCGCAGACGGCCCAGCAACCCTCAAGGTCGCGGCGGATGGCTTCTTCGTTGAGGACGAGCTTGCGCAAGCCCTTCAGCGTGCTCTTGATGCTGATGAGCATGTGTCCCATCGGCACACCGACGTTGCGGAGCACCGTGCTGTCCGTCAGGTCGCGTTGCAGGCGGCTGATGGGCAACTTTTGGCTGAGGTGCGCAAGGATGGCGTTTGCGATGCCGAGATTGCCCTCCGAGTTCTCGAAGTCGATGGGATTGACCTTGTGCGGCATGGCGCTCGAGCCCACCTCGCCGGCCTTTATCTTCTGGCGGAAGTATTCCATCGAGACGTACTGCCAGAAGTCGCGGTCGAGGTCGATGATGATGGTGTTGATGCGCTTCATGGCGTCGAAGATGGCGCCGAGGCAGTCGTAGTTGCTTATCTGCGTCGTGTACTCCTCGCGTTCGAGGCCAAGACTCTCGCTCGTGAACTTGCGTCCGAAGGCACGCCAATCATATTGCGGGAAGGCCACATGATGTGCGTTGAAGTTGCCCGTCGCGCCGCCGAACTTGGCGGTAAGTGGGCTACGGCGAAGCATATCGAGTTGGCGCTGAAGGCGATAGACGAACACCATCACCTCTTTGCCCAGACGCGTCGGACTGGCTGGCTGGCCGTGTGTCTTGGCGAGCATGGGGACGTCCTTCCACTCCTCAGCATACGTCTGCAGCTGGGATATCAGCTCCTCGATGAGGGGATAGTAAACCTGCTCGAGCGCTTCTTTAATGCTGAGGGGCACGCTCGTGTTGTTGATGTCCTGACTGGTGAGACCGAAGTGGATGAACTCCTTGTAGGGTTCGAGGCCGCCAATGGCGTCGAACCGCTCCTTGATGAAATACTCCACGGCTTTCACGTCGTGATTGGTCACTGCCTCTATGTCCTTAACGCGCTGGGCGTCCTGCTCCGTGAAGCTGCGATAGATGTCGCGAAGCTGCTCGTCGCTGACGGGAATGCCCTGCAACTGCGGTAAAGGCAGATGAATGAGCGCGATGAAGTATTCCACCTCCACGCGTACACGATAGCGAATCAATGCGTACTCTGAAAAGTACTCAGCCAAAGCCTCGGTCTTGCCCCTATAGCGCCCGTCGATAGGCGAAACGGCAGTCAACACATCAAGTTCCATATAATAATATATAATGTATAGTTCCTAAAACGGCTGCAAAGGTACGAAAAAAAAGTGAATACTGGATAGTGAATGAGGAAAAATTAATCAAGTTTTTCTACCCTTCACGTGGGAACGCCCAACGCTACAGCAAGGAAGAGCCAACGCTACAGCAAGGAAGAGCCGATGCTACAGCAAGGAAGAGCCGATGCTACAGCAAGGAACGGCCGATGCTTCACGTGGCGTTTGCCCGTTTATTTCTTCACGCCTTTATATATAAGGTAAAGGACGACGGCAACGCCGAGGGCGAGCATCGCAATCTTCAGCTCGCCGCTGTACTGGGCCACCTTCTCCTCGAGCTGACCGCTGTAGTAATGCCCGATGTACCAACCCATACCGGCAAGAATCGAGTTCCAAAGGCCAGCTCCGAGCGTGGTGTAAAGCACGAAGCGGCCGAGGCTCATCCTCGCCAGGCCTGCAGGTATCGAGATGAGCTGACGGACGGCAGGAACGAGACGGCCAAAGAAGGTGCCGACGGCTCCATGCTCGTCGAAGTAACGCTCCGCATTCTCAACCTTCGCGCTGTCAATCAAGCACATGTGCCCTACCCTGCTCTCCGCGAAACGATACACGAGCGGACGGCCGAGATAGCGTGCAAGCCCGTAGTTGACCAAAGCGCCGATGATGGCTCCTATCGTGGAGCAAACGACGACAAGGAATACGTTCAGCTCGCCCGTCGTCGCTGCTTTGTAGGCAGCAGGCGGCACGACGACCTCGCTGGGAAAGGGTATGAAACTGCTCTCGATGGCCATCAGCAAGGTGATGACCCAATAGTTCAGGTGCTCGAGGCACCATGCGATGAAGGGAATGCTCTCCATTTACGAAATGACGGTTTACTTTTTAAGGATTAAAAATTAAGAATTAACTCCACGACTGCAATCGTGCTGTAAATAGTCAAATTATTAAATTGTAAATAAATTGGTACATTGTACATTGCTAAATTGTACATTAAGGTTTGATGATTTTGCAATTTGATAACTTGACGACTTGGCCTCGCAACAGGACGCTGCGACGGCAGAGGATAATGGACGAGGTGGGACGGAAGAGGGGGTAAGTGCGGCGGAAGATGCTTTTGAACCAATTCCAGCGGCGCTTGCGATTCGTCACGACAACGACCACATCAACTTGTCCGTCCACATTGGACATGAGGCTCGTCAGCCAATCGTCGCTCACCGATTTGGCATCAATGGGCGGGATGACGAGCCACTCGTAGTTGGCTGCCTTGGCGCCAAGCGTGAGCGCAAGTTTATGAACGTCAATGCCTCGAGCCGTAGTCGAGCAGAAAGTGTGGCTGAGATGCGGGTTGTGAACCTCCATCTCCTCGAGCCACTCTCCGAGGTCCTTGTCGTGCATCTTATCGACTACAATCACTTCGTACTCGCCGCCGTATCGCTGGCTGAGCAACGACGGGAGGAGCTGTCTGAGCTGTGACTGCTGCTCCTCGCAAGTGACGATAATGCTAATGCTCTGCAAGCTCATAATTCATAGTCCATAGTTACATGTCCGTTGTTGTATAGGCATGGGGCAACTCGCGGCAATTGTACTGGCTGGCCATCGTCTCGCCATAAGCCCCAGCAGAACGGATGGCAAGGAGGTCGCCGCGCTTGGTCTCGGGCAAGGGATAGTCTTTCGCAAAGACATCGCTGCTCTCACAAATCGGGCCAACGATGTCGTAAAATGCGGCCCCCTCCAAACTCCCCCTTTGGGGGAGTGCTTCATTCACACTGACTCGCCGCTCCAAGGTACTCCCCTCAAGGGGGAGCGGAGAGGGGGCTTGTCCGTTAGAAAGATTCTCTATCTTATGCTGCGCGCCGTATAGAGCAGGACGCATCAACTCGGTCATGCCGGCATCGACGATGACGAACTGCTTCTCCTTTGCCTGCTTGACGTAAAGGCAACGCGTAATGAGCGAGCCGCACTGCCCCACGACAGCCCTGCCGAGCTCGAAGTGGAGCCGTTGTCCCGGGCGGAGCTTCAGGTGCTTGGCGTATGTCTCGAAGTAGGCCTTGAAGTCGGGAATGGGATGCTCGTCGGGATGCTCGTAGTCGATGCCCAAGCCGCCACCCACATTAATGTTCTTCACCTCGATACCTTCGGCATCGAGCTTGTCCTGAAGCTCATTGATGCGATAGCAAAGCGCCTCGAAGTCGTCCATCTGTAAGATTTGGCTGCCGATGTGGAAATGCAGGCCGACAAAACGGACGCTTGGCATCTGCTCGGCCAGGCGGATGACGTGGAGCATGTCTTCCTTCGCGATGCCGAACTTGTTCTCGGCGAGGCCTGTCGTGATGTTGGCATGTGTATGCGCTCCGACATCGGGATTGATGCGGAAGCTGACATTCGCCACTTTGTTCATCCGGGAAGCAATCTCCGCGATGACTTCCAGCTCGGGAATGCTCTCGACGTTGAAGTACTGGATACCCGCCTCGAGAGCCAACTCTATCTCCCAATCGGCTTTACCTACGCCAGCGAAGACTATCTCGTCGGCAGGGAAACCGTTCTCGAGGCAAGTCCTTATCTCGCCTCCGCTCACGCAATCGGCACCGAACCCTGCTTGCTGAATCTGCTGGAGCACCTGGGGATTGGCACATGCCTTCACGGCATAGTGGAGATGCCAACCGTCGTGCTTGTCCGTCTCGCTCTTGATGGCGGAAAGCGTAGCTGCCAGCAGCTGCGTATCGTAATAATAGAAGGGCGTCTTTAGCTGCGAAAAGCGCTCCTTCATGTCCTGCAACAATCTTTTTACCATATACTTATTTGAAGAGAGTATCACTCAAAGCCTGGAGCGTGCGCTTCTTGTCCGCAGCCTTCACCACGAAGGAGATGTTGTGAGGCGAACCGCCGTAGCTTATCATGCGAACGGGAATGTCCTTGAGCGCCTGGCAGGCAATTGCCTCGAAGCCGACGTTGTCGCTCGCCAAGTCACCTACGACGCAAATGATGCACATATCTTCCTCGACGGCAACGGTACCGTACTTCTTCAATTCGTTGACGATATCCTCCAAATGGTGACGGTTGTCGATGGTGACGCTTACGCCCACCTCGCTCGTGCAGACCATATCGATGCTGGTCTTGTACGTCTCGAATATCTCGAAGACTTTTCTGAGGAAACCGTAAGCGAGGAGCATTCGGCTGCTGTTTATCTGGATGCAGATGTTCCCGTCGCGAGCTGCCACGGCCTTGATGACGCCGCGCTGGAAGTCGTTGTTGATGATGGTGCCGGGTGCCTTGGGGTCCATCGTATTGAGCAGACGGACGGGGACGCGGGCGAACTTGGCGGGCTGAATGCATGTGGGATGCAGTATCTTCGCGCCGAAATAAGCGAGTTCGGCTGCCTCCTCGAAGTAGAGCTGACGAACGGGTTCCGTATGTTCCACGAAGCGAGGGTCGTTGTTGTGCATGCCGTCGATGTCGGTCCATATCTGTATCTCCTCGGCCTGAACGGCAGCACCCGCCAGGCAGGCGGTATAGTCGCTGCCGCCACGAAGCAGGTTGTCAATCTCGCCGTAAGCATTTCGGCAAATGAAGCCTTGCGTCAGATAAATCTGATAGCCGGGATTTGCCTCGAGCACCTTCGTTATCTTGTCCTTGATGTAGTTCATGTCGGGCTCGCCGTTCTTGTCGGTCCGGATGATGTCGAGAGCGTTGATGAGCAAAGCCTTGACGCCACATTCCTGCAGATAATTGACCACCATGTTGGTGCTGATTATCTCGCCTTGAGCCAAGATGACCTTTTCCTCGAAACTTGTGAAGTGAACCTTGGTGAAGGAGCGAAGGTAGTCGAACTCGTCATGCAGGAACCTCATCGACTTCTGCTTGACTTCCTCGGTGTTGTAGAGCTTCTCGATGTGGCCCACATAAGTCTGTTCGAGCAGATTGATGATGGTGTTCGCGCCCTCGGGGTTCTTCTTATAAAGGTAGTCGGAGATTTCCACGAGGGTGTTTGTCGTGCCGGACATGGCCGAGAGGACGACGAACTTGGTCTCTCCGTCTTCTGTAATGAGCTTTGAGACGTCTTGCATTCTCTGCGGTGACCCAACGGAAGTGCCACCAAACTTCAGTACTTTCATATCTTATTCCTTTTTGTCTGTTACAAGTTGAGCGTCAATGCAACGATAGACGGTACCCGGGAAGTACTCGGGCCACTGCATATTGTGGGTGCTGAGGATAACAGCGGTGTTGTTCTGGCGGCGTATCTCGTCGAGGAGGGCAAGGATGAGCTCGCCGTTTTCTGCGTCAAGATTGCCTGTCGGTTCGTCGGCAAGGATGACTTTCGGGTTGTTGAGTAGGGCGCGGGCAATGCAGATGCGCTGCTGTTCGCCGCCCGACAGCTCGTAGATGAACTTGTCCTTCTTGTCGGCAAGCTTCACCATCTCGAGCACCTCGACGATGCGCTGATCGCGGTCGGCTTTCTTCTTCCAACCGGTTGAACGCAGAACGAAGTCGAGATTGCGGTGCACGGTACGGTCACGAAGCAGCTGAAAGTCCTGAAAGACGATGCCCATCTGCCTTCTGAGGGCTGGTTGGTGCTTTATCTTGAGTCGCTTCATGTTGAAGCCAAGCACGTCGGCGCTGTCGCCCTCGACGGGCAACTCGCCATAGATGCTCTTCAAGAGCGACGACTTTCCGCTGCCCACAGGACCGGTGAGATAGACCATCTCGCCTTCTTCGACGCAGAAATTCACTTTCCCCAGGACTAAATGCTCGTCCTGATAGATGTCGATATCTTTGTAGTTAAGTATCACTTTGATGTTATTTACGATTTGACGATTAGCTGTTTATGTACTCCCCCGGGTGAGCGGAGAGAGGGCTTTAATGCTTCTTCCAGCCTGGGTTGTGGCGCTCCATCAGTTCCTTCGCCATGTCTTCTATGCGGAGACCTTTGCTCGTGAGAAGCACGATGAGGTGGTAGAGCATGTCGGAGCCCTCGTAGATGAGGCGGTCGTTGGTGCCGTTGGTGGCTTCGATGACGAGTTCCAGCGCCTCCTCTCCCACTTTCTGCGCCATTCGGTTCAAGCCGTCCTTGAAGAGCGAGGTGGTGTAGCTGCCTTCGGGCATCTCTTCGTGACGCTTCTCGATGAAGTCGCTGAGCTCGGACAGGAAGAGCAGGGGATTGGGTTTGTTCTCTTCGCCCCAGCAGGTATCGGTGCCGGTGTGGCAGGTCGGGCCGTCGGGCGTTGCCTGAACGAGCAAGGTATCGTTGTCGCAATCCACCTTAATATCGACCAGATGCAGATAGTTGCCGCTGGTCTCGCCCTTCGTCCAAAGGCATTGGCGGGAACGGCTGAAGAAGGTTACGAGCCCTGTTTCCTGTGTCATTTTGAGTGCCTCTTGGTTCATGTAACCAAGCATCAGCACAACTTTTGTCTGTGCATCCTGAATGATGGCGGGCACTAAGCCGCCGCACTTATCGAAGTCTATCTTTAATTCGCAATTCATAATTCACGATTGATAATTAGTCCCTTATCATTATCCTTAATCCCAAGTCTCTAATCTCTTCACAACCTTACATTAATACCCTCTTTTCTGAGGTATTCTTTGAGTTCGGGTATGCCGATTTGCCCGAAGTGGAAGACGCTTGCGGCGAGGGCGGCATCGGCATGTCCCTGGGCAAAGACGTCGCGGAAGTCCTCCATCCGTCCCGCACCGCCACTTGCAATGACGGGAATGGTCAGTTCGGATGCGAGGCGGGCGAGCGCTTCGCAGGCAAAGCCTTGCTTCACGCCATCGTGGTTCATGCTGGTGAAGAGGATTTCGCCCGCGCCTCGGTCGTTCACTTCCCTCGCCCACTCGAAGAGGTTTCGGTCGGTCGGGATGCGTCCGCCATTGAGGAAACACGTCCACGTCCCGTCTTTCTCTTGTGCATCAATCGCGACGACGCAGACCTGGCTGCCGAAGTGGCTGGCGATTTCGTCGATGAGTTCCGGTCGGCGGAGGGCGGCGCTGTTGATGCTTATCTTGTCGGCACCGGCCGAGAGCATGCGGTCCACGT
>CAMJOE010000107.1:0-9661 GCA_946407485.1 uncultured Prevotellaceae bacterium | reverse complement strand
ACAGCTTCACCTTCTTCTTGGCAGCCTTCGATTCGTTCTGAAGGCGGTCGAGAGCGGTGACGACGTAGGTGTATTTCGTCCCGCCGCCTTGATATTCAAGCGGCAAAAGCGTCTGACGAGTGATGCAAAGAATCTTCGAAGCATCTTCAAGGTTGACCTTCTCGCCGGGCCCGAAGCGATAGACGACATACTTATACGCCTCGTCCATCACGCCATTAGCCTTCGGAGCCGTCCAGAAG
The DNA here is from genome assembly GCA_946407485.1 of uncultured Prevotellaceae bacterium. Lineage (GTDB taxonomy): Bacteria > Bacteroidota > Bacteroidia > Bacteroidales > Bacteroidaceae > Physcousia. Next base: position 9,422 of record CAMJOE010000107.1, on the reverse strand, counting down.
AGCATTGGGCCGTCCTCCGTCCACACGACTGCCGTCTTGCGAGGCTTGCCTGGAGCCTTGCCGTCAATCCAGGGCATCAAGGGCTGCAAGGCGGGCGTGCTGTGGTAAACCTGTCGCAAGATGTCCTGATAGTTGCCCGGATTCTCGCAGACCGCGGCCGCATACCACTGGCAACTGCCTTGTATGCCGGGCAGAGAGCGCTGCAACTGATACTTGCGCGCCATCTGATGCTGGCTGGGATCGGCCAAGTCGGGTGCCTTGACGGTACGATTGACGTCCTGACCGACAAAGACAGGGCGCTGCCCAGCGTTTGCACTCCACCAGCGGACGAGCGTCTCGTAGTCGGCAAGCTTATGTCCTATCTCCCAGTAAATCTGCGGGATATTGTAGTCCACCCATCCCTGTCGCACCCATTCGAGCACGTCGGCATAGAGGTCGTCGTAATTCTGCGTACCGTTCGTGGCACTGCCCTTCGGGTCGCTTTTCTGATTGCGATAGATGCCGAAAGGCGACACGCCGAACTTCACCCAAGGCTTCACCTGGCGTATCTGCTGACACATCTGCTGCATGAACTTGTTGACGTTCTGACGGCGCCAGTCGCCCCGGTTCATGCCGCCTCCGTACTTGTTGTAGGAGGCATCGTCGGGGATGGGAACGCCTGCAACGGGGTAGGGGTAGAAGTAGTCGTCGATATGAATGCCGTCCACGTCGTAGCGGCTCACGATGTCGCACGTCACCTGGCAGATGTAGTCGCGGTTCTCGGGGATTCCCGGGTCGAAGAGGAAGAGGCCGTCGTAGTTGAAGAAGCGGTCGGGATGGCGCGAGTACTCGTGCGTCGTAGCCAGCGCCGTCGTGCCCTTCGTCTTAGCGCGATAGGGATTGAGCCAAGCGTGTAGCTCCATGCCGCGAGCGTGGCATTGGTCTATCATCCATTGCAGAGGGTCCCAATAAGGGTCGGGAGGCACGCCCTGCTGACCGGTGAGGTAGCGGCTCCACGGCTCCAACTGACTGGGATAGAGCGCATCACCCTCCACACGTACCTGGAAGAAGATGGCGTTGATGCCGTCCTTCTGCAGGTCGTCGAGCTGGCTGCTGAGCATCGACTGCATGCGGTCGCGCCCGATGTTCTGGAACTGCCCGTTGACGGCCTGAATCCAAGCCCCGCGGAACTCTCTCTTGGGATTCTGTCCCATCGCAGCTGCCGCTACCATGAGCAGCAGAAAAAGTAGTTTGTGCTTCATAATGCCGCAAAGTTACACTTTTTCTTTGAAAAGACAAAAAGAAAAAGAAAATTTTTTTAAAGTGCCTACATAAAACCTACAGGCAGTATAGTTTGCAAATGACACGTGTATGAATAGGGAATTAAGCATGTCTAAATTGCAAACATAACGTGTTAAGTTGATTTAAGTTTCGGATGTTATGTTTTTATGGGAGTTAAAGAAGTTAAAGTTCCGCCTGCGCCTGAGGCGACAGCCGAAGAAGTTAGCGAGCTTTGCTCGCTTGGGGAAGTTCTCACATGCTCTAGCAGTAAGGCGCGCTTTTAATGCGCGGAGAAAGGACAATAGCTTTTGCAGCCGAATACGGGGCTGAATGCAAACCGCATCCCAAGGTATCTAAATAATGGTCGGAATGATAACAAATATTTCCGACCGCAAAGATACAAAATTTCTTTCATACAACAATACTTTAAGTGTTGAAATTAAGTTTCATTGGCAAATAATAGCGTTTTTCTAATTGTATAGTTGGCATTCCTATATAAATATATAAATAATGTGTCGCTTTTACATTAAGGGTCGGCACGAGCAAGAAGGTTTTGATAAAGTAAAGGCAAGAGACAGCTTTTAGCGTGTCGTCTCAGCATAGAATTCTCTCTCATCTTTTGCGGATGAGGGAGAATTTTCTTTTTTTCTTTTGTCATATGCTTGCTTTTTCGTACCTTTGCACAGATATAGCGAAAGGTCATGAGCTACAAGAACCATAGAACCAGCGTGCTGCTTATTTATACAGGCGGCACGATAGGCATGCGGGAGAACCCTGTGACGGGTGCTCTCGAGAGCTTCAACTTCGACCTCATCCTCGACGAGGTGCCCGAGCTGAGGCGTTTCGATTTCGACATCCATGCTTTCACGTTCGACCCTCCCATCGACTCGAGCGACATGGGGCTGGAGCATTGGGCGCGACTGGTCCGCGTCATTGCCGACTGCTACGACCGCTTCGACGGCTTCGTCATCCTGCATGGCACAGACACGATGGCCTACACGGCGTCTGCCCTCAGCTTCATGCTCGAGAACCTGGGCAAGCCCGTCATCCTCACAGGTTCGCAACTGCCCATCGGTAAGCTTCGTACCGACGGCAAGGAGAACCTCATCACCGCCATCGAGATTGCTGCTGCCAAGCACGAAGACGGCTCGCCCGTCGTGCCCGAGGTCTGCATCTACTTCAAGGAGAAGCTGATGCGCGGCAACCGAACAACGAAGATTAACGCCGAGCAGTTCAATGCGTTCCGCTCGTTCAATTATCCCGACCTCGCCACTGTGGGCATGCAAATCAAGTTCAACGAGGCAGCCATCCGTAAGCCCGACAAGAGCAGGCCCTTCAAGCCGCACTACCTTGTGGCTCCCGATGTGGTGGTGCTCACGCTCTTCCCAGGCATTCAGCAGAGCCTGGTGCATGCGGTGCTCAACATCCCCGGGCTGAAAGCAGTCGTGATAAGGACTTTCGGTGCAGGCAATGCCCCTCAGTTGAAGTGGTTCAAGGAAGAACTCAAGGATGCTGATGCCCGCGGACTCCTGATGGTCAACATCACGCAATGCCAGTCGGGCTGCGTCCACATGGGACTTTACGAGACCAGTCTGCCCTTGATAGAGGCGGGCGTGGTGAGCGGCTACGACAGCACTCCCGAATGCGCCATCACGAAGCTGATGTTCCTGCTCGGCCACAAGCTACCGAAGGAAAAGATAAAGGAAATGATGAACAGCAATCTTTGTGGGGAAATAACGAAGAGTGATTCATAAGTAAAAAGTGAAAAGTGAAAGAGGAGTTAAGAATAGAAGTTAAGATTAGGAGTTAAGAATAGAAGTAATGAGGAGCCGATACATTTGGCCCACCATAACTCCCCCATCATAACTTCCTATTATAACTCCCCACCATAACTTCCAAATAGCTAAATTACTAAATCGTAAATAAATCGTAAATAGTAAATCGTAAAATTGTACATTAAACAAATCATAAATCAGTAGAAAATATGAAAAAGAGTGCTTTACTTATCTTGACAGTAGTCATGCCTGGATTGCTCAGCTTGTCATCGTGCAAGTCCCGCGAAGAAAAAACGATTGACAGACTGGAGAACTTGTCGGAACGCGTTGAGGAAAATGGCGACAAATTTGATGTGGAAGAGTGGAACGGCATTATGAAAGAATTGGAGGACATCAGTGATGATATCGACGACTGCAACTTCACAAGCAACCAAAGGAAAGAGGTAGGCCGTCTTCAAACCAGATTCTATAAGTCCGTCCTGAAGAATAGCCCCAAGATTTTTTCCGGTGCCCTCTCTACAATCGGCTCTGGACTGAAGGAAGGCTTGATGGATGATGATTTCGACGAAAATGGCCTCAAAGAACAGTTCGACGAGATGGAAGATGCATTCAAGGATGCTTTGGAGTCTTTCGAGGACGGGATGAATGACCTTAATGACGAAATGGATAACATTAGCGATGAGTTGAACGACCTTGGCGAGGAATTGGATGACCTTGTTGACTGAATCAGTTCGTTGCTAACTTTTTCAAGATGGAAGACTGCATACAGATAAAAGGTGCTCGGGTCAACAACCTGAAGAACATCAGCCTTGAGATACCTCGAGGCAAGCTGGTGGTGATAACGGGCTTGAGCGGCAGCGGCAAGAGCAGCCTGGCTTTCGACACGCTTTATGCCGAAGGCCAGCGCCGATATGTTGAGAGTCTGAGCGCATACGCCAGGCAGTTCCTTGGCCGCATGAACAAGCCCGAGTGCGACTACATCAAAGGCATTCCGCCTGCCATCGCCATCGAGCAGAAGGTGACGAGCCGCAACCCGCGAAGCACTGTCGGCACCAGCACGGAAATTTACGAGTACCTCCGCCTCCTCTTTGCCCGTGTGGGCCACACCTTCTCGCCGGTCAGCGGAAAGGAGGTGAAGCGCCACACCACCGAGGATGCGGTCCAATGCATGCTCTCCAAGCCCGAAGGCACGAAGCTGATGGTGATGTGTCCCATCACTTTGCCTGAAGGCAGAACGCTCGAGCAGCAACTTGAGATGTATCGCAAGAGCGGCTTCGCAAGGGTGCTGGTGAATGGAGAAGTGGTAAGTATCGAGGAGTATAAGGACAACGGACAACGGACAACAGACAACGGACAGAACCCGATTTGTTTGGTCGTCGACCGCTTGACTGCTGGCACGGACCGCGATACGATAGCCCGACTCGTTGATTCCTGCGAGACAGCTTTCTACGAAGGGCACGGAACGGCCATCCTTCAGTTCGTGCCAAGCAACGAGCAGCACGTCTTCAGCACTCGCTTCGAGGCGGACGGCATCACCTTCGAAGAGCCTACCGACAAGCTCTTTGCCTTCAACTCGCCTATGGGAGCCTGTCCCGAGTGCGAAGGCTTCGGCAAGGTCATCGGCATCGACGAACAGATGGTCATCCCCAATACAGCCCTGAGCGTCTACGATGGTGCTGTTGTCTGTTGGCGAGGCGAGAAGATGAGCGAGTGGAAGGACTGGTTCATCCGCTGCAACTCAGAGCGAGGTTTTCCCATCTTCAAGCCCTATTTCGAGCTGACACAGGAGGAGAAGGACTGGCTTTGGCACGGCGTACCATCTGGAATTCAAAATTCAAAATTCAAGATTCAAACTCTGGGCGGCAAGGACATCCTCGTGCCTGCCGACTGGCAGATACTCCCTGAAGAGCGAGAATGGGGATTGCTCTCCATCGATGCCTTCTTCGAGTACTTGAGGCAAGGACAGTACAAGATACAGAACCGCGTGATGCTGGCTCGCTATCGGGGCAAGACGACCTGCCCGAAGTGCCATGGGACAAGGCTACGGCCAGAGGCAAACTACGTGAAGGTGGGCGGCAAGAGCATCACCGAACTGGTCAACATCTCGGTCAGCGAGTTGCTGCCGTGGGTGGAAAACCTCAAGCTCAGCGAGCACGAAGAGTCGATAGCAAAGCGCATCCTCACGGAAATCAGGAACCGCCTCCAGTACCTGATGGATGTCGGGCTCGGCTACCTGACACTCAATCGCCCCTCCAACAGCCTGTCTGGCGGCGAGAGCCAGCGCATCAACCTCGCCACCTCGCTGGGAAGCAGCCTCGTGGGCAGTCTCTACATCCTCGACGAACCCAGCATCGGCCTGCACAGCCGCGATACGGAGCGCCTCATCAAGGTCTTGAAGCAACTTCGCGACCTGGGCAACACCGTGATTGTGGTGGAGCATGACGAGGACATCATCCGCTCTGCCGACTGGCTCATCGACATAGGTCCCGAGGCAGGGCGATTGGGCGGCGAGGTCGTGTATCAGGGGGAGCCTCCGATAATTCAAAATTCAAAATTAGTAAATTCAAAATTTAAAAAGTCCTATACCCTCGACTACCTTTGTTCCCTCCCTTTAAGGGAGGGTCAGGGAGGGTCTTTCTCTCGTCGCAAGTCAAACAGCTACATCGAGGTGAAGGGCGCCCGCGCAAACAACCTGAAAGGCATCGATGTGCGCTTCCCGCTTGGGGTGATGACGTGCGTGACGGGCGTCAGCGGCAGCGGCAAGAGTAGCCTGGTGCGCGACATCTTCTATAATGCCATGAAGCGACAGTTGGACGAGGTGGCCGACCGCCCGGGCGAGTTCCTCGGCCTGGAAGGCGACATGAAGATGGTCAGCGCCATCGAGTTCGTCGACCAGAACCCCATCGGCAAGAGCACCCGCTCCAATCCCGTCACATACGTCAAGGCGTGGGACGAGATAAGGAAGCTCTTCGCAGCCCAGCCGCTCAGCCAGCAGATGGGCTTCACGCCTGCCCATTTCAGCTTCAACACCGATGGCGGGCGATGCGAGGAATGCAAGGGCGAGGGAACCGTCACCATCGAGATGCAGTTCATGGCCGACCTCGTGCTGCCCTGCGAGAGCTGCCACGGACAGCGGTTCAAGGCCGAGATACTCGACGTCCGCTTCCACGACAAGAACGTCTGCGACGTGCTCGACATGACCATCAACCAGGCCATCGAGTTCTTCTCGGCGTACAACCAGAAGCGCATCATCGCGCTGCTCAAGCCCTTGCAGGATGTCGGCCTCGGCTACATCAAGCTCGGGCAGTCCTCGTCCACCCTCTCCGGCGGCGAGAACCAGCGCGTCAAGCTCGCCTACTATCTGGGGATGGAGAAGCACAAGCCCACGATTTTCATCTTCGACGAACCCACCACGGGACTGCATTTCCACGATATCCAGAGGCTGCTCGAGTCGTTCAACGCCCTCATCAGCCGCGGCCACACCATCATCATCATCGAGCACAACCTCGAGGTCATCAGGAGTGCCGACCACATCATCGACCTCGGCCCCGAAGGCGGCGACGCGGGCGGCTATCTCCTTGCCTGCGGCACCCCCGAGGAGGTGGCAAAGTGCAGGCAGAGCTATACGGCTCAGTTCCTCCGCGAAAAACTGAAGGCTGCGAAGGGGTGAGTTTAGAGTTTAGAGTTTAGAGTTTAGTGTTTAGAGTTTAGAGTCAGTTTAGAGTTTTTTTTGTGTCCGGCGTTTTTTTTACCGGACAGCAATATAATGATATAACTCATAAGGGGCAGGAAGGTCATGGAAGAAACTCGGTACTGAAATAACACCTCCTAAAGAAAACTATTGCTGTCCGGTAAAAGTTAAAAAGCTATCAATCATGTGTCCGCAGTGCCGATAAATAGGCTCTACGGACTGGTTCGGTGCTTTTCCCCGACAGCAATGATATCACTGCCTTTTTTATTCGCCCTGTTGCCCGATTTCTACCAGGTAATTCGTTGCTGCATCGCGACTCAGCAATTGCTGCATGGCGACAAAGCAATTGCTGCATCGCCATGCAGCAATCAACTATGCAGTATATCTTTGGCAAAAAGACAAATGAAACGAGACGATGAAGAAGGTAATGTCAATAATTCAATAATTGGTGTCCGGTAAAAAGCACCGGAGGTGCGAAAGACCATAGACTGGGGTGTTCTCCGTCTGTGGTCTGTCGTCCTTGACTGTCGTCGACCTTTGGTTCGAGACTATGGCAAGCCCTGTCTATTGCTCTTTGTCCGAAACTCCGATGAATAAGTTCGTGGAAGGGAGAGGAATTAACTTTTACCGGACACCAATAAAAGAATACTGTAGTCCTCCCATTAGAGGACTGGCAACTTGGCACGTTAATTTGTCAAAACTCAGTACGTTTATATGCCTGACCCAACGTGTTGAATTTACGATTTGTCCGCGGTAAGTGGTTCTTTTTCGGTCTTCGAAGTTTCAGTTTCGGGCCGAGGGGGCAGGTTATAAGTCTGGGATGAGCCAGAACTTGAACAGGCGGTCTTCGTACTTCACGCGATACTGGGGCAGGGCCTGAGCATCTTTGTTCCACGAATTGATGCCGCCAACACCCGCCTGCAGCATGTCGAGCGACAGCTCTGTATAATTCGACTTGGGGACCTGCGGGGAGTGGCGCTGGGCCTTTTGCTTGCCTTCGTCGAGGTCCATAATGTTGTAATGTAGGGCAGAGGCGGTGAAGGGTTCGCAGGACTGGATGCGAAGTCCGAAGCCATTCTGATTCGTCTGTCGCCACCAGCGGATGTCGGTCTTGGTGCCAGTCTCTTGCGGACGGATGTATGGGAAGAACTGCTCGTCGGCGGTCTGCTTGTGGAGCCCTATCAGCATGCACTCCTTGCGGTCGGCATAGTTCTCGATGGGGCCACGGCCATAGTACTCGCTCTGGTCGAAACTGTACGGCATGTCCATGACAACGCCAAAGCGGAACATGTCGCTGACCTCGGCGCCCGCCATGGTGCTCATCTGCTCGGTGACGTGGATGGCACCGCCTTCCAGAATGATGTAGGTCATAGTGAGCCGGGCCTTTACGCCTGGCATGTCGTAGGTGGCCTTGACCGTTACGGGGTCTTGCTTCTTCTCCTTTTCTGCGGTCAGAGACGTGAGCTCCATCTTGGGATTGCGCCATGCAAGCATGCTCTCGTGCAGGCCGGCACCCATGTCGTTGTCGGTGACGGCTCGCCAGAAGTTGGGCCTGAGTGTTCCGCCGTCGCCCAGGAGGTCGCCTCCGTGCACGGTGTAGCCGCTTATGAGACCCGTTTGTCGGTTGAAGCTAACCATGAAATTGTCGTTCGAGACAATGATGTCTTCCGTCCCCTTCTTGTCGAGAATCTTTATCTTCGATGCTTTGGCAGAGGGCAGGGCGACGGCTTTCTTCTTGTAGGGGCGTATGGTCAGCTGGTTGTAAGCCACTTCCTGGCCGGCCTTCATGAGGGGCTCGTCGTTCTTCAGCATGAAGATGATGTTCAGCATAAGCTCGGCGTCGTTGTCCTCAAGCAGTGCCGACTTGAAAGGAATCTCGAAAGTTCTTGTCTGCTGCGGCTTGACATCCAGGTCCGAGATGAGGCCAAAGTCGGCAGGGAGGCCGTCGAAGGTAACTACCCATTTAAGCCTGTAGCCCGACAGGTCGCGGAAGAAGTTCTCGTTGTAGACCTCGATGGTCTTCGTCTCGGCCAGGTTGCCCTTTGCCTTTGCCCAGATGCTCTGATACTGGTAGGCAACCTCGTAGGCATGGGGGTTGAGCTGGCGGTCGGGGCCGATGATGCCGTTGCAGTTGAAGTTGTTGTCCGACGGGTCGTAGCTGTTATAGTCGCCGCCATAGGTGTAGTCAATCTTGTTCAGCTCGGGGTAGGAGAGATTCGCCACTTTGTTCAGTTCGTCGAGCGAGGCTGTGAGCATCTTGGCGTTGGGCTTGCGATGGAGCGCCTGGTCCACGAAGTCCCAGATGTAGCCGCCCTGGTACTTCGGGTACTTGCGGACGAGTTCCCAGTACTCTTTCAGTCCGCCGCTGGAGTTGCCCATGGTATGGTCGTACTCGCATTGGATGAGGGGCTTCTGGAATTTGTCGTCCTTGCAATAGCTCTCGCAACTCCAAGGCGTATAATACATTGGGCAGAAGATGTCGGTGTTGCGGCCTTCGCGATGTGCCTGCTCCCATTGGCAGGGACGGCTCTTGTCCTCAGCCTTCACCCAGTCGTAGGCAGCCTCGAAGTTCGGGCCGTTGACCGTCTCGTTTCCGAGCGACCAAACGATGATGGCAGGATGGTTAAAGTGCGAGCGGACATTGTTCTGGTTGCGCTCCAATATCTGCTTGGCGAAGAGGGGCTTCTTGGCTTCAG
>CAMJOE010000106.1:0-9690 GCA_946407485.1 uncultured Prevotellaceae bacterium | reverse complement strand
CACGCTGCAGGTCACCCTTGCGCTGAGGACCGTCGAGAATCATCTGGTCGCCAGTATAAGCGTGTACGGTGGTCATGATACCGCTCTGGATGGGAGCGAAGTCGTTGAGAGCCTTCGTCATGGGAGCGAGGCAGTTGGTGGTGCAGCTGGCAGCGCTGATGACTGTATCTTCCTTCTTGAGGGTCTTGTGGTTCACGTTGAAGACGATGGTGGGGAGGTCGTTGCCTGCGGGAGCAGAGATGACAACCTTCTTGGCACCAGCCTGGATGTGAGCAGAAGCCTTCTCCTTAGATGTGTAGAAACCTGTGCACTCGAGAACGACGTCTACGCCGATCTGGCCCCAGGGCAGCTCAGCTGCGTTGGGCACTGCATAGATGGTAATCTCCTTACCGTCCACGATGATAGAGTTCTCAGTAGCCTCTACAGTGTGCTTGTTCTCACCGAACTTGCCACAGAAACCGCCCTGAGCGGTGTCGTACTTGAGGAGGTGAGCCAGCATCTTGGGGCTGGTCAGGTCGTTGATAGCGACTACTTCATAACCTTCAGCCTCGAACATCTGACGGAAAGCGAGGCGACCGATACGGCCGAAACCGTTGATTGCAACTTTTACGTTTGCCATTTTTTTTGTGTTAATTAAAAGGGTTTATAATAATTTGAACTGTTGAATTTGTCAATTAAGAGTTGAGAATTATGAATTATGAATTATGAATTGTGAATTATGAATTGATTTACCCGCAATTGCAGTAATGTGACGACTTGCAAGCCGCTACAATTAGTGCCAAAAGCAGGCAAATTGATACAAAAATGACCTTTTTCTTCACTTTTTATTCTTTTTGCGCTGCAAAATTACAAAATTCTTTTTAAATTCGCACTCGATAACGTATAAAAAATGTCTAATAGTACGAATTTGCTAAATCAAAATTCCAATTTTGCAAGTAAAATAACATTAAACCTTTTCAACTTTTAAATATTTCAACTTTTAAACTTTTAATTCTATGTCATTTATTCAAGATTTCAAAGCGTTCGCGCTTAAAGGTAACGTGATGGACATGGCTGTCGGTGTCATCATCGGCGGTGCGTTTGGTAAAATCGTCAGCAGCTTGGTGGACGACGTGCTGATGCCCCTCATAGGTATGGCAACGGGCAATGTCGACTTCACCAGCCTCGTGCTTAAGTTTGGCGATGGCGAAGGAGCTGCTGTGCTCAAGTACGGACAGTTCATCCAGAACGTCGTGGATTTCCTCATCATCGCCCTCTGTATCTTCTTCATGGTGAAGGGCATCGCCGCCCTGACTCGCAAGAAAGAGGAAGAGACTGCTCCCGCTCCTGCTCCCGAACCAAGTGCCGAGGAGAAGCTGCTCACCGAAATCCGTGACTTGCTGAAGAAGTAATAACAACTGAAGTACGAAAAACGAAGAACGAAGAGGGAAGAGTGAGGAATAAGAATCACATTTGGAGACCAAAGGAAACTTTGATTCTTCACTCTTCGTTCTTCACTCTTCACTTTATCAGGTAAAAAGATGACGAAAAGACTTGCCGCCCTCATATCGCTGATATCGTTGGGTATGGGAATCTATGCCCAGACGTCTGGCATCAATCAGCTCTACAGACTTGTAAAAGACACCTACGAGACGAAGGCCGATTCCATGACCAACGCCTTCATCGAGTCCTTCATGATCAAGGACAAGGGGTATTTCAACGTCAGCTATAAGCGTTATGCCAACAACGCCTATTGGACGCAGGCGCACGCCATTGACGTCGTTGTCTATAACTATGAGCGGCATAAGGGCATCGACGGTGAACTGGCCAATCGATACCTCACATACATCAAGCGTTGGTACAAGAACAAGGCCAACAACTATTCAGGTGCGCCTGCGGCTACATCCACGACTCCCAACACCACCTCGGGGTATAAGATGTTTGAGAACCCCTACACCGACGACATGTGCTGGATAACACTTACTCTTCTGCACATCGGCGAGGCTACGGGCACTGCCGCCTATAGCACCATAGCCAGGCAGGTCTTCGACAACTACATCATCAAGCGAGCCAAAGAGGATGCTGCCTCAGGCGGCCTTTGGCTCCCCTGGTCCACACATTCAGGAAAAGACGGCCCGAATGCCTGCACGCAATCGCCTGCAACACTCATCGCTGCAAAGCTCTATCAGAAGTATGGCACCGAGAAGTATCTGGAGTATGCCAAGAAACTCTACAAATACACCGCCAAGAACATCGTCAAGAGCGACGGACGCGTCGAGGAACCGCCTCTGACCTATACCCAAGGCACGTTCGGCGAGGCCTGCCGCATCCTCTATCACATAACGGACGAGAACTCTTCCATCAAGAACAAGTACAAGACGCTGGCCTATACATATATTAATTATGCTTTTGCCAGCGACCGCTGCACAAGCGGTGGCAACATCCTGCGCAGTGAAGGCTCAAGCGGCGACCAAAGCATCTTCAAAGCCGTGCTCATCCCCTATGCCGTCAACTATGTGCTCGACGAAAACATGACGGCAAGCAACCGCAAGACCATCTTCAACTACATCCTGACGAACACGAAAATGATGTGGAATAACCTCAAACTCGACCGCTATCCTATCGTCTTCTGCAACTACGACTGGCGCTATCCCTACACCGGTGCCGACAGCGATGCCTCGATGGGAGCAATGTGCAGCGGCACGTCCTTGATGGAAAACACGGCCCGCATGTGCCGCGCCATCGTGGACCGCTACGAGCTCGGTTCCCTGCTCACTGCATGCAACAAATACGTCATCAACCCGGAAGACGAAGAACTGGACGTATTCGTCGCCTTCAACACAGCCAAGCAGGCTGCCGCAGAGATACTCGACAACCCCGGCAACTACAAGACCCAACAGTTCCGCCAAGCCATCGAAACGCTCCAGGCAGCATATCAAGCCGTACAAGACTTCACAACAGGCATTGCCGCAATTCAAAATTCAACATTCAAGCTTCAAGACGAGGTCTATGACCTGGGCGGACGCAAAGTCACAAGCGAGAAATTGACGCGCGGTATATATATAATAGGTGGGCGCAAAGTCATGATAAAGTAAGCAAAAAGCGACTTAAAGGGAAAAAAATGACGTAAAGGCGAAAATTTTTCTCTTTTCACTTTTCTCTTTTCACTTTTTGTCGTATCTTTGCACCGCAATTCGGCAAAAGAAGTCTGTTTACAGTGAAATTGTAATTTGTCAAATTGCAGATAACGTTGGTGCCTTGGATGAGTGGCTTAGTCACCGGTCTGCAAAACCGTGCACGGCGGTTCGAATCCGCCAGGCACCTCCACAACAAAGAAGAATCCCGTAACGGCTGAGCCGCTGCGGGATTTTCACAAAAAAGACCTGTTTATCATGAAGAAGAACCTCGAAACCATTTGTATCCACGGCGGATGGAAGCCCAAGAAGGGCGAACCGCAGCAACTTCCCATCTATCAGAGTACAACCTACCGCTATGAGACGAGCGACCAGATGGCCCGGCTCTTCGACCTCAAGGACAGCGGCTACTTCTATACCCGCCTCGCCAACCCCACGAACGACGCCGTCGCTCAGAAGATTGCAGCCCTCGAAGGCGGCGTCGGCGCTGTCTTGACAAGCAGCGGACAGGCGGCGAACTTCTACGCCATCTTCAATATCTGCCAGGCAGGCGACCATTTCATCACGTCAAACACAATTTATGGTGGTACGTTCAACCTCTTTGGCGTGACGCTGAAGAAGCTCGGCATCGAGTGCACCTTCGTCGACCCCGATTGGGACGACGCGCGCATCGAGGCCGCTTTCCGCCCGAACACCAAATGTTTCTTTGGAGAGACCATCTCGAACCCCGGCTGCAACATATTCGATATCGAGCGCTTTGCCAAGATGGCTCACAGGCACGGCGTACCTCTCATCGTGGACAACACCTTCGCCACGCCCATCAATTGCCGTCCCTTTGAATGGGGCTGCGACATCGTGACGCACTCCACCACAAAGTATATGGACGGCCACGCCACTCAGGTGGGCGGCGTAGTTGTGGATAGCGGCAACTTCCCGTGGGACGACTACGCAGAGAAGTTCCCATGCCTTTGCACACCCGACGAGTCCTATCACGGCTTGACCTACACGAAGGCTTTCGGCAAGATGGCATACACCACCAAGCTCGTTGCCCAGCTGATGCGCGACCTCGGCAGCATCCCGTCGCCACAGAACTCATTCCTTCTCAACCTCGGCCTTGAGACGCTTCACCTTCGCATGCCACGCCATTGCGAAAACGCGCAAAAGGTGGCCGAGTGGCTCGAGAAGAACCCGAAAGTGGGATGGGTGAACTATGCGGGCCTGCCCTCAAACAAATACTATCCGTTGGCCCAGAAGTACCTTCCGAACGGCACTTGCGGCGTGATTGCCTTCGGACTGAAAGGCACGAAGGAAGAGGCGATTCGCTTCATGGACAACCTCGACTTCATCAGCATCGTGACCCATGTGGCCGATGCACGCACTTGCGTTCTGCACCCGGCAAGCCACACCCATCGCCAGCTCAGCGACGAGCAGCTCCTCGAGGCAGGCATTGCGCCCGATTTGGTGCGCCTGAGCGTAGGCATCGAGAACGTGGACGACATCATTGCCGACCTCGAACAGGCGATGGCCAAGATGTAAAAGCCATCTCCCACCCCCTCTGAAGGGAGGCTTTAGGTTAAATAGTCTTAATTGCTTTGCCGTTTGAAGAAGATTGTGTATCTTTGCGATGCCTTAACGAGCAAACGTGACTATGAACAACAGACCACGGACATCGGACAACAAATTACGGACCACGAACCACAGACCACAGACAATAGGCAGCGGACATAAGGCAAGGTTCTTCGCTTCGCTCAGGCGGCAAAGCCAGAACTTCGTTTCGGTCAGGCAGCAAAGCCGGAGTTTACCTTCGGTCAAGCGCAGGCGGAGCAATGCCCAATGTTCAATGGTCTATAGTCCGTGGTCTGTCGTTTGTGGCCTGTTGTCTGTCATCATGTTGCTTTCCTGCAAGAGCCAGTACATGGTGCGAGGTTCCTCGAATGTGGACGAGCTCGAAGGCAAGGTGCTGACCCTGAAGGTCTATGTCGACGGCGAAATGAAGAGCATCGACTCGACAAGAGTTGTGCACGGCAAGTTCTCTTTCGGTGGAGGAATGGACTCTACGATGCTTGCCAACGTCTTCATGGGCGACTTGAGCCTAATGCCCATTGTGCTCGAAGAGGGCGAGGTGAAGCTGACCATCGGCGAGACGCAGCAAACAGCCACGGGCACGCCCCTCAACGACACCCTTTCGGGCTTCATCCAACGCAAGACGCAACTCGACGCACGCATGGCCGAACTGCCGCACCTGCATGCGCAAATGATTATGGACGGGACGGATTACGACGAGATAATGTATGAACTCGACAAGCAGTCGAGAGAGCTTTCCGCCGAGAATGACGAACTCATTTCCCGCTTCATACGCGCGAATTATAATAATGTATTAGGACCTGGCATCTTCATGATAATGACGAGCCACCTGCCCCACCCCGTCCTTACCCCGCAGATAGAGCAGCTCATCATAGACGCTCCCCCATACTTCTTAGGGCATCCCTACGTCAGGGAATACATCCAGAAGGCGAAACAGCCTCAACCCTAACAGCTTCACCCGACAGCCTTCCCCTCTTAAGTGAAGAATGAAGAGTGAAGAATGAAGAATTTGCTACCGCACTGTAAATAGTTAAATTACTAAATCGTAAATAAATCGTAAATAGTAAATTGTCAAATCGTAAATTAATTAGAATCGCCAAATCGTAAATTAATAATAATCGTAAATAGTAAATCGTCAAATCGTAAATTAATAATAATCGTAAATAGTAAATCGTCAAATCGTAAATTACTTGATGTTCTATCGTCTCTACCAGCTTTTCATCGCCCTGCCATTCGTTCTTTTGGCTACCGTGCTGACTGCCATCGTCACCATCATCGGTTGCACCTTCGGCAAGGCACGCACATGGGGTTACTATCCCGCGATGGTATGGAGCCGCTTTATGTGTTGGGGGATGCTGCTGCCGGTCAAGGTCGAGGGGCGCGAGTTGCTCGAGAAGCGGCAGTCGTACGTCTTCGTAGCCAACCATCAAGGCTCCTACGACATCTTTCTCATTTATGGTTACCTGGGGCGCAGTTTCCGCTGGATGATGAAGAAGTCGCTGCGAGGCATTCCCCTCGTAGGAAAGGCATGCGAGAGTGCCGGTCACATCTTTGTTGACAAGAGCGGTCCGAAGGCCATTCACAAGACCTACGAGCAGGGGCGCGAAGTCCTGAAGCACGGCGTTTCGCTTGTCGTCTTTCCCGAAGGAGCCCGCACCTTCACCGGCCACATGGGGAAGTTCCGCCGCGGCGCCTTCCAACTGGCCGACGAGTTGCGGCTGCCCGTCGTGCCCGTGACGATAGACGGCAGTTTCGATGTCCTTCCGCGCCAGAAAGGCATTGGTTTCTTGACGTGGCACCCGCTGCGGCTCGTCATTCATGCTCCAATCGAGCCGACCGGCCAAGGTCCTGAAGACGTGCAACGTACCCTCGAGCAGAGCTACGAGGCCATTATGAACGACCTGCCCGAGCGCTATCAAGGCTTTGTTGCCAACCCCGACCAATAAGGATAAACAAAAGAAAAACTGGAAGATTCTTTGTTTGTATCAAATAAATCATTACTTTTGCAGTAGCAAAAAGAAACAAAACTATGAAGAATTATCCAAATTACAAAGAAGAGCCCCTGAAAGCGAGTGAGCCTCCGGCAACTTATTCAGCCCAGCCAACAGTCTTCAATCCTTCTCAGCAGCTGCTCTTACAGATGTTTGCTTATGATAGTTCAGAAGAAGGGCTTCTTGAGCTGCAGCAAGTTCTCACCACACATTACAGAGGACTTGCGGACAAGGCACTGGATGAACTATGGGATTCCGGGAGGCTCAATCAAGAGCGACTCCAGGAACTTCGCAACATGCATCTTCGCGACATCTTGGCAAATTAATGATGAGAAAGATTCTTCTCGATACAAACACGCTCATTCAATGCATTCCTCCCAGGAGTGAATATCGTCCGATTTGGGATTCGTGTTTTGACGGAAGCTGCTGGCTGTGCGTAACTACTGAGATTCTCAACGAATACACTGAAATACTTCAACGCCTCACAAACAAGCGAGTTGCGGATTATATCACAAAGGCTATCATCGACAATCCTTATACCTTATTGGTGAATGTATACTATGACTTTCATCTGATTGCTCAAGACCCAGACGACAATAAGTTTGTCAATTGTGCCATTTCTGCCGGAGCACGATATATTGTGACAGAAGATGCACATTTCAATTGCCTTAAACACATCAACTACCCCAAAGTGGACATTATCAGTTTGGACGATTATCTCGCCATTCTTGCCAACCCCGACCAATAGTCATTATTCGGGACGAAGTATCGCTATGAAAAACATCCTGACATCCTTTCTTTATGCAGTCGTCCTGTTTGTCAGTGCATCATCTCTGAGGGCACAAGGCGTCGCCATACTAAACGGCAGGCAGGTGGAGGTGGAACGCTGGATAGCATCGCAGTTCGGCAAGGGGAAGACGCCACCTTTCTCGTTCGAATACGGCGGACAACCCTCATCGAAAATCCTGAGCAGATGCCGACATTCCCTTACACGCCTTCCGGGTACCGAAGACCATCAAGTGCGCTACCTCGCCACCTATACCGACAAGTCGGGCTTGAAGGTGGAATGCGAGGTGACGGGATGGACGGACTATAGTGCCGTGGAATGGGTGCTGCGCTTCGAGAACACGGGGACCGACGTCACGCCCGCCATCAGCCACGTCGAGACGGCCGACATCACTTTCCGTCACCCTGCCGCCGCGCCCGTCCTCTATTACGCCAACGGCAGCAACGCCACCCGCGCCGACTTCGCCCCGCACGAACGCTCCCTCCTGAGAGGCGACACCATCACGATGATGCCTCAAGGCGGACGCTCTTCCGACGGCGCATTTCCCTTCTTCAATCTCCAGACGTCAAAGACCGAAGGCGTGATGGTAGCTATCGGATGGACGGGCACTTGGGAGAGCATGATAACATCTCCCGACGAGCGGCAGCTCATGCTGAGAGCTGGCTTGAAGCACCTCGATGCCGGTCTGCTACCGGGCGAGCGCATCCGAGCCGCCAGCATCTGCCTGCTCTTCTGGCAGGGGAGCGACCGCATGACGGGCCACAACCGCTTCCGCCGTTTCCTGTTGGCCCACCACTCGCGCCACATCGACGGAAAGCCCGCCTGGTATCCCATGTTCGGAGGCTTCAACTGGGGCGACCCTGCGCCTTGCAACGAATACTCCTGCATGACCACGGAATACGCCATTGCCCTCGTGCAGAGGACGATAATGTTCGGCCTCACCCCCGAAGCCTTTTGGCTCGATGCGGGCTGGTACAGCGAGGCAGCCGACCACGCCACTGGCAAGAACTGGTACAACACCGTAGGCAACTGGACGCCCGACGCCGAGCGATTCCCCGCCGGCCTCCGCCCCATCGCCGACTACATCCATCGGAAGGCAGCGGCGCAGTTCATGGTTTGGTTCGAGCCCGAACGCGTCTATAAAGGCAGCCGCTGGGAGCGCGAACATCCCGAATGGATGCTGGCGGCGGGCGGCGACAACCGTCTCCTCAACCTCGGCATCCCCGAGGCATGCGATTGGCTGAGCAAGACCATCGGCGACATACTCGAGGAGAACGGCATCGACCTCTATCGTCAGGACTTCAACATCGCGCCGGAGAGCATCTGGCTGGCGAGTGATGCGGAGGGGCGCAAGGGCATCACCGAGGTGAAGTACGTCATGGGGCTCTACCGGTTCTGGGACTACCTGCTCAGCCGCTTTCCGCGCCTCCTCATCGACAACTGCGCGAGCGGAGGGCGACGCCTCGACTACGAGACGATGCTGCGCAGCGCACCGATGTGGCGCACGGACTACAGCTACGGCGAGCCCGTCGGCTATCAGTGCCACACCTACGGCCTCGAGTACTATCTGCCGCAGCACGCCACGGGCAGCTACCACGTGGATGCCTTCGACTCGCGCTCCTCGCTGGGCAGCGCCGTGGTGTTCAACTGGAAGCTGACGCAGCAGGGGGAGTCGTTCACCGACATGCAGCGCACCATGCAGGAATTCCGGGAGGTACGGCCCTATTTCTATGAGGACTACTATCCGCTGAGCGGCACGGGCGACCTGACGGGCGACGACATCTGGCTGGCCTATCAACTGCACCGGCCATCCGACGACACGGGTTACGTCGTGGCGTTCCGTCGGGCAGCGTG
This sequence comes from uncultured Prevotellaceae bacterium, assembly GCA_946407485.1. Classification (GTDB taxonomy): domain Bacteria; phylum Bacteroidota; class Bacteroidia; order Bacteroidales; family Bacteroidaceae; genus Physcousia. The sequence continues at coordinate 361 of CAMJOE010000106.1, read as the reverse complement.
CCCCGAGGCGACCTGCGAAGTACAGCTCCGCGGCCTCGACCCATCAGCCACCTATCGCATTCTTGATAAAGAGAAAGACGAAGAGAAAGAGCTCATAGGACGCCAACTGATGACGGGCTTCACGCTCACCCTGCCGCAGCCCCGCAGCAGCCTATTGCTCAAAATCGAGAGAAAGGGACGAAAGTAACTGGAGTGAGATAAAAAACCATTGCTGTCCTACAAAAAGCACCAAAGGTGCGACAGAACACAGACGGGGGTGCAACCCCCGGAGCTATGTCATTCACGATATAAAAGCCCTGGAAGGGCGACAGAATATGTAATAGGTTTAACTACAACTTGCTGTAGGGTTCTGTCGTCCTTT